>CAZXQI010000016.1:18846-22934 GCA_964643005.1 uncultured Saprospiraceae bacterium | reverse complement strand
CGTCGGCAGGGTCGGCGCCTGAACCTGCGACCGCCCAGTTGACCGCGCTTTGATCCACTAAATACCCCGTGCGGCTAACCGTAAATGTGAAAGGCGCAGAACCGGAGTCGCCTTCATTTATTACCGGATTTCCGCTGATGGCGATGTCCGGGATGGGAACCGGGTCGTCATTTAAAATCGTCCCCGAAGCGTTAGCCTGCGCAATATCGGCATTGACGGGGTTGTAGAGTGCGACGGTAAACCCTTCGTCTGGTTCAAAGTCGGTATCCCCATTGACATTGACGGTTATAGTTTGCGAAGCGGATGAACCTGGAGGGAAAGTGAGCGTTCCGGAGGGGAATACTCCGCCCGTGAAGTCGTCCTCGTCGGCAGGGTCGGCGCCTGAACCTGCGACCGCCCAGTTGACCGCGCTTTGATCAGCTAAATACCCCGTGCGGCTAACCGTAAATGTGAAAGGTGCGGAGCCGGAGTCGCCTTCGTTTAGTGTAGGATTGCCGCTAATGGCAATGTCGGGTATGCTAATTATACTGATACAGTAGTCTTCCGTTTCTCCGTAATTACTACTTCCGCAAGGCGTCGGATTGGAACCATAGGTAACCCTTACTCTCATTCTTGTTGAACTAACCGTTACGTCGTTGGGAACCGTTATAGATATTGTAAAGAATTGCCCGTTACCGATACCCGAACCGGTCAGAATAAACTGTTCCCCGGTATCAGAAAAATCTCCGTCTCCATTCCAGTCAAACCATGCGCGGCATTTATCTCCACTTGAATAGGGGCCTCCGTTGGTGACGCTAAGCGTATAGGTAGCTCCGGCCATTAATGTCGTGCCGATATTCGTGTAATCGGTATAGCCGGAGGGCAATGACTCCGAACAGGAGGAAGAATTGTCAATGGTATTAAAAGTAACATTGCTGATGAATTCATCTCCGCTTCCGCAGCTTCCCAAAGACTGCCCGGCAGTGCAATAGGGGGCGTAGCATCCGGTTCCTACATCGTCATTTAAGATAATGCCAATGGCTGTGCCCGATGTTACGCTGGCATTGACGGGATCGAACAGAGAGACGGTGAATTCTTCATTAGGTTCAAGATCTGTATCTCCATTGACGTTAACGGTAATGGTTTGCGGAGCGGAAGATCCAGGAGGGAAAGAGACGGTTCCGGAGGGGAAGACGCCGCCTGTGAAATCTTCTGCATCAGCGGGATTAGTTCCTGAGCCGGCGACCGACCAAGACACCAAAGACCCGTTGGCAATATCGCCCATGCGCATCACGGTAAAGGTAAACGGGCTTGGACCTGAATCACCCTCGTTTATATTGAGGTTGCCGTTGATGGCTATGTAGGTTCCATCGTCATTGAGATCAGCCACCCAGACACCACGTCCAAAACTCCCCGCATATATCTTCCTGTTGATGAAATTTATTTCGAGATCATTGATGATGACATTGGGCAGACCCGCCACATTGGGAGTCCAGCCATTGTCGTCTATTTGTTTTGAAAATATACCGACATCCATCCCGATATATAATTGTTCTTCGAAGAAATCAAAGGTGACGCAGTTGGCCGGCAGATTGGGAAGGCTGTATGACAAATTGGTCCAATGGGCGCCTCCGTCATTGGACTGATAGATTTTTGACCCTGAACTATAACCTGAAAAAGTGACCCATAGCCTGTTGGCGTCATTTGGATCCACCGCAATATCGGTCATATAAAGATTGGGCAGCCCGGCGGTTATATTTGTCCAGGAATTGCCGCCGTTTTGCGTTTGATATATCTTTTCATATTTGCTGACGTATATTACATTGGTATTGGAAGCAGCAACGGCAATATTATTGATTACGTCGCTATTTCCCACACTATTGAGCGCCGTCCAGGTATCGCCTCCATTGACGGATTTGTAAACAGAGCGATATCCCAAATAAATCGTATTGGGATCGTTCGGGCTGAGGACGTAAGGTGCGACCCAGGCTGCCGATTCGCCAAAATCATTGGTTCCAACGATTGAGGAAAAGGTATTGCCTCCATTAGTGGACCTGAAAATATCTCCATATTGTACAGCGCCATACATGATATCCGGGTTCTGGGGATTTATATTGGCCACCATGCCATCCGCTCCGATGACATGCGCCCAGGTGGAACTGCCATTGTAGAGATTGGTTCCATTGTCCTGTGCGCCGGCCAAAATTAAATCGGGATTCGTCGGCGCTATGGCAATATCGTAGAACTGCATGATGCTGATTCCGTTTGTCAGGTTTTGCCAATTAGTTCCATTATTGTCTGTTTTATAAATGCCGCCATCGCTTCCGCAGTACAGACGATTTCCAAAATAGGCTAATGCATGGATGTCGGCGTGTACGTATCCAATGGAATTAGGGAAATACCATTGGGTGTTGATGCTGAAGTTGGAGCCGCCATCGCCTGACTTCCAAATGTTCACCCCGCCAATAAAGATTTCATTGGCATTAGTCGGGTTGACGGCTATGGCCATATCGTACCAGCTCTGTCCCGCATCGTCATTTCCGTATTGGTCGTACCCAAACATATTGGGCGTTTCTGTTTTTGTAACAAAAGACGCCCCGCTATTACCTGAGTGATAAAGCCCTTTGAAAGTGCTGTCCGTAGCTTTGCCCGCCAACACATACACCCAGTCGGGCTGGTTGGCAGAAACCGCTATTTTAAAACGGTTAACCGTAGAGGAACCGGGGAGGCCGGAAGTAATTTCCAGAAAATTGGAGCCGCCATTGGTAGAGCGGAAAAACTTGTCGCTACAGGAATAAACTATCTCAGGATTGCCCGGATGAAACTCCACGCCCTGCATATTTCCGCTTTGTACCAGCGTCCAGGCGTCGCCGCCATTTGTAGTCTTGAAAAGGCCGGCGCTGGTGGCTGCGAAAAGTATGTCCGGATTAGCGGGATGCAATAGCAATTGCCGGACTGCGCGGCCATCGTAAACCGTCCAGTTGAGTCCTGTTGTACTCCAGTTAAGCCCTCCATCTACGGACTTCAACACGCCGACGCTGTAAGTGTCGAAACCATCGCCGTCTCCCGTGCCAATATAGATGACATTGGAATTATTAGGGTTCACGGCTATACCCGAGACCCCCAGCACAGCCTGATTGTCCGTCAGATTGTCCCAGCTTTCTCCTCCGTCAACTGATTTCCAAAGCCCGCCGGACGCCGCTCCGATATAAATGGTGTTGGGATCATTCGGATCCTGTGCAATGACGTTGATGCGCCCATTGCCGGGATTCCAGCCGTCGGTATTCGTCCAGTTATCAGGGCCTAAGGGCGTCCAGTCGCCCTGGCTCTTTTCCTGACTGACGACGCCGGTTTTTTTAATTTTTTCCCATTCTTCCCAGGCTGCCATGGGATTGAAATAATCGCCGGAAGGATACATGCGCTGTTCCATGAACCATTCCCAACGACGAAACTGCTTGTAGCCCTTTCCTTTCTGGTAGGGTACACCGTCCCAACGCATCTCAAATGAATCTCGAATACTTTGAAAATCAGCCTTTTTTTCCGCCATCTCTATCCATTTTTGAGAATAAAGATTTTGAATCTGGAAAAAACTGAAACACAGAAAAATGAGAATACCGGATGTTCTAAATTTATTCATGACAATGCCTAAAATGAAAATCATTTTTTTCAAAATCGCATTATTAAATATTTTGCGGCAGCCTGCCAAAAACGCCAATTCCTCTCGCCCTACTTCTTCTCCTCAGCAGGCAAGGGCGGAATAAGCGGCGTACAGCCCTCTATGATGACTTCTAAGGTTGCGCCCAAAGATACCTCAAAGCCTGGCTGCAATTCAACGCCAGTTCCCGCTTTAAAAATGACACTATTTCCATTGGGTACAGCGCCGTCAGAAGTAATGTTTTGTGCAGCATGGTAGGTATTGCTGGAAATAACGCCTGTTATATGGAGGTTGTCAGGGCAGCTACTATCATCGTCATTCAGAATAGTACCTGAAGCGGTAGCCTGGGTAATATTGGCATTGACGGGATTGGAAATCGTCACGGTGAATCCTTCGTCAGGTTCAAAGTCCGTATCTCCATTGACGTTGACGGTAATCGTTTGCGGAACGGAAG
>CAZXQI010000016.1:0-18746 GCA_964643005.1 uncultured Saprospiraceae bacterium | reverse complement strand
CGAAATCCGCTGCATTAGCCGGACTGGCGCCCGAACCTGTGACCGCCCAGTTGACCGTGCTTTGATTCACTAAATACCCCGTGCGGGTAACGGTAAAAGTGAAAGGCGTGGAGCCGGAATTACCTTCATTTTTCACCGGATTTCCACTGATGGCGATATTGGGAATGGGGGTCGGGTCGTCGTTTAGAATAGTACCTGAAGCGGTAGCCTGGGTAATGTTGCCATTGACGGGATTGGAAATCGTCACGGTGAATCCTTCGTCGGGTTCAAAGTCCGTATCTCCATTGACGTTGACGGTAATCGTTTGCGGAACGGAAGAGCCTGGAGGAAAAGCGACGGTACCGGAGGGGAAAACGCCCCCTGCGAAATCCGCTGCATTAGCCGGACTGGCGCCCGAACCTGTGACCGCCCAGTTGACAGAAGATGCATTTGAATAATCTCCGCTGCGGGTAACGGTAAAAGTGAAAGGCGTGGAGCCGGAATTACCTTCGTTCAGTGAAGGATTGCCGCTAATGGCAACGCCGGGCAGACTTAGGAGGCTGATACAGTAATCTTCAGTTTCTCCATAGTTGCTATTTCCGCAGGCCGTCGGCGTGGAACTCCAGGTAATCCTTATTCTCATTCTCGTAGAGCTGACCGTTACGTCATTGGGAACAGTTACCGATGTGGTAAAGAATTGTCCGTTTCCTATGCCAGAACCTGTCAGAACAAACTGTTCTCCAGGGTCTGAAAAATCTCCGTCTCCATTCCAGTCAACCCAGGCTCTGCAATTATCTCCTCCACCAGAATAGGGGTCTCCATTAGTGACATTTAACGTATAGGAAGAGCCTGCCGTTAATGTAGTGCTGATAGTTGTATAATCAGTATAACCCGTCGGCAATGACTCTGAACAGGTGGAAGAATTGCCAATGGTATTAAAAGTAACATTGCTGATGAATTCGCCTCCGCCTCCGCAACTTCCTAAAGTCTGTCCGGCAGTGCAATAGGATGCATAGCAGCCGGTTCCTGCATCGTCGTTTAAGATCATTCCATTAGCTGAACCTACTGTAATGGTAGCGTTGACAGGATTGGAGATCGTCACGGTAAATCCTTCATCAAACTCAAAGTCTGTATCGCCACTGACGTTGACGGTAATTGTTTGAGGAGCGGGAGATCCGGAAGGAAAGGTGATAGTTCCGGAAGGGAGTACTCCGCCTGTGAAGTCGGCTGCATCGGCCGGATTGGCGCCCGAGCCGGCGACGGCCCAGTCTACTGTCGTTTCAACCGAAATATTCCCCGTTCGATTAACTGTAAAATTGAAAGGGGTCGAGCCGGAGTTCCCTTCAAATTGAGAAGGCGAACCGGTAATGGAGATATTAGTCGCCCCTCCTGCCGGCGTGACAGTGACGGGTTTGGAATTAGCGCTAAACAGTGTACATTCTCCGCTACCGAGAACCGCTTCCAGGGACTGACCTACCCAGCCGGCAGGATTTACCTGCGCCGGTACCGGACCGCTTCCGCTGTAATAGGAAGCGCCATAAATCTGGTAGGCGCCAATCCCTAACCCTGTAAAATCAGAGTTTGAATTGACGACGACTATCTGGTTGCCGGAATCCACGGCTATATATGTATAGCTGTATCCCGATCCAGGACCGCTGGTGGAGACGTAAATATTTCCTCCTCCTGAAAAGGTAAAAGTTGGAGACCCAACGCCGCCCTGGACTGTCCATACCACAATTTTGTAAAGGGTACAGGCGTCTAATTCAAGATCTGCATAATTGTACCAGGAAATTGCCCCCCAGGAATTCGACCCTATGAAAGCAGATGAGCAGGGAGAAGAAGGATTGTATCCATCAGCCTCAAAAACGGAAAAAATGATCTGACCTCCGGAATTGTTGGTGATGGTATAGCTTCCTGAGCTTTCCACGACAAAATCGAGCATATCGTATTTTTCATTTTGGTACCATGCTGTCTGACAGGTAGTACCCTGCCAGACAGTAGCATTTGCAATGGGGCCGAGAGGACTTGAACTGTTGATGTTGAAGGTTTTTTGAGTGAGAGGTCCGCCAAAAACATGACTCAGCTCCAGGTTCAGAGCGGGATCGCCAATTGGGCTGACCTGCGGACTGGCCGGGCAAAGAGTGCTGCCCTGTACATGGCAGTCGGAGGTAATACTAAAATTGGCATTGCTGATATCGAAAAAGACGACGCAGTCATTATCTGCGCATTCCACCATCAGTCTGGCGGCAGATGTGCTGGCTATTCCTGGTGGAAGGGAAACGCTTTGCGTTCCGTCGTTGGGAGTATTTCCCAACAAAAGGTAAGGGAAGGAAACGCCTCCATCTACCGATAACCGGATGTTTACGGTGGAGCAAAAGGCGTCGGTACCATTTACATTCCAGGTCACGGTCGTATTACTTCCTGCGGCAATGTTTTCCCCGCCATTGGGCGTCGTTACGGTAAAAGGCCCGCTGTTGCTGACCGTTACGGCGAGCTCTGAACTGTGAACGCCGCCGCCGCCCATTTTCCAGTCTCTCCCCGTCAGGCGGAAATTCAGCGCTCTGGCGACGCTGGGCAGGGGTTCAAAGTCGGAGGAATATTCGTTGGCTACGACGAGGCTCATGGCCGGAAAAGTTCTGCCCGGAGAAGTAGAGGGAGGATAACTCCTGAACAAAGGCGCCGTGGGATTAGCTCCCGCAGCCGCTCCTATCAGCCCCTGGGTTGGCTTATCTGGGCCGTCTTCATCCAACTGTTCCCAACAATAATAGACCTGATCGTTGTCCGGATCTGAGCCTGTTCCTGTTAACCTGAACGGGGTGCCTTTTGGAATGGTATAAGAGCTTCCACAGGGATTTGCGTCAACGACCGGCGGCAGGTTGCCGGAGGGAGTGGCCGTTTCGCAGCTTTGCGTGTTAATGTAAGCCAAAGCTTTTGCCAGACTGTTGTAGTGAAAATAATGGTCGGCCGTACCGCTGTCCGGGATATTTTGCCCCGCTCCGCAAACTCCATTATAGGACATGATCGTCGTTCCGCTGGCGATTTCATAGGCGTTAGTGTCGTCAATGTTGGTAGTGCAACTACCGCCCGTTCCATTAAAATTGTGCGGCATACCGAGCATGTGTCCAAACTCGTGAGTAGCCAGTTTTATCCATCCTGAATTGGTATTATTAAAAGAACCGCTCCAGCCGCCGCCTTTGATATATCCGGGATAGAGAGGGTAATTATAACAAACTGCAGCCAAATAGGCTACCCCTCCGGTGGGAAGATTCGCCGGCGGCTCGTCCTGGTCGTGAAAAACATGCCCAATGTCGTAATTACCTCCAGGAAAGTTCGACTCAATAGCCTTTGCGGCCTCGAGGACCCGATTGAGACCTGGGTTGAATGGATCGGTGGCCGGATTCGTATAAATATAGGGTGTGAGCAGGCTAAAATGAATCGCCAGTTCTCTTTCAAGAATAGCCTGGATGCCATTGACGCTGGCGACCACTACAGCCGATGCAGAGGCTATGCTGCCGCCATTGGCATTGTGAAACTCGCCGGTTGTGACGATGGCAAGCGTGTAAGTTCGCAACATGCTCCCATTTGAAAAAGAAGCCTTTTCAGAACCCAGGGGAGCTTCCGGAGTTTTAATGGAATCATCTAATCCACAGGAGAAATCGCCCAAATCGCTCTCTATGGCGACTTCGTGCTCCACCGGAGCCAGCAGGTTCACAGGCCGGATGACGACTATCCCCTCCGGGGCGAGGATTACGCCGTTCAATCCAAAGGGCGTCAGAGAAATTCTCCCGGTGACCGATGGGTCGTCCACAGATTGCACCGCATAAGTTTTGAAATCGGGATAAGCGGCGGCAAAATCAGGCGCCATGATGGGCGATTCCGCCACTTTGAAAGTCTGATTTCCCTTAGTAGGCATGGGTAGTTCCATTAGTAATGGTGATGCCTTCGCTGCCTGGGATGAAAGCAGCGGCGCTGACTTCAAAGTACTCCCCAACTCATTCAGGTCGAGTGCGACTATTTTTTTTTGGGAAAAAGAAAGGGTGGAGAACAGGCATAGAATGGATACAGTGAGAATAGCGAGGGTGGTCTTCATTTCAAATCGATTTTGTTTAGCTAAGTGACTTGACCCGCCAAACATAGCTTTTTTTGGAAGTAGCAACCAAATGAATTTAAATTTTTTTTAAAGCTAAAGCAATAGAAAGGATTTGCTGTTGAAAGATGCTCCCCAAACCCGAATTGCCTGTTATTCCTTCTCCTCCACTCCCAGCTCCGGCACAAATGGCGTACAGGCTTCAATTAAAACCTTCAATACACTCCCGGATTTACTTCAAATCCTGGCTGCAATTTGATGCCGTTTCCCATTTTAAAAGTGATGGTATTGCCGCCGGGCGCCATGCCGTTGGAAGTAATTCCCCGGGCAGCCGGGTAGCCGCCGCTCTGATTGACTCCCGTTATATGGAGATGCTCAGGACAGGTTTCCCTGCCATCATGCACAGTCGCTTTGAAGTAGCAACTAATCATATACCCCGAAGCGTCCTGCACCTCGAAGCAGTTGTCCGCAATATTCTGTTCTGCCGGACAATTTCCATGGTAAGACATAATCGTGGAACCGCTGCCAATCTCGCAAGCGTTATTTGAGTCAGAGTTGGCGGTGCAGCTACCGCCGGTTTCGTTAAAATTGTGCAGCATACCGAACATGTGCCTGAACTCGTGAGCGGCCAGCCTTATCCAGCCGGCAGTTGAGTTGCTAAAAGTATCGCTCCAGCCGCCCGCTTTAAACTAGCCGGATAACAGGGGGTTGTTACTGCAAACGACGTCCACATGAGCCAGGCCTCCGGTGGGCAATTCCGCCGGCTGCTCATCTGAATCGTGAAATACCTGCCCGATGCCGTAAATGCCTCCCAGGAACCCAGCCTCCACTGCCTTTGCTGCTTCTGTAGTCCGGCTGAGACCTGGGAAGAATAAGTCGGTTGCCGGATGGGTGTAAATAAATGGCGGGAGCAATTCAAATCGGACTGCTAATTCCCTTTCATAAATTCCCGAAATAGACCGTCGGAAAAATTCAGTAGAAACCTTCCTGAAATTCTAATAAGAGAAAATCAGGAAGGTTTCTAAAGCCAAAAAATTACAGCCTGACTTCTCCTTATGGAGTCAGTCATTTTCGGGAAAATTTATTTGGTCAAAACCATTTGCCGGGTCTGGACGATAAGCCCATTGACCAATAAACTGTAAGAATAGACGCCCGGCGCCAGTTCGCCCGCCTCGATGGCGACCTCGCCTTCGCCGCCGCCTGTGCCGGACAATTCTATTTCCTTGAGAAGCCGCCCTTTGACATCGGAGATTTGCAACAAAGATTTTTTGGCGCCCTCCGGCAATTGATAACGGATGGAGGTAGTCAGGTCGAAGGGATTGGGCTGGTTTTGTAACAGGTATTGGCCTTTTGATTCTGGGAGTTGTTCTTCGGTAGCGACCACGAAATCGTCGTTCAGAATGGTTCCGAAGACGGTAGCTGTGACGATGTTGGCGTTGACCGGATTTGTCAGCGTTAGCCTGAATTCTTCATTGGGTTCTACATCTGTATCTCCTCTGACATTGACGATGATAATTCCTTCTTCTGAATTGGGCGGAAAACTGAGCGTACCGGTGGGCATGACGCTGTTCTCAAAGTCGGCAAGACTGGTCGGCCTGCTTCCTGAACCATTGACTTTCCAGTTGACCGAGGACTCACCCGAAAGCGGCTCTGTTCTTTTTACGGTGAACTTGAAAGGAGTCAGTCCGGTATCGCCTTCGTATTGCGCCAGGTTGCCGAGGAGGGAGATACTGGAAACGGCTTCGAAATCGTCGTTCAGGATGGCGCCGGTGGCGGAGGCTACGCTGATAAAGGCATTCTGTGAACCGGCTAAACTAACGCTGAATTCTTCATCAGGCTCAACCTCCTCATCGCCACTGACGTAAATCGTAATGGTTTTCGAAGCGGAAGACCCAGCCGAAAAGATGACCGTCCCGCCGGTAAAAACTCCGCCGGCAAAATCTGCCGGATCGGCAGGATTGGCTCCCGAACCGGCGACTTCCCAATTTACAATGCTCTTATCCTCAATGTATCCCGAGCGGGAAATGGTAAAGGTGAATGGCGTATAACCCGAATTGCCTTCCTTCTTCGCCTGACTTCCGCTAATACTCAGCAGCGGTACCGGGGCGCCATCGTCGCTTTTTATAAGTCCATTGGCGGTCGCTATGATAAGGCCGGCATTGGTGGGATTGAACAAGGTAACTATAAAGCTCTCATCCGGTTCGGGTTCAGTATCGCCTGCGACATTTATCAAAATTGTCGCAAATACAGAGCCGGGTTGAAAACTTATCATACCGGAGGGGAATGCTCCGCCTTCAAAATCATCGGCATCGGCGGGATAAGTGCCGCTGCCGCTAACCGTCCAGGCTACCGAAGACGAGTCCGACAAATCGCCGCTGCGCTCGATGATAAATTCAAAAGTAGTCAGACCTGTGTCGCCCTCGCTCAGGCTGAGGTCGCCTCCTATGGCTAAGTAGGTACCGATATCCTGGAGATCCGCCACCCAGACGCTGCGCCCGAAACTTCCGGCGTAAATTTTTTTGTTGATGGGATTTATTTCGAGGTCGTTGATGATGACATTGGGCAGACCCTCTACATTGGGAGTCCAGAAATTTTCTGCTATTTGTCTGGAAAATATGCCGACATCCATCCCGATATGCAGTTCGTCGTTGACGGGATAGTATGCGACGCAGTTGGCCGGCAGATTGGGAAGGTTGTATGAGATGTTGGTCCAGTTGGCGCCTCCATTGGTGGACTGATAGACCTTTGCACCAGCGTTATAAGCTGAAAAGGTAACCCAAAGCCTGTCGGCATTGTAGGGGTCAACGGCAATATCCGTGATGGTAAGATTGGGCAAGCCGTCTGATATATTTGCCCAGGTATCGCCATCATCCTGCGTCCTGTATATTTTTCCCGATTTGCTGATGTAAATTACACTGGCGTTAGAAGGGGCAATGGCAATTCTATTTGTCGCGTCATTATTTCCCACGTTGTTAAGTGCGGCCCATGTGATACCTCCATCTATTGATTTGAAAATAGAGCGATAACCTAAATAAATCGTATTGGGGTCGTCCGGACTGAGTACGTAAGGCGTAACCCAGGCGCCAGATTCATTGAAATCATCCGGCCCGACGATGTGATAAAAAACTTCGCCTCCATCGAAGGACTTGTATAAATCCCCGTATTGTATGGCTCCGTACATGATGTCCGGGTTCTGGGGATTTATATTGGCGACCATGCCATCCGCTCCGATGACGTGCGCCCAGGTCGGACTGCCGGTGTAGAGGTTAGTTCCATTGTCCTGGGCGCCGGCCAAAATGAGATCGGGATATTCCGGCGCTATGGAAATATCGTAGAACTGCATGATGGTAATCCCATTCGTCAGGTTTTGCCAGTTTTCTCCATTATCATCTGTTTTGTAAATGCCGCCATCGCTCCCGCAATACAGGCGATTGCCAAAGAAGGCCAGCTCATGAATGTCGGCGTGTACATACCCAATAGGATTTGGGTAATACCATTGGGTGTTGATTTTGAAATTTGACCCGCCGTCGGTTGATTTCCAAACGTTTATACCTCCAATAAAAACTTCGTTGGCGTTGAAAGGATTCACGGCAATAGCCATATCGTACCAGCTTTGTCCTGCGTCGTCGTCACCGTGTTGGTCGTAGCCAAACATATTGGGCGTTTCTGTTTTAGTAACGAAAGACGCTCCGCTGTTGCCCGACTGATAAAGCCCCTTAAAAGTGCTGTCCGAAGATTTACCTGCCAACACGTACACCCAATCGGGCTGGTCAGGAGAAACTGCTATTTTTAGACGATTGACTGTTAGAGAACTGGGGAGGCCGGAAGATATATTTTGAAAAGTAAATCCTCCATTGACAGAGCGGTAAAATCTATCGGAGCAGGTATAAACGATATCGGGATTCTCCGGATGAAATTCCACCCCCTGAATATTTCCCCCCTGAGCCTGCACCCAGGTATCGCCGCCATTGGAAGTTTTAAAAAGACCGGCGCTGGTAGCTGCGTAGAGTATGTCTGGATTATCGGGATGCATCAGTATTTTCCTGACTGCGCGGCCATCGTAAACGGCCCAGTTCAGGCCGGTTGTGTTCCAGGTAATCCCTCCGTCTATGGATTTCAAAACGCCGACGCTGTAGGTGTCAAATCCGTCGCCATCTCCCGTGCCCAGGTAGATGATGTTAGAATCATCGGGATTCACAGCTATGCCCGAAACGCCCAACACCGCCTGGTTATCTGTCAGGCTGACCCAGTTTATTCCTCCGTCAACGGACTTCCAAAGCCCGCCGGAGGCTGCTCCAATGTATATGATGTTGGAATCGTTCGGATCCTGAACGATGACATTGATGCGCCCATTGCCGGGGTTCCAACCGTCGGTATTTGTCCAATTAGCAGGCCCTAAAGACGTCCATTCACCTAAGCTCTTTTTCTGGTCGAAGGCGCCGGATTCTCTGAGCTTTTCCCACTCTTCCCAGGCTGCCATGGGATTGAAATAATTGTTGGAAGGATACATCCGCTGTTGCATAAACCATTCCCAGCGTCGAAACTGTTTGTATCCCTTTCCTTTCTCGTATGGCACACCGTCCCAAAGCATTTCAAATGAATCGCGAATGCTTTGAAAGTCAGTTTTTTCTTCGACCATGTCTATCCATTTTTGGGAAAAAAGCGCCGACGCCTGAAAAAAATTGAAATACAGAAATAGGAGGATGGTAAGTGTTCTAACTCTGTTCACTACGAGCGTTTTAAATGAAAAAATAAACTCCCTTCAAAATCACACTAAAAAAATAATTTGGGGAGAGCGCTCCAAAAGTATCAACACTGATTTTATTGGCGATACAAAAAAAGTCGTTTGGAAAGGTGACAGACAGAGAGACGCCAACCGAAGAAGCTTTAGAAAATCTGAACAGCCTTCTTCTCAACCGGGTTTACTCTCTCAAAAACAGGACTTTACCCTTTACTCCTGACCAAAAAACAGAGCGAAAAGACAGCAACCTTTCCGCTCTGGGAATTATCTTTAACCAAAATCACTTCAAACCATCTGTCGGGTGGCGACAATGCGTCCATCCACCACTAAGCTGTAGGGATAAACCCCGGGGAAGAATTCATCTGCCCTGATCAGAATCTCGCCTTCCCCACCTCCCGGATTACTGAGTTTTATTTCCCTTAATAAGTGACCGGTCAGGTCTGTATTCGCAACCATGAATTCTGGACGCCTTCCGGCATTCGGTAGCGGATAGTCGTAGTGTTGTTGAATGGATCGGGATGATTTTGCAGCAGGTATTTACCGTCGCTGTTTTGCTCTTTAGTGGCGCCGACCGTGTTATTGGGAATGGATTCTTCATCGTCGTTCAGGATTGTGCCGACTGCAACTGTAATAGCGATGGCGCCATTGGTGGGATCGGACAGCGTGACGATGAATTTTTCATCGGATTCAAAATTTGTATCCCCGTTGACATTGACCGTAATTGTTTGCGAATCGGAAGAATAAGCGGGGAAAAGGACGGGTTCACCGGGGAAAACGCCATCAGAAAAAACTTCCTCGTTGGCTGGATTAGAATCCGAACCGGCCACGACCCAGGAAACCGACGACGCAAAGCCGGTATTACCCGTGCAGGCAACGGTGAAATTAAAAACTGTCGGGCCGGCGTCGCCCTCATGCAAAGAAACTGTATCGCTAAGAGCAAAGACAGGCGGTTCATAAAAAATAATCGGAACGCCTGGCGCCACCGCAAGACAGAGGTCTTGTAGATCGCCGCCAATGGCCGTACCCTGATCGCCGACTACAACGGACAAGTAGTAAGCCATTCCGTAAGACATGCTCGCCGCATCAATGCTGACCGTCGGCGTATTTGAAACAGCGTAAACAGGTAGGACGATAGCGCCGCTATTGTCGGAGTGAAGAATGAAGATCCTTTCCGACGCAGATGAAAAACATATCCGCCCATGATGTGATGTTTTCTTCACACCACCTCCGCCACCACAAAAATGCTCCCTCCCACAAAGACCAGATCTCCCTTGCGAGCCTTCCGCTTAGCGGCGGCCAAAGCCCTGGGGACGGAGGTATAAGCTTTTCCGTGGAGGCCAAAGCCGGCGGCAGTTTGCTGGAGGATTGCGGCGTCTAATCCCCGGGGGATATTGGCTTTGGCAAAGTAGTATGCGGCGTCTTTTGGGAGCTGGACGAGCACCTTGTCGGGCGACTTATCGCTGACCATACCGAAAACGAAGTGCAGGCGGCGGTAGCTCATTTTTGAGAGGCCTTCCAACACGACCCGGATTCCGTCCTCGTTATGGCCGCTGTCGCAGAGCACCGGCGGGTTTTGGCTGATGAACTCCCAACGACCGATGAAATTGGACAGCGCTTTTACTTGCTCCAAACCCTGCCGAATGGCGGAGGGGTCGGAGGGCAAAAGCTCTGGATAATAGGCGCCGGCGACCTGCAAAGTCATCAGGACGGTACATAAGTTTTTTTGCTGGTAATCCCCGAGGTGGTTGAGTGCGAGAGGCGCCTTCAGCAGCTCTTGGAGGACAGGCAGGAGCGGGAGATTTGCCTTTCCTTTTTTTTCAAAAAGAGATACGGAGTAAAAGCTGTGGGTATCGCTCTTTTTCAATAAGTCTGCGCGGAAGTACTGGTCGGCAAAGTAAATCGGCGAGCCGCATTCCGCCGCCTTTTTTTCAAAAACAACCCGGGTGTCAGGGTGGGTTTCTCCAATGACTGCGGGAAGGCCGGGTTTTATGATTCCCGCTTTTTCTCCGGCAATCTCCGGCAGCGTATCTCCCAGGAACTGCTGGTGGTCGTAGCCGATATTGGTGACGACGCTGAGGAGAGGGGACAGGACGTTGGTGGAGTCTAAGCGCCCGCCGAGGCCGGTTTCGATGATGGCGATGTCCACTTTTTCCTTAGCGAAATAGTCAAAGGCGAGCGCCACCGTCCATTCAAAAAAGGAAGGACGCAGGCTTTCAGAAAATTCCCGATGCCGCTGCACGAAATTGACGACTTCTTTTTTGGAAATAAACTGGCCGTCAATTTTGATGCGCTCCCGAAAGTCACGGTAGTGCGGAGAGGTGTAGAGACCAGTCTTCCATCCCTGAGCAGTGAATATGGCGGCGAGGAAATGGGCGACGGAGCCTTTCCCGTTGGTGCCGGCGATGTGGATGGAGGGAAATTTCTTTTCAGGATGACCCAGACGCTCGCAGAAAGCGATGGTGTTGGTCAGGTCTTTTTTGAAGGCCGCCGGCCCAATCCGGTTGAACATGGGCAACTGGGCAAAGAGGTAGTCTAAAGATGCTGCGTAGGTCATTCTCTATTGTGCAGACTCCAGGTCTGATCCGGATATTTCGTCAAATTCTTCGACTATTTGCTCGCGGTATTGCGAAAGAAGGGCGGAGAGACGGTCGTATTCAACTTTGCTCTCCTGACAAGAGGGCTTTTTAAATAATTCAGCCAGGTCAAATTGCTGAAACGCTTCTGCGTAGCGCTCCATCCATCCGCCCCTTTTTGCCTGCGCTTTCGTCTTCTTTTTTTGGACAAATCGCTGATCGAACTGCTCCCGTTCCATTTTCATCCCTTTTAGCATTTCCATGCGGATGTCTTCCATGCTTTGAAGATCGTTCTCTGTCCAGGCCTCTTCAAAGCGTTGTTGCAGGTAGTCGAAGCGTTCGATCTGACCCCAGCGGATGGCGAGCATGTCAGCCCGCGAGATTTCGCGGGTAGGGAAGGAGGCGCTTTCCTGTGCCAGGAGGCAGAAAGGAGAGAGGAAAATTATGCTCCAAAAAATGAAATTTGCTTTTTTCATCTAAAATAATTTTTTTCGTTACGGGATTGATTTTGAACCCTGCAATGGCAAAATTAGAATGACCTGGCAAATATGGCCTTTTTGTCAACTTTGTAAATGCTTCGTCGTTCTAATTAATTTTGCAAAGTAAATTTTACCCGATGTTCATCGATAAACATACCCCTTCTTTTATAAGTGGCGCCGAGCTGGATGCGTACCTCGCCAAAGGCTGGTACCGGATGGGTCAGGATATTTTCACTTGTTATCTCCTGCATTTTAACAGGCAGGTTTACTCTTCGCTCTGGCTGAGACTGCCCCTGAAAGGCTATGAATTCCGCTCAGGTATCAGGAAAATACTGAGGCGTAATGGCCGGAAATTTCAGATCTTTTATCGCCCCGCCACCATAGATATAGAGAAGGAACTACTGTATCAAAAATACAGAAAGGATTTTAAAGGCGATCTCCCCCCCAGCCTGAAAGAAGCATTAATGGATGGCGGAAAAACCAATATTTACAATACCTACGAGACTGCCGTTTACGACGGACGCCGCTTAATGGCCTTCAGTTTCTTTGACCTCGGCGAAAACAGCCTCGCCAGTATCAAGGGCGTTTACGACCCCGATTATTCTGCTTATAGCCTCGGGTTTTACACGATGCTGCTGGAGATTGAGTATGGGTTGCAAAACAATTTCGAGTATTTCTACCCGGGTTATTTCGTGCCGGGCTATTCGAGATTTGACTACAAACTCCGCATTGGAAAACCCGAAGAAGTAGAATTTTACGATTCAGGAACGATGCGATGGCTGCCCATGAAGTCTTTTAGAATTGAAGACGCTCCCGTTCGGGTATTGGGGAGAAAACTTTCTACGGCAGCGAGAAAACTGACGGCCGCAGGCATCAATTGCGAGATATTGTTTGATTCTCTCAGCTATTCAAATGAACCGCTTGTTTCAGAAGACTTCCCCGGGGAGGAGCCATTTTACGGCGGACCTCTTTACCTCGACCTGCTTGGCGATGAAACGAAATATTTTGAAGAAGATATTGTAATTTACTACAACCTGAAGAACAGGAGATTCTATCTGGCCTACAGAGAAGAAACGAGCATAGAAGAATTGATAGCTATGGGAGCCTCTCACTCTTTTTACAAACAAACCCTGCTGTTGGAATCGGCAGACCTCAATAAGATTACCGCTTGCGCTCTCCGCATCCCGGACGTCCTTGCTGTTCTGAAGTCGGGCAATACTTTTAAATAAATCTCCAACTCACAGTTCGACTGGTTCCGGCGTTTCGAGGCCTATAGGTTCTTTTTTCCTCACTAAATTCCAGTTTATTTTTCGGAGGAGTGGATAGTGCGTCAAGCGATTGTGATAGAAGAAAAGCAGTTTAAAATCCTGACTGACGATTTGACCTTTTTTATCAAAAATGAGCGGCTTGTCGGGGTGGTAAATTCCCAATTTGCGAATGCCATCCCTGATGAGTTCATCTTCATCTAAGAAGATTTGCTTTGACAGTTTTAGCTCTTTTTTTTCTTCCAGTCCGAGGAGCAGGGCTTTGAGTTGCCTGACCATCTCCCTGATGGTATCCATTGGGAAAATGAAATCTTCAGTGGGTAGTCGGAGTATTCTGAACAGGTCTAAGTGCGAATACTCCTGCTTCAAAATGCTAAAGGCTGCAAAAGCCACGACATGGCTCGACAGCACGATGTTTTCCTGGTGGTATCGCTTAGCAATGATTTCGGAAAGCCGGATGGTGTATTCGGATTCCCGCTGTAGGTCAGCCGTCAGATTTCCTTCGGAGATAAAATATTCGCGGACGTCAACTTCTCTTCCCGCCTGGTTATAGCTGAGGCCCTGCTCATCCACGAGATTCCCCATGACGTCCATGGGTTTCCCAAAAGAGAGGGTGATCTCCGAAGGCTCTGAAAAGAACTTCCAGCCGAACTTCAACAGTTTGCGAAAGCTGTGGAATTCGTCTCTTGAGCGGACGTATCGCTCTTTACCGGTTTGTTGGAGGTACTGCTCGATCAGAAACTTAGCTTCTAAGACTACGTGATAGCTGAGAATCAGGGGCACGATAAAAACCTTATCGCTGCGCCCATTCTGATAGATGGCCCGCTGGGCTTCCATAGCGGTGCCGAGCAGCCCCATTTTCAGTTTCTTTTCGAGTTCGCCCGAGCGGCTGCGCGTTCCGCCGGGAAAGAACAGGCTGTTGGTTCCCCGCTGGATAGACAGATTGGACATGGTTTTCAGCGTCTCCAAATAGATCGGGTTTTTCTTGCGTCGGTCCACCCGATAGGCGCCTAAACGGTTCATAAAATAAGCGGTATAGCCCGTGTTGTAAAGATTGAGGCCGGCGCCATAGGAGAAAGAGGGCACGCCTACGATGGCGTCCAAAGCATAACCTATCAGGATGGAGTCGAGGTTGCTGGAGTGAGTCGGGACGAGGATGACGGTTCCCTGGGTCATCAACCTGCGCAACATCTCCACTTCGCCTTGAGCCAGTAGTCGCTCATTGATTTTGTGGCGGGTACCAAAGATGCGCTTCATATTCCTTCCGGCGGCGGTGTTGAGCAGGCGATTGAAGAAGATCCTCAAAAAATGGCGGGCGAACTGGAAATGAGGAATGCTAAAAGTGCCCACAATCTCTTCGGCGTACCTGTGAACGATAGTGCGAAGCACAGCTTCCGCTGAAGCTTTTGCGTCTTCTTTGCTCATCTCAGGCGACTTCCCCATCAGGCGATGGCTCATCTTTTTCCAAAAAATATACTCGTTGGGGGGATCTACTTTCCAAGGTTCCTCTTTGATGCGTATGCGCTCTAAATAAATGGAGCGAGCCACCACTTCATGCAGATCCTGATCGTGCAGCTTTAGCAAACGCCGACAGGTGAATTCCTCTATCTCCTCCACGAAGTTTTTGCGGTCAGCCAGCAGTTTGTAGATGGGCCATTCGGAAATGTCCGGAATGATGTGCTCGTAAATTTGTGAACCTTCTGCCATGCTGTGTTTGCTTTTTTAAAGATTTTCCATTTTAAAAAAATGGCTTTTTGAGACCGGCTCAGCCTTGTAAGCCAGACCCCGAGCCTGCCTCGCAAATTTAGAGAATCCGTCCCTCTTTCAGGGCATAGCCCCGGGAATTGAGGAGCCGCCGCCATTATATCGCTGATTTAGGGAAAATACGGCCATTGCCAATACTACGCCGACCAAAGAGCCGGCGTACACGTCCTGCCAAAAATGCTGCACTAAATAAACCCTGGAGACACCCACTGAAATTGCTAAAAAAAACATGGCCGTAACATAGCCGGAACGCTTGGGAAGAAAAAAAGCCAACAGGCTAAACAGCGCAAAAGCGCCCAGGGAATGACCGGAGGGAAAGCTGTTGGGGCCGGTGTACAATTTTACTCCTGCTACAAAATTGATTTCATCCACTATGTTTGCCTTGCGGAAATAGGTGAGTGGACGGTCAATGGCGAAAATTATTTTTAAAACATAACTGAGTCCCATCGCCGCCAGGCCGGTAGCCACAATGGGCAGAATGAGCTCCCGCAGGTAGAAAAATGCGATGACTCCCGCTATGATGTATCCCGGAGATTCTCCTAAATGGGTGATCAGGCGGAAAAAGAAGTCGGCCCAGTCCATCCTGTTTTCACTAAAAAAAATAATAGCGTCGGGTTTGCCCATCGTCAACAGAGCTATTCCGCCGAATAAGGCAAAGCAGGCAATATAAATAAAATACAATCTATTTTCCCGAATGATGCTCTTCATGTGAAACGAACTTTTTGTTTTTACTTTTGCCCCAGCCACTGCAAAACAAAAGATTTTTTCAAAAGTCTGCTTTTTTCAGGCAGTGTTTCATCGCAACACCGTACCAGGTCATAAATTTTTAAAAATGAAACCGGTTGTTAAACCCGTCGCCAACAAAAAAGAACTGAGAGCCTTCGTCCAGTTCCAATACGAGCTTTTTAAGGGGCATCCCTATTGGATTCCTCCTGTCAGGCAGCAGGAAATGGATGTTTTTAACCCTGCCAAAAACCCTTCCCTGGAACATTCAACTTATCAGCTTTTTACGGTGTGGAAAGATGGGAAAATGGCGGGGCGCATCGCCTGTTTTGTCAACGACCTGGAGACGAAGCACTTAGGCGAGAAGCACGGTCGCTTTGGCTGGGTGGATTTTATAGACGACCCCGAAGTCGTGGATGCGCTTTTCACCACCGCTGAAAACTGGGCAAGGGAACAGCAATGCCTTTGCCTGAAAGGCCCTTTTGGCTTCAATCAGTTGGACAAGTGCGGCTGGCTGCTCGGGGACTACGACTCCTTAGGCGTGAGCGCCACCATTTACAATTTTGAATATTATCCTAAATACATTCGGGAGAGAGGCTACGAGGCGGACGTGAAATGGTTGGAGGTGGATATGAAAATGCCGCTTCAAATGGCGGACAGATTTAACCGCTTTGTCAAGCTGGCGCAGGAGCGTTACCACCTGAAAGCAAAACCCCTCAAAAGTAAGGAAGAACTGGCCGAAGCGGGGCTTTACTTTTTTGATCTCATGATGGACACCTATTATAAACTGCCCGGATTTGTTCCTGTTTCTGAAAAGGAAAAACGGGCTTATATCCAAAAATATATTAATTTCCTGCGCACCGATTTTGTCTGCTTAGTCGTAGATGAAGAGGACGAGCCGGTAGGATTCGGCGTCACGATGCCCTCCCTCTCCAAAGCCATGAAAAAGGCAAACGGCCGCCTTTATCCCTTTGGAATTTTTCACCTTTTGGCGGCTCGCCGAAAGAACGATACTGCCGATCTGGTATTGATAGGCGTAAAGGAAGAGTGGAGAAAGAAAGGTGTACACGGAGTAGTTTTCTCCGAAATAGGCAACGCTTTCATTCGCGCCGGGGTGCGACGGGTGCAAATAGCGCCGATGCAAACTTTTAACACCAACGTGCTTTCCCTCTGGAAAGACTTTGAAACCAGAATCTATAAGCACAGAGAAACATTGAAAATGAATTTATAAATGCGTATTAACGGCCATTCTCATCTGCTCCCTTACCCTGATGAAATTCCTCCAGTACTCAGAGAAAAGGGCATTTTTTGGATTGATGAAGAGCGCAGGTTCATGCACCAGAAGAACTGGAAGCGCCCTATCACAGCCTCAAGTTTTTTCCTGAAAGAAAAATTGGAATGGATGGAGTCCAACTCCATTGACCACGCTGTGGTGCTGAATCTTTCCCAGTTGTATGGGAATGCACTGAAATTAGAGGAGATGAAATTGGCGCTGCGCTTCCAGAATGATTTCAATGCCAAAATTCAACGGGAGCACCCCGATAAGTTTACCTGCGGCTTTGTCATCCATGCCGGTTTTGTGCGCTCGGCTCTTTGGGAAATCGAGCGCTGTGTGGAAGAATTGAATCTTCGGGTGCTGTGCCTGCCCACGCACTATATGGACTCCGCCGGACAGTGGAATGTCATCTTTAATGAAGAAACTGAGCCTGTCTTTGAGCTGGCCAACAAATACAAACTCGCTGTGGAGGTCCATCCCTACGACGGGGAAAAGTTCATCCATTTAGAAGATAAAGCCTGGCGCTTTCACCTGATCTGGATGCTGGCGCAATGTGCAGACGCCTACCATTTTTACACTTTGGATGGTTACTTCGAAAAATACAAAGACGTGCGCGTATGCTTCGCCCACGGCGGACAACTGACCCAGGTCAATCTCGGCAGGCGCATTCAGGCCTTCGACGGAAGACCGGATTTGTTTGAGGGGAAAGTCAGACCCAGAAAAGCCGTCAGCCATCCCAATATCTTCTTCGATACCCTCGTGCACGACGTCATTTCTTTTGAAACTATGATTAGGAGAAATGGCGGGACGCAGCAAATCGTCATCGGTTTGGACGACCCTTATCCACTGGGGGAAATGGAGAGCGAAGAACAATCTTCCTACCCGGGAAAACTTTTAGACCTCTGTTTAGAACAGGGCATCATCAACAAAGAGCAACACGCGCAAATCTGGGGAGAGAACGTCCTGCGCTGGTTGGGCAACGATAAATCCTTATTGGCGAGAATCGGCGTAAAGTAGATTCTACGGGAATCCTTTTTGTTGACCTTTCTCTGCGGGAAACTTTTCCGAAAAAATTATTTCCCTCTAACCAACCTGGTTTTTAAAATAAATAGAAATGGCAGTTAAAAGCCTAAGTTTAAAAGACCGCGCCCAGCCGCTCGGCAATTACCCGCACCTTAAAAGAGTGGGGGACTTCATCTTCGTTTCCGGGGCGAGCAGCCGCCGATCCGACAACACCCACGCCGGCGCCGTTCAGGATGAGAATGGGCGTTGGCAGTTAGACATTAGGGAACAGACAAAAGCCGTTCTTCAAAATATAGACACCCTGCTGAACAGCTTAGGCGCCGACCTTTTGGATGTGGTGGACATCACTACATTTTTAGTGGATATGAAAGACTTCAAAGGCTACAATGAAGTCTATGGCGAATTTTTTAATGCCGATTCCGGCCCGACGCGCACGACTGTCGCCGTTCACCAGCTTCCTCACCCGAATCTGCTCATCGAAATAAAAGCTGTGGCTTATAAACCCATTTAAAAACTTTAGAAATTTTTGGGACATTCCCTGGATTTCTCTTTTCGGAGAGCCCTACTTCCGAAAATCCTGCGCCGCGATGCCTCTCCGGCTAATTCGATGGAGCTGAGCAGCTACCCATTTTTATTTTTCCCCCAAAAAAAGCGGCGGAAACTCCTCGAGTCTCCACCGCTTTTTGCCAGTCATAATCTCTGTAGTTTTTGAGATTGATGCCGTCAAGCCTATTCCACCACTAAGCGCTGCACCAGCGTCTCAGCGTCTAACTGAGCCTGTACCAGATATACCCCCGGCGCCCAGCCCCTGAGGTCGAGCAACTCCCGGCTGCTGT
>CAZXQI010000015.1:0-42633 GCA_964643005.1 uncultured Saprospiraceae bacterium | reverse complement strand
ACTGCAAAGCGCTTCCGGTTCATAGATTTTATCAGATATGTACTCAGGGCATTATTCCTAAAAAATCATGCGATTTTTAAAAATGTCCAGTAGTGTGATTATTTTTATCAACTTTTATAAATACCAATTATCAGACGCCATTTTTTCTAACAAGATGTTCGTGCGTTTAACATAGATGGAAATAACCATTTTACGAATCTATTTCATTTTTTCATTTTTATTATTTTCACCCTCCCCGTTATGGTATCCTTCGATTTAATGCCGAGCACATAAACATCGTCCGCCCAATCGCTTAAATCAACGCTCTCCTTCAATCGCTCGACCTTTCTGGTGGTTAATAAACGCCCCATCAAGTCATAAACCTCAAGATACAGCCCGGGCTGGGTTTCCGCAAAATTAATAGTGACCGCCCCACTGGTGGGATTTGGGTACAACTCAAAGTCAATACCATAATTTATTTCCCCGGTTGAGTTGGGGATTACACTGATATGGTAGAAAATGATGCTATCGCAGCCGAGCAGTCCGGCCAAGGTGTCAATGATTGTGGTATCCATACTAATCTCGATGCCATTATGTATTGAGCCTTCAACAATTTCCAGATAAACCTCGGTCAAAGGGTATGGTGGAACAACCGTCAGGCTAATGCTGACCACGCTGTCGCAGCCTAATGGTGGAACTTCATAGGAATATGTATAAACCCCAGGCACTGACAAGGTATCGCTCCCATGCACATAAAACTGACCTTCGCAGATGGTTGTGTTTATTTCCGTTGCGGCCTTGGGCAGCACCATCAACCTTAGTTCACTTATGCTGTCTGCCCCGCTTGCAGACATAAAGTTGGCCGTATATACCCCCGTTTCATAAAGCACCACTCCACTGAAAAGTACGCTGTCCCCCTCACAAATCACCTGCTCAAAAGCGTAGATATTGCAGCCATTCACTGTCGGCTGGCTGCGGTAATGCGGGAAATTGGGTATCGTTGCGAAGTTGTATGACGGCAGTTCGACGCCATGCTGCTCCAGTCCGCACGCCAGCCCAAGGCTGTCGGGATTATTGATTACATGAAGGTGTTTATGGCTGATCCTACCAGAGATATAAATCTTGTTGTCAGGCGCTAAAGCAGAATAGTGAAATGGAATAGGGTAAGGGTCTGCAAACCCATCCTGAACACCTACCAAAATTTTGCTTGCCGCTATATCTGCGGCCTGTAGGTCAAACTGGTAAAGTTTGCTTCTGGCGCCGGCATACAAGAACCTTGAATTGGGCGATACCGAAACCGAGCCGTAGGCGAAGGTATCATTGGGGAAATCAATTGTAATATTATTGGATAAATCTCCCGTTGCATTATTGAAGTCATAAATATTCAAGCCATAACTAGCCTCGAACCTAATGTACTTGGTGGCATCTGGCGTGAATACCGTTTGGGCGCCGGGGTCGTCGTCGCCATAGTACAGTCCCTCACACTCCAGGAAAGCGGGCTGTATGCCTTGCAATGTCACGAGCATTAGAAAATAACAATTGGAATGTGACTTGGGCACGATGACCCACCAATCCTCACCATTGACATGTCTCACGGCCTTGATGTTCCCCCTTGCAAAAGTGTCCTGTACGGCTATCTGGTTCTTGGAAATCACCTTGCCCAGCCCCCCCTCCAAACTCATGTCAATTACTTGGTAATACAACCGTTGTGGGGCAACGCCAATAAAAGGGTCTTGTAGCCAGTAAGGCAAATCAAGGTCGAGGTTAAATACATAGTACAGACTATCGCTCCCAGGCATTGGTATAGAAATCACGCCTTGTCTAATCGGGCTGCCCCCCGAAGGGCACCAGAAATCATTTACCAACCCCGGGTTGATGCTGTCCCCGTTCTCCATGATAAAGCCTTCCCTGTTCACGATATAGCAGCCGTTGGAATAGAACAGCAGGTTGCCCTCCTCGTCGCTCATGCTCGTGTTTGCTCCTTCCATGTAAAAATTATGGACTGTACTAATATTAGAAGTTTCAACAGGGCAATACTTAAAGTTAAATTGAATTCCATTGCCACCTGTATCCAATAATGATGTATCGTGCCCAATAATCCATTGATAGTCCTGTTTGTTTTGCCCATGTATAATCACTGTGAGGACATTCAAGAAGAAAATGGTTGAAATAAAGTTTTTAATTCTCATGATAATAAAATGTTTGAAACGTAAAAAGGCGAGAGGCATGAAAGTCCCTCGCCCATTGGTCAATGGAACAAAATCAATTTGACTGGATGACGAGCTTCTCAGTATGCCGCTCGCCCGTGTCGGTCAAGATGGTGACCATGTAGATGCCGGGCGCTAAACCTCGACCCAGTTCGACTACTTGGTCGTTTCCTTCCAGTTTCTGCGAGAATACGGTCTTACCGCTCATGTCGGCTATTGACATACGGGCGGTTGTAGTGTGGTTGGGCAGGTTGACATTTAGCAGAGAGTTTACAGGGTTGGGATAAAGCCACGCACTACTCCGTCCTTTCATAGGGACTTTGAGGGATTTTTCCCCGCCTGACTGAGTGGAGGATGGGTAAACGTCGTCAACTAGTACAGGCCCGCAGATATCCATTTCGGACTTTTGGCAGTCCTTCAGCAGGGTCAGGGCAGCCCCCACGGCAAGCCCGCCCGTCTCGGGGCATTGCTCCCCTATTGACGTCAACAGGCTCACCTGTGCCTCTGTCAGGCCACCGCCCTGGTTCAGCATTGATTGCAGGTAGATTTCGGTAACTGCCTTTTCGTTGGATTCCAGTACGCCCGAAGCTGTTATTTGCTGCAACAGCGTCAGTGCCTCCTGCAGCTTTGTGGCCTTTTGCGATTTGTAGCTGGCATATACGGCATCATAGTCCACCTGAAGCCCCCTCAACTGCTCCAATTGGTCGGACTTGGTTTGGGAAAGGGATGCCAACGTACCAGCATCGGTGGCGGCATCCAACTGGCCGTCGGTCGTAGCGATTGCGTCCAACAAGTCCTTGGTATCGTCTATGATGTCACGGCTCTGCTGGCTCAATGCGGTGCTTGCGATATTGGCCTCGTCGATTTTTTTGCTGACCTCGTAGAACCGACCAATGTTCGTGTTGACGTGGGTGTTCAAGAAGGTAGTGTAAGATGAATAGTTGCCAACGAGCGCAGGGTTCTCCTTCAGTTTTTTGTAGAGATAGCTTTTGGCAATCCAGTCCATCGAGGGGTTGCTGTTTGGCACAGACAGCAGCCCGTCCGCTATGGTCCGCTCCAGTTCGCCCTCGTTGGGGTCGTTCAGCTTCACGGAGCAGCCAGTGGATGGGGAGCCAGTTTGCTTGTCAAAGAATTCATTGTTTACGTCCGGTATTATTATCTGCGGGTAGAATTCCGAGAAGAAGTCGTAGCTGTTGGTGTTGGGGTTCCACACGGTCTGGTCAGTATGGACGATAAAGTGGTTGTAATCGGCCAAAGAAGCCGTTTGGCACTGTGCGTGGATGGCAGCAGTGTAGGTGCAGAGGAAATTGCTGTTGGGAGGTGGGCAGGGGGCAATTAGATTAAGCCACTCGTTGCCCTTGTGAACCTGTGGGCCAATCAGCGAACCACTGAAAATATCAAGCGCCACCCCGGTAGCATATGCCTTGTTGTTCAGGAAATCCGTGCCAGTGTTCGTGCCCCAGAACTCGAAGGCGCCGCCATTGCCAACCGAGCTCGTAGTGTTCGACCAGACCGTCGTGTTCTGAAACCCGTTCAGGAATATTTGCCTCCCGGAGTATATATCGGAGACGTTGTCCCCAATATAGTTGTTGACGCCGTTGGAATAGCTGAGCCTGATGCCCCTGATGCCCGTGATGGGGAGCACATTGGGCAGAACAGTCCCAAAATAATTCACATAGATGTTCAGGTTGCTGATGTTCCCCTCGCCCCTGATGCCGGATGTGCTGCTGGAACCATAGCCCGTGCAGAAAAAATCGTTGTTGTAAATGTGCGTTTCACTGCTGGCAGGAAACGTGCCGTCCAGAAAAATGCCATCACTTCCACCAGCGGCAATTGAGAAATTGCTCCGAGAGACCGAGATATGAGTGCCAGCACCTACGTTGCCTCCCTTCAAGTGAATACCTCTTATCGGGGTGGTCGTGCCGGACAAATCGGCGCTCACGGTTATATTCATGCCAGCGTATGCGTTGAGCGCAAAACCGCCAATATAAACACCTGTGCGGGAATTGGGGTAGGAGATTGCCGGGATGTCCGTGTTCAGTGTGAAGGTGCACCCCCTAATGTCAACTCTATGGCCAAGGTTGACGTTCACGCCCTTCTCCTCACAGTTCCTGAACTGCGAGCCTGTCAAAATCAGCGAACCCTCGTTCATGAAAATGCCATCCTTCCTGATTTCAAAGAAGCGGAAGAACGACCCACTGATGGTCGTGTTGCCGCCCTCGGCAATGATGCCGTTCTGTATCCCCTCGAACCTATTGTTGAACGCCTCCACGCTTGCGCTGACGGTAAATGGTATGTTCACAGTCTTCACACCCGCAAAGGTTATCTGGTCAGTCGTACCGTTTAACGGGGAGGTGCAGGTGAACTTGTTCGAGCGAAACCTTGCAATTGTGGCCGCCTTTGGAAGCGTTGGCGACTGCATGAGCAGGATTCCAATGCCGTCCCTGTTGAAGGCGGTGTTCTCAATCATCAAGGTGCTGAACTGGATGTTGTCGGCTTTTATCGCAGCAACCGCATCCTCGATGACAGTCCCACTTTTCGTGAAAATGGTATTGTTGTTGGACAGCACTATACCGTTCCACATTTGGTCACAAGCAAAAAGTTTGGAGTTGTCAATGGTAAATATTCGGCTGACCATTGCCGATGGGGGTGGCAGCATCAAGATGGTCACACCCGGGTTTATCTTCACGATGCTGTTGACAAAGGTGAAGCTGTTGTCAATCCGAAAATCACCAACCACCCAGATATTGCCACTATAGCTGGTGCCGAGCTGTGATGAATGGGTGATAGGGGTTCCGATACCTACCTGGACATTGTACTCCAAGCTTCCGTACTGCCCACAGAGGTTCGGGGCAGGCACTCCAATGAATGGATACTCGTTTGGAGCGCATGGGTCTGTCGGCTTTTGGCCGTGTAGGGATTGAACAAGGCAGATTCCCGATAAAAAGAATGCTGCCAATCTAAGCCGCCGTATTAAACGAATGTTTTTCATACGTTTGTAACGTTTTTAAGTAAACAAATGTAGAAAGGGGGCTATCGTTGTACATCTCGGAAAAGTAGAACAGCTTTAGTCTCCCTTTCTATCTATAGAAACATTCAATAGACGAAACAGATAGACGTTCCTATGTGCGGAACGTCGAATCGTGTGTTATGTGGCGCAAGCCAAACTCTCTGTTCTTCAAAACCAAACCCCGGCGACTTCCAGCATAAAAGCGGAAGCACGTGCGGGAAGCATAATACATTAAAACTTGTAACAAGATAAGGCCATTGCTCGGATTACGCAACAACCTAATGGGACCTTTTTTTCGGACTAAGGCCGTGTTTGTAATGTTCACTATGTCTTGTCCTAAAAATAGGGTTACACCAAAAAGTGTAAAAATGGACGGTAGTGGGTTAAAAGGGTTGATTTGATATTTTTGCCAAAAAAACTATGGTTCATCAGATACCCGTCAAGTGCCGCCATTGCCAATGCGAGGACATCACCAAAAACGGCCACCGGAAGAACGGCACACAGCGCTGGCGGTGCAATGGCTGCCACAAGAGCTTCTAATTGGACTACACCTACAACGCCCACAAGCCGGGCGTCAGGGAGCAGATACTGGAGCAGACCCTGAACAGCAGCGGCGTGCGTGACATTAGCCGCAACCTGAAGATCGCCAAGGGCACGGTCATATCCGAACTAAAAAAAAGAGCCCGCTGAAGTTAACCCATACCTGCTGGACAGCATCGAGGCCGACAGCCTTTCGAGGCTGGAGGTAAGGTTCTACCTCAGCACCGAGTGGGACGAGTTCTGGTCGTTCGTTGGCAGCAAGCCCAACCACAGGTGGACGTGGTATGCGGTCGAGCGGCGCAGCGGCTACATCCTTGCCTGCCACAACGGTCGCAGGACGGACGAGTCGCTGCGGGCGCTGCCGGACAAGGTCTCACACCTGCCGATTGTGGTCTGCCACACCGACGACTGGGGAGCCTGCGAAAGGCGCCTCCCGGCCGGGTACAGGCAGATGGTCGGCAAGGACAACACTTGGAAAATCGAGCGGAAGAACCTCAACTTTAGGACGCACTTGAAACGCCTCAGCCGAAGAACCATATGTTTTTCAAAGAACGAAAAGATACATGACAATGTCATTGGGATGTATATCAACCGGTACTACTTCAAAAATGGAAGGTTCGGCGATGTTGATTCGGCTTAATCAACCCTTTTGACCCATCACTAAATTTTCCGGGGTGATGAAACAGGAATTAAGAACCAGTGTAATCATGGCAGAAGTTACGCTCCTAAAGGACAAACTCCGGTAATGAAAAGCATGTCAAAGCGATTTTCCGTGAATATGGTTTAACAATGCCTTCAGAAGTTTGAATGTGAAGTTTTGGCATTATTCATTTTTGACTTAAAAAAAGGAAGCTCACCTTTAGAGAAATTCAGTTAAAATTTCTCCCGTGAAAAACCAGCGTAAAATCCCCAAAACCATCGGGCAAGAATCTCCCGCGATGATTCCCCTGCTCCTCTGTACATTTGCCCCAAACCCATACCTTATGCAACTAATTTTTGGCCTCGCATTAGATGAACTTTCGCTGCCCCGACCAGCCTTAGAAGGCGGCGCACATTATTGCGGAAAAAAGAAGCTGCTTCAGTTACTCGAAGATTACCTCGGCCTCGGCGGCTACCAGGACAATATTGACTATCTGCGGGTAGAACAGTACCGGCAGGCTATCATTCGCCTGCTGGATAGCGACGGCGAAGCTGAAAAATCAGAAAAACAAACTCCCTTCTTTTTTCAAAAATCCTTTGAAGCCGACCAGTTTGCGACCTCGGCGGAACTGCTCTCCCGACGTGATGAGCTGAGGCTGGCAGGCTGGGATTTTAAATGCCCCGAAGACACTCCCGACAGGCTGGCGACTTTGGCGGCGATAGAAAATATTTTTATTCAGGAAAAAGAAAGAGAAAAGGGGAGGGAGGAAGAAGATGCCCGCCCCCTCTTTTTAAGCCCTGGCTATGCCGACCGCTTCGTCGAAGCGCTGAAAGTCATGGACGAGCGGGCGCTGCCCTTTACGGAAATCCGACTCAACGAACCCTTTGAACTGCTGCCCTGCCATTTTAAAAGATTATTTAAAAAAATGAGCGAATCGGGTCTCAGGCCGCCTATACGCCAGACCGCAGAAGCGCCGCAGCTTTTGAAAGAGCCGACAAGCGATTTACAGGAATTCCAGCGCCGGCTGCTAAGCGACCAGTCCCGGGAGGCGGCGACCGAAAAGGCTGCGCTGACTAATGACGGTTCCCTTCTGCTCCTCCGCGCTAAGCGAGCCGGAGAAGCCGCCGCCTGGCTGGCTCAGCTCATTCGCCTCAATCGCCTTGCGCCTTCCCTGCATCCTGAATCGGGCATGCATCTCCTCGTGCCGGAGCAAAACCGCATGTTGGAAATGGCGCTCATCGCAGAGGGATTGCCCAGCCTGGGCATGCAGTCGGCCTCTTTAGCCAGGCCTACATTGCAAATTTTGAAATTGGTCTCCGCCTTCCTTTGGAGACCGATTGACCCTTTTAAAATTCTCGAATTTGTCTCCTTAGCGGTGAAGCCCCTGCCCGATGAACTGGCGACCCTCATCGCTAATCAGATAGCCGCTTATCCCGGCCTCGGCGGGGAAGGCTGGTATGCGATGGTCAGGCGCTATTTTGAGGAACTGGCTGAGAATGAATCTGATGCGGCGGTCAGGGAGCAGCGCAGGCAGTACGATTTCTGGTTCGAGCGCCCCCGCTACGATATGAGCCGCAGCGTCCCAAAGGGCGAGGTGCAGCGCATTTTTGAATACTTGCACGCCTGGTCTTACGAGGCCTACGAGGAAGGCGGCGGCAGGAATCATTCCCTCCTGGTTCTGAACAGCCAGTCCCGCCGCATCGTCGAGCTCTTAAAAGCTCTGCCTGAAACGGAGCTGAGCTATTTGGAATTGGAGCGCATTGTCCGCACCATTTATGAGCCTTCGCCAGTCGTGTTTCAGGAGAAGGAGGCGAAGCATATCCCCTACGTCATGCATCCGGGCGCTTTTACCGGCGAGGTGGAAAGCGTCTGGTGGTGGGATTTTATCCAAAACGATCCCCCTCATTTTTTTCCAAAATGGTTTCAGAGGGAAAGGGATTATTTAGAAAAATTTGGAATCCGGACGGATACGCCCGATCAGGAAAACGCCTGCCAGCGCTGGCAGCAGGCTCGCCCCGCATTGATGGCTGTGAAGCGCCTCGTACTCGTTTTGCCCGAAACCATCAACGGCGCCGAAGCCCTGCCGCATCCGCTGTTCGGCAATTTACAGGCGGCCTTTTCCAATCTCGAAGCGGCGACCCACTGCTTAGGGCAGAGGGTCGACTCTCCCTTTGCCGCTCATTTTGTCCTGCCGGAATATGAAGAGATAAAGCTGAAACAATTGGGCAGCCCACAAGCCTTCCTGCGAGTGCGCAAACTCGACAAACTGGATCGCGAGCGGGAAACCCTCACCAGTTTAGAGGCGCTGTTTTACTATCCCTATCAGTGGTTTTTCCGGTACAAACTCCGGCTCAGCAATTCGTCTATACTCAGCGTGGTGAAGGATGAAGCCCTTATGGGCAACCTGGCTCACCGGGTTTTTGAAAGAATCCTCAAAAAGGATATCTATCAACTCGACAGGGCGGAGTTGGAAAAAATGGTCGAGCAGGAAGTGCGCCAGTTGCTCGTGCGGGAAGGCGCCGTGCTGCTCATGTACGGCAGAGAACCGGAGCGCGTGCATTTCGTCAACAAGATGAAATACGCTACCTGGGCGCTCATCCGTCTCATTCGGGAAAATGGCTGGAAAGTCGCAGAGACGGAAAAGAGTCTGGAAGGGGTTTTTCCCGTCAATTCCGATACCGCCGATTTGCCGGTACCCGTGAAGGGTATCGCCGACTTAGTGCTGGAGAGGGGCGGCGAACTGGCCGTCGTGGATTTGAAATGGCGGGGTGGAACCTATCGCGAGAACATGCTGAAAAACAGGGAAGACCTGCAACTCGTGCTCTACGCCCGTCTGCTTTCTTCCGAAAAATGGGCGCATACAGGATATTTTATCATCGAAAATGGGAGGATGCTGACCCGCAACAACCAGGCTTTTGCAGGTATTCCGCCCGTGGCGCCTGCGGAGGACTTTCGGGCGGTGAATGAAAGCATCCTGCAAAAGATGGAAGCCACCTGGCGATGGCGCATGGGACAACTCGCCCAGGGAAAAATCGAAGTGCGCTGCCGCCAGACTTTACAGGATATTGAAGACTGCTATGCCGATGAAGAACAGGCGGAAATCATGTTTCAAATATTGGAGATGAAAAGCGAAGACGCCCGCTACGACGATTACCGCACCCTGATCAACCTGCTCTAATAGCGCCGTTTATCGCTCGATCTTAGTCAACAGGGTATAGCTTTCCATATTGCCCTTCTTGTCGTAGTTCTCCGTTTTCACCGTCCCGACGCCTTTGGCGTACCAGGTGGTGGAACGGGTTGTCACCTTGGCGATGGACTTCACCTCCGTTTCATCTGAAATCCTGATGCAGTCAAAAGTACCGGCAGGGGTAGTAATCGTTTCTCTCTCGCCGACCTGTCTGTTTTTGACCTGAATGCTGAGACTCATCAGAGAGAGACCGCCCGATTTGACTTTGGCCGTCAGCTTTCCATCGGGCAGCGTCTGACCCGGTCTCAGGGTGTTGGGGATTTGAAGTTCTTCGCTGTTTATTTCCATTTCCATATTGGAAAAAGACTCCATCGTGCGCGGATCCAGCATGGCGCTTACGTCAATAGTCATCACGTCGCCCCGACATTCTATAGCGTAAGAACCGGAGGAAACGAGCTTTCCTTTTTTATCCCTAATCTCCATTTCCGAGTCTGCCCTGAAGCCGTCGCCTATACTTTCGAGATTGGTGATTTTTTGCGTAGTGCTGCTGCTAAGCTTGCCCTTTTTATCGTATCCCGTCATCTCTAAAACGAGGCCTTTTTTAAAAGGAAGATATCCACTTTCACACATACCCTCCTGAGAAACAGCCTGTTGGCTAATCAGAAGAAATGCCAGCGTCGCAAAAAAAGTAGTGAAAATTGACTTTATCATAAGTTGAATTTTTTAAAAAAAAATGGATAAGAGTTCATTTAAAATTTTTCAAAGGAGAATTTTTTTAAAAAAATCAGCGCCATCAGTGGGGAACCCTCCCATAAAGATTGAAAACAAAGAAAGGCAAAAATAGATAAGGCGGCAAAGAACCCGGCACGAAAGCCTTGTGTCAGATCCCCTGCGCCTTTAAATTTTAAAGCAAAACGTCCACCTGCTCATTTATTTTTGGAAAAAATAATAGGAGTCCCGTAGAGAAGAGGTAAGGGAGCTTTCCATAAAATAGGGAAGGTCTTAACCCATTTTCCTTTTTTTAAATGTAACAGGTAAACATAAATTCCCTGTGCAAGATTCCATTCGAAGCGATAGAAATCACCCAGCGCCGCTCCCGCCCTCCCTAACTCCCCTTTTTTCGGTTATTTTGCTTTTTCAAATTCAGGGGCGCTGCAGAGGCTTTTTAAATTCAACAGGAATTAAAACCAGTAAAAAAAATTGGCGCCTGTCTGCGAGAAACCCACGGAAGAATTGCATTGACTTAAATAACTATTTAAAAAAAATAACTGACGATGATTTGGAAACACACGCCCGACCTGAAACAACTCAACGGCTTTAACGCCAACACGCTCAACGAAAACCTCGGTATTGAATTTATCGAAACGGGAGAGGATTACCTCGTCGCCCGCATGCCCGTGGACGCCCGCACGATGCAACCCTTCCGGCTGCTGCACGGCGGCGCCTCCGCAGCCTTAGCCGAAACGCTGGGCAGCGTGGCTTCCTCCTTATGCACCGAAGATTTGGGCAAAAAAATCCCCGTCGGAGTAGAGCTCAACGCCAACCACCTGCATTCTGCCCGCGGCGGATTTGTCTATGGCAAAGTCACGCCTTATCGCGTGGGCCGCACCCTGCACGTCTGGAATATCGAAATCAGGGACGAAAAGGAAGAACTCGTCTGCGTGAGCCGCCTGACGGTGGCGGTTGTTGACAGAAGGTGAGGCTGTTGTAGTTCAGTGGAAATTCCCTGTCGGGAAATTTAGAGGCCGTTTAAACAATCAGATTCAAAACCCTTGAGCGATATGAAAAAACAGCTACTGTTTTTGTTGTTGCTAAGCGTACTGAGCGATGCGATAGCTCAAAAAAATCTCGAACTCGTTTCGCGGGTGCAGTACCCGGTGGAGGCCAGCGATGTCTGGGGCTACGCGGCGCCGGATGGGACAGAGTATGCGCTCATGGGGCTGCACACCGGAGTCTCGATCGTCAGCCTGGCGGATCCGGCTCATCCCGTGGAGGTGCAGATGATTCCCGGCGAAAAATCGGCCTGGCGGGATTTGAAGACCTGGGGCAGTTTTGCCTTTGTCGTGGCAGACCAGCCCGGGACGAAGGAAGGCCTGTTGGTCATTGACCTGTCCGACCTGCCGGATGAAGTGCAATGGTACAACTGGCGACCGATGCTGCCCAACCAGACAGACAGCCTGTTTACCTGCCACAACCTGTGGATTGACGAGTTCGGCTACGCCTATCTGTCCGGCTGCAATGTTAACAATGGCGGAGTCGTATTTCTGGATCTTTTCTCTCAGCCCGGTCTGCCGCAGTGGGTGGGTTTCAATCCGCCGATTTACGCTCATGACTGCTATGTGCGGGACAATGTGTTGTACACGGCGGATATTTACTTAGGCTATTTCAGCGTGTACGACGTAGCCGACAAGAGCGATCCGGCGCTGCTGGCCACGCAGGAGACGCCCTTCAGCTTTACCCACAACGCCTGGCTCTCCGCCGACGGCAAGACCCTGTTCACCACCGACGAAAAACCCAATGCGCCCGTCGCTGCCTTTGATATTTCTAATCTGGATAATATTCGCCTGTTAGACGAATTCCGCCCGCCGGCTACGCTGAACACTAATCTCATCCCCCACAACGTACACGTGTTGGGCGACTATCTCGTCATTTCACATTACACGGACGGCTGCGTAATCGTTGACGCTACCAATCCGCGAAACTTAATCGAGGCGGGTTTTTACGATACGAGCGAAGAATTTTTTGACGGTTTCCACGGATGTTGGGGCGCCTATCCATTTTTTCCCTCCGGCCTGATTGCGGCGGCGGATATTGAAAACGGGCTTTTTATTTTGAAACCCACTTTGAAACGCGCCTGCTATGTAGAAGGTAAAGTGACGGACGCAGGGAGCGGTTCGCCTATCAACGGCGCTACGGTTTCGATCCAGTCGGAAGATGTGAATTTTACCCAAACCTCTTTCACGGGAGACTATAAAACGGGACAGATCACAGAGGGTGCTTTCGATGTCGTTTTTCGGGCAAAGGGGTATTTCGATGTGCGGGTACCGACGACTTTGATTGCCGCTGAGACTATCCAACTCGACCTGGCTATGACGCCGCTGCCGCCGCACCCTGTTAGCGGGCAGGTTTTTGATAAAATGGAAAAACGGCCGATAGCCGGCGCCGCTGTTTTTGTTGAAAATCAGGACTTCGGCTATACCGCTCGGACGGACGGGCAGGGGCGCTTTGAACTGCCCGATGTGTTGGAAGGCGAGTACGAGGTCTTCGTCGGCCACTGGGGCTATGAAAACTTGGCCGAACCCGTTTCGATCGTTCAGGACAGGGAGCTGAACTTCGAGCTGCTGCCTGCTTATCGGGACGACTTCAACAATGACTTGGGCTGGCAGGTAGAGAGCGACGCCACCAATGGCTTTTGGGAGCGCGGCGTTCCGGTGGGGACTATTGGCGGGGGGCGCCAGTTTGCCCCGGGCGCAGATTCTCCGAACGATCCGGGGCGCTGGGCTTACGTCACCGGCAATCAGGGCGTCAAAGTTCACGACGACGAAGTGAACGACGGCGCCACGACGCTCATATCTCCGACCATGCAATTGCGCAGCCGCTACAACCGCCCGATGCTTTCCTTTGATTATTGGTTCCTCAATGCCATTTCCAATTTTGCAGCCACCGACTCGCTGACCCTGATGGTGGACAATGGCCGGACGAAGTCGGCGATATGGTTTGTGGCTACCGATGCCGCCAACGTGCAGGAGTGGACCCCGTCCCCCGTTTTCGACCTGGCCGGTTATTTAGAAATTACGGACGAAATGCGCATTTATTTTCGCGTGGCCGACGATATAGAGCGCCCGAATGTCTTAGAGGCGGGTATTGACAATTTTAAAATAGAGGAGGGTCTTCCCGACAGTTATTTTTTTCAAAAAGATGAATGGGTAAAAATGCAGTGGCGCCCCAATCCCTTTACCGCCGACGCCTGGTTAGATTACAAAATCAGCGGAAACTACGGCGAATTAGAGGCGCTCATTTTTAATTCCATAGGACAACAGGTTTGGCGGCAGCCCCTGAACGCTTCCCTCGGAACCATTCAACTGAATTTGGATTTGCCGCCCGGGGCGTATTATATCGCCCTGCGAACAGATGGCCGTCTGAGCCATTCGATGAAGATTGTTAAGGCTCCGTGACGCAGCAGGTTTTGTCATTTTTCCAGCAAAACCCGAATGAGCTTTTCTTCCTTTCCTTCTCCCTTTTGGAAAAAACTACCTTTGTGAACCGCAAAGCGGGGGATTGGCGGATTTGAAAAATTCGCAAGTGCTTGAGACCCGGCGATAATTCAGTTTTAATCTGCGCTCCCCGCAACAAAAAACCTGCATATCGAAAACGACCAACGCCAATATGCAACAACCAATCACTTTATCATGAAAAAAATTTTATTTCTCTTTCTTTTTTCAATCGTCGGCGCCTTTTCGTTTGGGCAACTGAACATGGCTTTATTAGACCATTTGGAATATAACGTGGATTTGAGCTGCCTCTGGGGCTGGGTAGATCCGGACGACGGAACCGAATACGCCTTAGTGGGCGCCTACAACGGCCTCTCGATCGTCAGTCTGGCGGATCCTTCCAATGTGGTGGAAGTTGGCTTTATTCCCGACAACAACAGCGCCTGGCGGGAAGTCAAGGCCTACGGGCATTATGCCTATGTCGTCACCGAGTCGGTCAGCCCTACGCCCAGCGGTGTAATGGTGGTGGACCTGAGCGATGCGCCGAACTCCTTTCCCTATACGCACTGGATACCCAATATTCCGGGTCTGGGATCGCTGAACCGCGCCCATACCATTTCGGTGGATGAATTTGGCTATCTGTATATCAACGGCTCGAATATCAACAACGGCGGGGTCGTCATTGCAGACGTCTCGGCAAACGACGGCAACCCTGTCTATGTGGGAAAGGCGCCGGCCATATACTGTCACGATGCCTTTATTCGGGACAACAGACTCTACACCTCGGACATTTATGCCGGCAATTTTTCAGTCTATGACGTCAGCGATAAAACTGATATTAAATTGCTGGCTACCCAACAGACTCCTTTCGTCTTTACCCACAACACCTGGCTGAACGACGCCAGCACCGTGCTTTTCACTACGGATGAAAAGGCCAACGCCTCCGTCGCCTCTTACGATATTTCCAATCTCGACAATATCGTGGAACTCGACCAGTTCCGATCCCTGCCGACTATATGGACGGGAGTGATCCCCCACAACGTACACGTCTGGGATGACTGGCTGATTGTCTCTTACTATACCGAGGGCGTCATCATCGTGGACGGCTCAAGACCGGACAACCTCATCGAGGTGGGGAATTTTGATTCTTTTGTCAGCCAGACTTCCGGGTTTTATGGGGTCTGGGGAGTTTATCCCTATTACCCATCGGGAATAGTCGTGGCTACAGATATCGAAAAAGGCCTGCTCATTTACGACGTGGATTACGTGCGCGCCTGCTGGTTAGAAGGCACAGTGACCAACGCCGTCACGGGTTTGCCGATTGCCAACGCCTCTATACATATCGAATCCGATCAGGCCAATGAGGCCACGACCAACCTCAGCGGCATTTACAAAACCGGCCAGGTGCTGGCGGGCGATTTTCAGGCGACTTTCTCGGCCAGCGGATACCTGTCAAAGACCATCAATGTCAGCCTGGCAAATGGAGTGCTTACGATTTTAGACGTGCAATTGGAGCCTGTCACCGTTTACAGCCTTTCAGGGCAGGTGGTGAGATTTTCCGACGGCTCGCCGATACCCGGGGCTCAGGTCATTTTGCAAAACGCCTTAGACGAATACGTTTTTACGGCGGATGCCGAGGGCAATTTTTCTACCGCCGCCATCAATGGCGGCAGCTATAAACTAATGGCTGGCGCCTGGGGATTCCTGCACGTCTCCGCTAATAATTTCGGTGTCAACGCCAATACCCAGCCCCTTATCGTGAGCCTTAGAGACGGTTATCAGGACGACTTTATCTTTGACTTAGGCTGGACGGAAACTCATACCGCTTCCAGCGGATGGTGGGTGCGCGACAAACCCATTGGAACGGAATACAACGGCGACGCCTGCAATCCCTATTTTGACGTTTCTTTTGACTTGGGAGATAAATGTTACATAACGGGCAACAGCGGCGGCGAGGCCGGAGATGACGATGTGGATAATGGCGCAGTGACTCTTTTTTCGCCCAAAATGGATCTCAGCAATTATAGCAATCCGGTTCTAAACTATAGCGCCTGGTTTTACAACGACGGCGGCGATGGCAATCCCAACGATGCGCTTCAGGTGCGCATCTCCAATGGCGCAGAGACGGTCGTTTTAGAAACAATCACGCAGTCTTCCGGTAGCTGGCGGGAGCCTGCCGAATTCAATCTGGCGGAGTTCATCGAACTGACGGACGACATGCAGGTCATTTTTGAAACCAACGACCTGCCGAATAGCGGCCACCTCGTCGAAGCGGCTATTGACGCCTTTCGCGTGAGCGACGCCCCCGTTTACCCTGTTTTTTCTGCTTCCAACACGCAGGGTTGCAGACCGCTGACCGTGGAATTCTTCGACTCGTCTGATTCTACTCTGGCCTGGGTCTGGACCTTTGAAGGGGGAAATCCGGCCTCTTCCACTCTGCAAAACCCGGTAGTTATATACGACGCGCCGGGAACCTATTCCGTCAACTTAGTCGTATTGACCAACGGGAACAACGAGTACGCCATCGAACAAACCAATCTGGTAGTAGTCCTGCCCGAACCGGTGGCTGCATTTGAATACAGCGCTACCGAAGACAAGGTTAGCTTTACGAATACTTCCCAGGACGGAGTTACTTACTCCTGGGATTTTGGGGACAATACGGGCAGCACAGAGGCCAGCCCCGTCCACACTTATACGCAGAGCGGAACTTATCAGGTGAGCCTGACGGCGACGAACGACTGTGGAACTTCAGTTTTTGGCGAGACCATTACTATCCAGATAACGGGAACGACTGAGCTGTCGGAATCGGCCTGTCGCCTGTCGGCTACTCCGAACCCTTTTGCCGGGCAGCTAATCGTGGAATACGAATTGGAGGCGCCCTTCCGACAGGCGGAGTTATTGATTTTCAATATATTGGGAGAACAGATCGCCAATATCGCATTGGATGCGCCTAAGAGCGCTTTGAGCTTAGATAGAGAAATACCCGATAGCGGCCTTTATTTCATTTGTATAAAGGCTGATGGGAAGCTGGGCAAAGCGCTTCGGGCGCTAAAAATATAAGCGCGGAAATGATGAGTGGGTTTCTCCTTTCGGCAGGTTAAAATAAATTTTTATGATTAACACAGATCCGAATCACGTCCACACCTACGACGAGTACGGCAACATGACCTGCTGCACCTTAGAGGAGAAAGTTTATACCCAGGCGGGCGCCAAAGAATTAGTCGGCGCTCGTCATGATGACCATGAGCATGACCACGAGCATGATCACGAGCACGAGCACGAGCATGCCGGAAGCCGGTTTCGCCTGTTCCTGCCTGCCGTCGTCAGTTTTGTACTCCTGTTGTCGGCATTGGCTTTTGACAACGACTGGATTCCCCGCCCCGCCTTTTTTGTCGGCTGGATAAGGATAATCTGGTACGGCCTCGCCTACCTGCCCGTCGGCCTGCCCGTCATGCGGGACGCCTGGGAGGCCATTAGAAAGGGCGAATTTTTCACGGAGTTTTTCCTCATGTGTATTGCCACGATGGGGGCTTTTGCGATTGGCGAATACCCCGAAGGGGTGGCGGTGATGCTGTTTTACGCCGTTGGAGAAATCTTCCAAACCTTAGCGGTGCGGCAGGCAAAGGGCAATATCAAAGCCATGTTGGATCAGCGTCCCGACACCGTAACGGTTTTGGAAAATGGCTCTCCGCAGATCGTGAAGGCGGAAAGCGTCGCCGTGGGGAGCCTCCTCCGACTTAAGCCCGGAGAGAAGCTGGCCTTAGACGGCGAGCTTATGAGCGAGCGGGCGACCTTCAACACGGCGGCGCTCACCGGCGAGAGCAAACCCGACTCGAAGTCCAAAGGCGAGCCGGTGCTGGCCGGCATGATCAACCTGAATGCGCCCGCCGAAGTGCGGGTCACGGCGCTTTACACCGACAGCAAGCTTTCCAAAATCCTCGAATTGGTGCAGAACGCTACGGCTAAGAAGGCGCCGACGGAATTGTTTATCCGAAAATTTGCCAGGGTATATACACCCATCGTCGTGGCTCTGGCCGCCCTGATCGTCGTAGTTCCCTATTTTTTGGTGGAAGACTACCTGTTTAGAGACTGGCTGTATCGCGCGTTGATCTTCTTGGTCATATCCTGCCCCTGCGCCTTAGTCATTTCGATTCCACTCGGATATTTCGGCGGGATAGGAGCGGCGAGCCGACACGGCATTTTGTTCAAAGGCTCCAACTTCTTAGACGCGATGGCGAGCGCCCGACTCGTAGTCATGGACAAAACGGGCACCCTGACTGAAGGCGTATTCGAAGTGCAGGAGGTCAGGATGCAGCCGGGGTTCGACGAGAGGACGACTTTGCGCTGGCTGAATGCGCTGGAGAGCCATAGCACCCACCCCGTGGCGACCGCTATCCGGCAATACGTCGGAGCGCCGGACAATATGCTGATTTTCAGCGAGATAGAAGAAATCCCCGGCCACGGCCTCCGCGCTGTACTGGACGGCAAAGAGCGATTGGCGGGCAATTTTAAGTTGATGGAAAAATACGGCGTCAGCGTGCCGACGACGCTGTTGGGCGTTCCCTTCACGGTGATAGCCTTAGCCGAGGGCGGCAGATTTGCCGGCTATCTCACTATTGCCGACCGAATCAAAGAAGACTCCCGAAGCGCTATCCAGCAGTTGCAATCGCTCCGGGTGGAGGCCATAATGCTGAGTGGGGACAAGGAGGCGGTGGTGCAGGCGGTAGCCTCGCACATAGGCATCCGGCATGCCTACGGCGAACTGCTGCCGGAAGATAAAGTGGCAAAAGTGCAGGAGATGAAAGCCCAGGGTTTCGGCGTCGCTTTCGTCGGAGACGGCGTGAACGACGCTCCGGTGATTGCTCTGAGCGATGCGGGAATCGCCATGGGCGGGTTGGGCAGCGACGCCGCCATCGAGACCGCCGATATCGTCATCCAGGACGACCGACCCTCCAAAATTCCGGTAGCCATCCGCATCGGACGGGCGACGAAAAAAATTGTCTGGCAGAACATCACCATGGCTTTCGCAGTAAAGGCAGCCGTCCTGTTGCTCGGCGCCGGCGGTCTGGCCACTATGTGGGAGGCCGTCTTCGCCGACGTGGGCGTCGCGCTCCTGGCTATTCTCAACGCCGTCCGGATTCAGCGCATGAAGTTTTGAGACCCTGCGCTGAGGGCATATTTTTGAAAATGGTTTTTTAAAAAATAAGTGTTGGTATTCCTGTCGAACCAAGCATGATTCATTTTTCTCATAGTGACGGCAACCTCTCATTCGCTGCACTGAACTGCGAAAAATCTGTGGTAAGCGCTACCGCCAAAAAAAGCCCATTGATTAAACGCTGCAATAGCTGTCGGCTTTTTATAGTGGATTCAATTCTTTAATTAAATTTGCTTCCATTGTTTTAAGAGCAGTGAAACTCCCCGCAGGACGGAATAAAACCTCAGGCTGCCAGAACCGCAGAGATACCCGTCGGCGGCCACTGAACTGCTTACTTCTACACTTATTCCTTAGCTATGGCAGGCGCTTTTTAATCATCGCCGCCAGAATTAACCTTCATTATCATGCAAACATTACTGGAAATAAAAAACGAACTCAGGGACATTTTGCCACAGGGAATAGACCCCAGCTTTCAGGCATTGAAAAAGTATCTGCCCAAAGGGACGGGCAAGTACACAGAAATTATCCTGATTGAAAGCCGGTACACTGACATGAGCCGCCAGCTCCGGCAGGGAGTCGTCTCCCACGATACCGCCCAAATCGAATTCAGCAAGGTGCGCAAAGACCTGCTCGAGTTCATTGAAAATATAGAGGAACGCGACCTCCTGCCGCCCGATGCGACTAAAGCCGGGCAGCCGCACTTAGCTGCTGCGCAAAAAACAGGCGCACAAAGGAACCCTGTCCGGCTCGAACAGCGCCTGCAGGGAACTCCTCCCGTAAATATGCCGCCGTACAACATCCGAAATATACTGATAGCGCTGGCTGTTGCAGCGGTCATAGGGCTGTTTGTGTGGCGCCCCTGGGTGTCCGCTCCGACTTTGCCAGACTCCGAATTTGTATGGTACCCCGAGGAGTCCACTCCGATGACGCCGGATTCCGAAGTTGAAAACACCCATGCCAATCCGAAGGCGCCAGACTCCAAAGCAAGGGAAACCCGCGCCAATCAACCCGAACAGGTTGAACCAGAGACCGCCTCAAAATGGGCAGCAATACCTGAAATGCTCTGGGTCGAACTTCCTGGCGGCAGCTTTGTGATGGGAAGCCCTGAAAATGAGCAGGAGAGGGAAGCGGAAGAATTCCAGCACAGGGTGAGCTTAAATGAATTTGATATGAGTATCTACCCGGTGACGGTGGGTCAATTTGAAGCCTTTGTGAACGCCACCGGCTATAAAACAGACGCTGAAAAGAGCGGCTCCTCCTTTGTTTGGAATGGTTCGGATTTGGTGGAGGTCGAAGGTCTGAACTGGCGATATGATGAGGGAAACAAGCTGCGCAAGCGCAGTGAATACAATAGTTATCCGGTCATTCACGTGAGCTGGAACGACGCCAAAGCCTTCGCCGACTGGTTAGGAGTGCGCCTGCCGACAGAGGCCGAATGGGAATACGCCTGTCGGGCAGGCACAACTACGCCCTTTAACACGGGCGCTGCACTGACACGGAAGCAGGCAAATTATGAGAGTCCGAGAATTTTGCCCGTAGGCAGTTTTGCTCCGAACGCCTGGGGCTTATACGATATGCATGGAAACGTGAACGAATGGTGCAGCGACTGGTATGCAAAGCATTATTACAAAAACAGCCCGAGCGTAAATCCCCAGGGGCCGAAATCCGACGACACCCGCGTGTTCCGTGGCGGCGACTGGTCTTCTGACAAGTCATCTTGTCGCAGCGCCTTTCGCATGTCCGGCGAGCAAGATATAAGCACCAATTTCTGCGGGTTTCGCCTGGTTATGAAGTAGGGGAGCTGGCCATCCAAATTGTTTTTTGGAAGATTTCAACTTAGCCTTTGTCAATTTTACACTTATTCTATTTCTTAAAAAAAGACAAAATCTTTGGCGCCGCCTGAACCAATCTCAATTATTATGAAAAAAGCATTTCAGGAAAAATAGAAGAACTTATAGACCTGCCGGGACAGGAGAACGTAAGCAAGTACCCCGTTACTTTTATGCAGTACGACGCATTTTTTGAAGCTAAAGGACTTAGGAAACCTCCTGATAATGGCTGGGGCAGGGGCAGGCATCCGGTGATCGCTGTGAGTTGGAGAGATGTTGTAGATTTTGCTGAATGGGTAGGAATGCGCCTTCCGACAGAAGCAGAGTGGGAATATGCTTGCCGGGCAGGCACAACTACGCCCTATAACACGGGCGCGCATATTTGCGAACGAAGAAAAACGAGGATAGGGCTTGCCGAGCCGGCACGACTACGCCCTTTAACACGGGCGCTGCACTGACACGGAAGCAGGCAAATTATGAGAGTCCGAGAATTTTGCCCGTAGGCAGTTTTGCTCCGAACGCCTGGGGCTTATACGATATGCATGGAAATGTATATGAATGGCGTAGCGACAGGCAGGGCGCTGATTTAAGTGTTATGTACAAGGCTAAAATGACAGACCCGGACACATTTAATATGACAAAGTCATCCGAAATATATTTTCCGACAGGTGAAATCGAGAAGACTTTCATCAATGGTATATGGCGGCTATCTGAAAATGATTTAAACGAACGAAAGGAGATAATACTGCCAAAAGGAACAGTTGAAATAATCTTTAACTTCTCAGACACGATAAATTACTTTAACCCTTCGCTACAAGTTTCAAAAAATCTTCCATCGGTTTTTATTAATGGCCTAAACTTTAAACCATTTGAGCTTACCAAAACAGGCAGGCAGGAATTTCTTGGCATTCAGCTGAACAGCATCGGGCTTCGACTGCTTTTCAATGTTTCTGCTAAAGAGTTTAATGATAGTGTTTTTGAAGGGAGAGAAGTCTGCTCACAGCTTGATAACTTAGCCCATGAATTGTATTACAAGCAAACATTCAGTCAACAGGTTGAAATCCTTTTAACATGGATTAGAAAGAAAATTTCGGTATCAAATTTTCAATTCTCAATTAGTAGAGCCAATAAATTATTGAGTTTAAGCAGTCAGCATAATCTGACCGTAAACCATATCTGCGAACAGGTCTGTTTGTCTGACCGCCAACTCAGGCGATTTTCACAGGATTGGTTAGGTATGAATACGGAAGAATTTATTCAATACCACAAATATCTTTATTGCTTACATCTTCTTCGCCATTCAAAGCAAACACTCACCGAAATAGGTTATGAAGCAGGATACTACGACCAATCGCATTTTATCCGTGAGTTCAAGTCCTATACAAATCTTACTCCCAAACAATATCGCGATGTGAATGAGGAATATCAGGGGCATATCATCGTAAGATAAAAATGTCCGAATTGTACAATTTCCACCGCTCCTGTTAATAGCATCTTTGCCCAGGTTTTAATGGGCGATTTATGAATAAGAACAGAAACTTAGTGTCGCGGCTTACCATCTTATCGGGTGTGATTGGTCTTATAAGCTACCTTTTTGCGGCGGCAGCCGTAAACTTCAACTTTGAGTTTTTCTCTGATGCCAGCTTGATATTCTCAACAGAAGATGTCAGTAGCTTGATGCTCAAATGGAGTATGATAACTGATGTTTTCGGCTATTACTTACTACTGCTTCCAGTTTTATTTTTCATTCACGAATGGCTAAACGGTAAAAGCGAATGGAGGAGCATATTCACTTTTTGTGGGGCTTCTTACATTTTTGCCGGAGCGTTAGGTGCGGCAATTCCTGGTGCTGCATGGCCTGTATTGATAGATAAATTTTCCACTGCCACACCCGAACAACAGGAAATCATTAAATTTTCTTTTGAAAATCTCGCCTTGATTGTTGTGGGTGGTATATAGAATTTATTTGATGCGCTCATGTTTGGAGTTTGGTTTATAGCAAATGGTATTTTCATAAAAAGAGAACATTCAATTTGGGGTTGGTTTACTATCATAGTCGGCTTATTGTCTGCTCTTGATTTTTCAGGAAATGTGTTTGGTATAAAAACGGTTGCCGATATGGCGCTCAATCTTTATCTGATACTTGCTTCGTTGTGGGCTGTTTTCTTTGGGTGGGCATTGTTGCGAAACAAAGTTTTACGGTTTTCAAATTCATTAAATTCTCTGTTATGAAAAAATTATTAAGAATATTTGGTTGGGGCTTATTAGCGATACTTATTGCCATAGTTGTTTTGCTTACTTATGTAAAAATCATGCTGCCCAATGTAGGCTCTGCTCCTGTAATGGGAGTGAAATTAGTTGCTGAAAATATTGAACGAGGAAAATATTTAGCAAATCATGTGATGCTGTGTATGGACTGCCACTCAACCCGAGATTGGAATTTATTTTCTGGTCCTATGATTGCAGGAACAGAGGGTAAAGGAGGTGAGACTTTTGACCAAAAATTAGGTTTTCCCGGAAAATATATAGCCCCTAATATCACACCTTTTAATTTACAAAATTGGACAGACGGAGAAATTTTCAGAGCCATTACAAGTGGTGTATCAAAAGACGGTAAAGCGTTGTTTTCTATTATGCCGCATCACAATTACGGGACACTTGACAGAAAAGATATTGAAGCTGTAATTGCTTACATCAGAACATTAAATCCCATTGAAAACAAAACTGAAACATCCAGTTCTGATTTTCCGATGAATTTCATCATCAATACCATTCCTAAAAAACCTTCATTCACCACTATCCCACAGCAGTCAGACATCATCGGTTACGGTAAATACATGGTTACGGCAGCAGGCTGTATGGACTGCCATACCAAACAAGACAAAGGGAAGTTTGTTGGTGAACCTTATGCAGGAGGGGGTGAGTTTAAACTTCAAGACGGTTCAATTGTGCGGTCATCTAACCTTACTCCAGACAAAACAACCGGCATTGGTAACTGGACAAGTGAACAGTTTGTGAACCGCTTCAAAATATATGCTGACAGTTCTTATGTTCATCATCCGGTTTCAAACAGTGAATTTCAAACAGTAATGCCGTGGACAATGTATTCGGGTATAAAATCAGAGGATCTAAATGCAATATTCACCTATCTTCAGTCGCTTCCTCCTGTCAACAATCAAGTAGAGAAATTTACATCCTCAAAATCTAAGTAAAATAACAACATCATGATTTACAAATTTACATTAATCGAAAAAATACTTTTGTCGAACGACATCATTCCTCATCCGCTTGCTGATGCATCTTCTTCGGTAGGCTTAGGTTTTGCATTGGGTAGTGCCGTTAAACTAAAAATTGCAGACCAATTAACCATGGATTTTAAAGATGTTAAAAGTATTGCAAAAGAAGCAAATGTGAGCGAAGTAGGCGCTGAATTAATACTCGACTGTTTAGATGCCCTTGGGTATGCACAGAAAAAGGAAACAAAGTATGCGTTTACCAAAAGAGGGTTCAAAAACTTATCGGAACAATCACCAAGTAATTTTCGACATTTTATTTTATTCTGCGACTATTTGTATAAAGGCTATATCCATTTAGACGAAACAATTCGATTGGGAAAAAGACCAGAATTGAATATGCTGGAAGAAATGACAGACCATGAATGGGAGTTGTTTTCACGGGCTATGATTGACATTTCAAAAACAAACTTCAAAGAGGTAGCAAAAAAAATACCTGTTGCCAAAGCACATACTAAATTGCTTGACCTTGGAGGTTCGCATGGCTTATACAGCATTGAGCTTTGCGCGCGAAATCCTAATTTGAAAGCAACCATTGTTGACCTGCCTCCTGTGAAAAAATACGCTGATGAGTGCATTGCAAAAAACAATGCTTCAAAAAATGTTGCCTTTCTGCCTTCTGATTTTATGAAAGATGAACTTCCAAAAGGAGTTGACATTATTCTTGCATTTAATATTATTCATGGATTTAATCCAACAGAAAACGAAACATTGGCTAACAAGGTTTATAACTCGCTTAATGACGGAGGAATGTATGTTATCCTTGACCAAATAAAAGGCATAGGCGGGAGTTCACAAATGTCGAAGGCAACTACTGCATATATGGCATTAAACCTGCTTCATCAGGCAGGTGGAAAAACCTACTCAAAATCCGAAATAGATACATTTACAAATAAAGTAGGTTTTAAAAAGACAGAATTAAAAAGATTAAATGCTCCCGGATTTGGCGTAGTAACTTGCCACAAGTAAACACTCTTCCAGACACTTTTGAAATGTAGCCCTGTGCATAATGCGGGTTTTGCGTCAGGCGGGCTGACGTGCAACCTTGAAGTTTTGTGCTTATAATGAACTTTAGTAATAAATTGAAACTTTGTGCTCTGAAACCCGCCCGAACGAAAAGCCCGAACCCGCAGATCAGATAAACCTTAAAGGATCGAATTCAGGCGCCGACCGCATGTTGTGCGGCGGTAGCTGGTTCCATGATGCACAACTCTGTCGGAGCGCTCATCGCATTGCTTTCAGCAAAGGTAGTACAACCGGTTTTGTCGGCTTCCGGCTGGCCTCCCCGGTGTAGAGGTTCGTACTATTCATTCTGTTAAGCAGTACGGGCTTGGGCAGTAGGGGAGGAGATGAGCTGCAGCCAGGGCTGAACGGAAGGCATACCGAGCAAAGTCAGAAGGGCAAACCTTAGCGCCGAAGGCGATCGTTCTTTTTGAAATAGCTTAGAGGCTTTCTACTCTTCGCTTCGATGGGAACTCCAGCGACCGCTGAAATCTCCCAGTCGCATGAGAACCGAGTCTGAGCAGTTCGGGGGAGGTGATAATCAGGCGCCACTTCGCTTCTCTCTAATGCAGTATCGCAAAATGCCCTGTATTATTTCCGGCCAATTAGATTCATCAAAGGAATATATGCCTTCACAAAAAAAATTGAGATGGAATTTCCTAAGACCTTAAAGGAATGTCATTTGCTAATAGCTAAACTATCGGCGATGGAAACAGCGCTTCAAAAAGAGACGGCTGAATTAGAGGAAAAAATCAGCCAAAAAGAACGCCGTCCTCCTTCTTCCAGTGGATTGAAAGGACAGTCTGTCATACCCATGAAAAAGAATAAGAAATAAACTACAGACCTGATTTCTCTGGCCGTTCATGGATAATCCTGAGGATATGAGGGCGCACAGTCATCATGCAGACTCGCATTTACTGAATCCCATTTTTTATCAATTTTTTTAGAGAAGGCTCCAATCTAAGAGGCTGCGCATCTACAGAAAATCCCTAACAGAAAAACCTCGCTTCCTTTCAACATTCCCAATTTTTTTCAAAAAAAAAGAGCCATACAAGGATGTATGACTCTTTTGAAGTCGGGGCGACAAGATTTGAACTTGCGACCACACGCCCCCCAGACGTGTACTCTACCGGGCTGAGCTACGCCCCGAAATATTGAGTTGTGTGTCCTGGCGCAGAATACATTGGAAACGCCGACACGAACTATTGGATTTTTTTCAAAAAAAACAGAAAGCGGGCGGGTGGGCGATACCGGATTCGGACCAGCGACCTTCCCGATATAAAATCGGAACGCTCTAAACCGACTGAGCCAGTCGCTCCTGTCTGTTTTTTGGAGTGGGCGATACTGGATTCGAACCAGTGACCTTACGCGTGTGAAACGTACGCTCTAAACCAACTGAGCTAATCACCCGTATCCACTTTTGGAGTGGGTCGTACTGGACTCGAACCAGTGACCTCTGCCCTGTCAAGGCAGCGCTCTGAACCAACTGAGCTAACGACCCTGATTTTCAATTCAGCCGATGCGGTTTTTTGCCGGCTGTAAAACGCGCACTTTTAGCGCATTTTCAAAGCGGGTGCAAAAGTAAAAAATTAAACTTCCTGAGGAACATTTTTTGAAATGAAAAAAAATACCGGGACGGCGCCAGCGGGAGCGCCATCCCGGTATTTTAGGAATGGCGGGATTAACGCTGGGAGTCGGTTGGCGCGGGCGCTTTCATTTCCCTGCGGGGCAGCATTTCATCGCGCTGCGATGTGTGCCAGATAAAGGAAGCGATGATCGTCGAAGCTTGTTTGAGGTCGTCTTCCACTAAGTGGTCATAGTTGTCCATGCTGCTGTGGTGGGTACGCGACCAGTAAGCTACGCCGTCCTGGATGAACTGGAAACCGGGTATTCCGACGGCATGGAAGGACAGGTGATCCGTTCCGCCGGTGTTCTGGAGGGTGAGCGTGGTAGCGCCGAGGTCTTTGAAGGGATCCAGCCAGGCTCTGAAGATGGGCGCGACTTTTTCATTTCCCTGGAGATAGACGCCTCTGATTCTTCCCGTGCCATTGTCTAAGTTGTAATAGGCGGAAACTTTCTCTAATTCGGGCTTTATATTTTTCAGGGTACCGTCCCGTTCAGCTTCCGCTAAGTGATTTTTGACATAGCCCCTGGAACCTAAGAGGCCCTGTTCTTCTCCTGTCCAGAGGGCGATGCGCAGCGTGCGTCGGGGCTGGATACCGGATTCTTTGATGGTTTCCAACAGGATGCGAGCCGCTTCCAACATGACGGCGCTGCCGGCGGCGTTGTCCGTGGCGCCGGTCGAGGCGTGCCAGGAGTCGAAGTGCCCCCCGAACATGACCACTTCGTCTTTCAGGTCTGTGCCGGGGATTTCGGCGATGATATTGTGTTCCATGCCGTCGGGATTGGTATAAACTGCGTCAATGTTCATGCTGAGCGTGACGGGGATATTTTTTTTCAAAAGGCGGAAAATCTGGTTGTAGTGCTCCACGGACATGGTTACTTGTGGCAGCACTTCTGCGCCTTCGTCGCTGGAGCGACCTTCTTTGGCGCTGGCCTGGGCAACGAAAATGGTGCCGAGGTCGCCTTTGAAACTGCGATCTACGAGCGCCAGCGGCTTCTCTGCATATATGAAATCGCGCAGGGTCTGGAAGAAGGCCCGGTTTCCTCCGCGATTAAAACCTCCGAAAGGGCGCAGTACCGGGGTAGGCGCATTGGCCAGGTCGAGCAATTCGTCTGAGTTCAATCGCTTAGCCAATGGCTCTTCCCATTCTTTTAAAATACGCAGGGTGTCAACGAAGACAAATTTTCCTGCGAGCCGGCCTTTGTATTTGGCGAGTTCTTCTTCATTGGAGGCGTCTAAATAGATGACTTCGCCTTTGACTAAGCCGTTCGTCGGGGGCGACCAGGCTTTAGGGTAGGCGAGGATGGGGAAGTAGGAAGGGGCTTCGCAGTGCATTTCAAACCGCTTCAGCTCCCAGCCGCGACCGAAAGGCCCCCATTCGTCGAGGTGGACGTTGGATAGTCCCCAGTCTTTCATCAGGTTGACGGTCCAGTTTGTGGCTTTGTCCAACATGGGGGAGCCGGTCAGCCGGGGGCCATAAACGTCGGTGAGCCAGCCGGCGATCTCCATGACCTGGCTGTTGTCTAAGCCGTGTTTTCTGATGATGGCGTTGATAGAATCGTTGACGGGTTCCTGCGCAGTGATGGAGAGGCTAAAGGCGGCCAGGGCGCAGACTAAGAGTAAGAGTTTTTTCATAACTACCAATTTTTGGACGTTTGTAAATTTGCTGTGTTTTGGACTTTGGGGGGCTTATAGCAGCCCTTGCGGCGCGGGTTTCCCGCAGATGATTTACGACGAAGGAGTAAATCAGTCCGAAGTGAATTCGGATCTGAGCAGATTTTTACGCAGATTTCGGAGACTTTTTCCCCCTGGTTTCTCAGAAATTTAAGCCTTCGGTGTATTTGCCATTGCGGAGCAAATCCCAGGTAACAGGGTTGAGGAGCAGTTTTTCTGCTACTGTTTCCGTCCTGGAAGAGAAGACGCCCCTGCCCTCGGAAAGATTCGAGTAGGATGGCAATTCCTGAGAGCCGGTGATTCCCGTATTTGCCAGACTGACGTTTATGTATTTTTCTAATGCTTCGCCGCCGCCGGTAATCACCACGTCAATACCCTGGAAAAGCCGCTTGATATTGGAGCTGGCGGTCAGGTTGCTTTGGAGCAACTGGTAAAATTCTATTCCGGTTTTTTCTAAAGTCACGTTAGAAGCTCCTTCGGGGTTTCTGATGCCCCTTCCCCAGTTCCAGACGATGGATTTTTCTTCCACTCCGGTGGGATTGTTGGCGTCGTATTCTGCATACCAGACCACTAATTTCACGTCGAAGATTTTGATGTTGGGGTCGGCCTCCCAGGTGAGTTTGGTGGGTCTGTCGTAGTCAAAGCGGAAAGTGCCGCCGGCGGCGTTGGGTATTTTGAGTCTGGGGGAGTTGAGGATCACTGTTTTTGCGCTTAGATCCGGCTTGTTGTCGCCCCTTTGGATGTGCAGTTTGATTTCTTCACCGGGGCTGAGAGGCATGGCGATAGAGTCAATTTTATAAATCCAGTTGGGCGACTCGGCGAAGACGCCTTCTTTCCTGGGCAGACCTTCTAAGTTGCCGTCTATTTTGGCGAGATTGTAAAACTGGCCGTTCGATACCCGCTCGAATTGAACCACCGCATTACTGTAGTAGAGGGAATCCGGATTGCGGGCTAGTTCCAAAGCGTTGGCTTTCGGATCGAGAAACGCCTTCTCCAGGCGGACGTAGTGAACGGGATCGTCGGAATTGAGGAGGCTGTAAACGACGGGGATATCTTTCCAGTCGGTGGTGACGTCGAAATCATTGGAACAGGAAAATGTAGAGAGAACGAGGGTAATCAGAAAGAAAAAAAGGATCCTTTTCATTGAATTTTAAATATTTTGAAAGAGCTGCAAAGGTAAATTATTATGATAACTTTCACCGCAGAGCCGTTCGCAGATGGCACTGAGGTTTTTTTTAAAAAATGAAATTGCTCTTTAGTCCATGTTGTTTTTGCGAGTTGATTAGAAATTTGGAAGGGCAAAAGTAATTTCTGTATTTGTCTTAAAAAGTCAAATTCCCGCTAAAGCTCTGAATAAGATCTTTTTGAAATAAAAATGGCGCGTGTGGTTTCAGAGGGGAAACTGGCTTTTTATAAAAAAAGAATGGGTATAGGCGGCGGCCTAAATTGGAGAGAGATTGTTTGTCGGGATTTAAAAAATCCTGCGACTTTTAAGGCTCGTTTTATTTTTAAAAAACTGTTTTATGAATTTTAAAAAAATTGCCTTTTCAATAGCTGTCAGCCTGCTGGCGCTCGGTACGATAGCGGCTCAAAAGTCTTATGGAGACCTTTACCATCCGGAGGCTGATGCGGGCGCCGATATAGAAAATGCCCTGAAAGAAGCCGCCGTCGAAGGGAAGCACCTGCTGCTACAGGCGGGCGGCAACTGGTGCGTCTGGTGCTACCGCTTCCACGATTTCATTCAACAGGACGAGGAGTTGAAGAAGTTAGTGGAGGATAACTACGTCTGGTACCACCTCAATTTCAGCAAGGAAAATATGAACAAAGAGATTTTTGAGCGCTACGGATTTCCCCAGCGCTTTGGCTTTCCCGTGCTCGTCATCCTCGACGCCGGGGGCAATCGCATTCACACGCAGGACTCTGCCCTCTTGGAAAGCGGGGATGGATACGACCGAAAAAAAGTGTTCGAAATGCTGGGTAACTGGACGCCGAAAGCCATAGACCCGGCGAGCTATCGTGGGAAGTAGGGTTTTGACAGCCCGGTATTATGGAAGGGGCTGTTTTGACTGAAGCATATAATTCCGCCCCGGGCGGGCAGCGTCATCGAATTTTTTTCCAAAAAAAGGTACAGGGGGCTGCCTCAGGAGAGCGGCTCCGGCGGCGGCGGGGTATTGGAAACCGGTCCGGAGCAATCTTTAGGCAGGGGCACAAATTCCTGGTTGTCGTTGGGAGGAAGGATAATCCGCCCGGCTTTCCAGTCGGCCTTTGCCTGCTCGATCCGCTCTTTTCTGGAAGAGACAAAATTCCACCAGATAAAGCGCTCGCCCAGCGGCTCTCCGCCCAACAACATCAACGTCGTCTTTTCTCTGGCTCGAAGTACCGGCGATTCCCCTTTCCCAAAGACCAGCATCTGAGCTTTGACATGGGCGACGCCGTTGACCTCAATACTTCCTTTTACGATGTAAACGGCTCTTTCAGCATGTTCTTTGGGCAGGTCGATTCTGGCGCCGGCCTCCAATTCGCAGTGGATGTAGAACAAGGGAGAACAGGTCTTTACTTCGTTGCGCAGGCCGTAGGCGTTTCCGGCGATGAGGCGCATCCAGACGCCCGCGTCGGTATAAGCGGAGAGGGCATGGGGTTTATAGTTGTAAAATTCGGGCTTGTTTTCCTCTGCCTGTTCGGGCAGGGCGACCCAGGTCTGGAGCATTTCCAGGCCTCCCTGAGACAATACCGCCGGGTCTTCAAATCTTTCGGAGTGGGCGATACCGCTGCCCGCAGTCATCCAGTTTACTTCTCCCGGAACGATGATTTGCTCGACGCCGAGGCTGTCGCGGTGGGTGACTTTTCCGTCGAGGAGATAGGTGACGGTGGACAGGCCGATATGCGGGTGCGGCAATACGTCCATGGCCGATACTTTCCCGGCGGGCAGATGGATGGGGCCGGCGTGATCCAAAAAGATGAAGGGACCCACCATTCTTTTTAAGCGGAAGGGTAAAATTCTGCGAACATCCAGACCCGTACTCAGGGCTGCTCTGCGGGCTTCAATTACTAATTCAGGCATAATTCCAGGAGTTGTTTTGGGAGGCGATGTGCCGACTTTTCAATGGGCGGGGTGGGAGACAGGTATAATGAGGAATCCCGAATTTTTAAAACAGCAGGTCGCGGATGCTCTCATCTCTGTCGAAAACGCTTTTGGCGTAGGTGCATAGCGGAATGATTTTAATCCCTTTGTCCCTCGCAAAACCGACGCCTTCCATCACCAATTTTTTGGCATAGCCCTTCCCGCCGAATTCGGGTTTTGTCTCAGTGTGGTCTATGATGAATTTGTCGCTGCCGGCCCAGGTGAAGGTCATGCCTCCGGCTTCCCGATCGTCATCATAAATGACGAACCTGCCTTTTTTTCCGTCGTCTTCCAGTTCTATGCGTACCATGATTTTGCCTTTTTGGTGGATGCTTTGGCTGTTGTGATTCCCGCAGATTTTACTCCACAGATTTATTAGGTGCTTGGAATAAATAATGGGGAAGGGCTAAGAAATTGGAAGTTAAAAAATGCCCTGAGAGAAATTTTAACTTCCAATTTTTTGGTTTTCAATTTCTTAAAAGATGGTATTCGCTTTTATACATCAGCTCTGCGGAACCACAACCAGTCGAGGGATATTTTTCCAGGCCCCGTAAAAATCAAAGCGATGAAAGTGAATAGATAGAAATAGCGAGGCTCCAAAATCATAAAGTCATCCTTTATCATGAAAGCGTGGAAGATGAAGATGACTAAGAAGTTGATGGTCAGAATCACGGCGGCAAACCGGGTGAACAAACCGAGCACTAAGAGGATGGTGCAGATGCCTTCTGCAAAGGCTGCCAGGTAAAAGGATAGTTTTGGTCCGATGCCGATGGGATCCATGAACTGAATTTCCTGTCCTGAGAAAATGACGGCGAGTTTTTCAAAACCGTGTCCATAAATCAGGATGAATGCAAAAGTCAGGCGCAGAACCAAAAGCCCGATGTCTTTACTGAATCTCCAGTCTTTTGTCAAAATTTCCATAATACAATTTTTAAATTATGAGTGAATAGCCCTTTGTCTTAAAGACTTTGGGCGCATGTAAAAAAATGCTTTGAAAAAAGATTAGTTATTAAACAGGATAATTTTTATCCCAAACTAAATCGCACCTTTCGCAAAATTGAAACACTGGCTACAAATATGAAATCTTTCTTCAATTTATTGGCACCTTTCAAAAAAGTAATTGTCATTCCCTGCGGCGACCGAATTTTTTAAGATAAAAATTGCCGCAAGACCATTGAAAAATTCTGGGAACCCCGGCAAAACTTATTCGGGTATCCAACAGGCCACAGGCATATTCCCTGAACCGGCCTATGACTAAGATAAGATGGGAACTGATAACTTTGCCGGTTCATATTAAAATCGTTTCAGGTGATAATTTTAGCTGCTGCCATGGGGCAGAACTTTGAATTAGGTACGGACGACGGCGTTCCATTGTGGGATCTGCCCGATGAATACAATCGCTTTCGGGAGAGCATCCGGCATCATCCCATCATCCTGGGTCGAAAATCCTACGACGTAGTGGGAAGCCCCTTAGAAGACAGCCTGAACATAGTCGTCACCCGAAATAAAAGCTACGACGCCAAAGGGGCGATCGTCGCTCACAGTTTGGAAGAAGCTTTGGAAAAAGCCGGTTTCGGGCGAGACGTCTTTGTAATTGGAGGAGGAGATATTTTTGAAATGGCCATCGGCGTGGCCGACAGGATGGAGTTGTCGCTGATAGACGCCGTATTCCCCAAGGCAGAGGCTTTTTTTCCAAAATTTTCTACCAACGACTGGCAGCTCGTGCACGCCGAAAAGCATGAAAAGGACGAGCGGCATGCGTATTCTTTTACTTTTCAAATTTGGATGAGAAAGGAAAAATGAGATAATACTTCCTGCGTCTCATTTTGAGTAGGTGGACAAAGGGAGGGCGTCCGACCTTTTTTTGAAAAACATTTCCCTAATCAGTCCGGCGTTAAGAAAATGGCCGTTCCCGCCGGAAGATTCCTTTTAGGTACAATTGAATTATTTCAATCCATCCAGCAGCCAGTCTGCAAGCAGTTGTCTGTTTTTCGGAGAGATAATGCGCTGCTGATCCTGGGCATGGCGAATGTTGCCCAATTCAATATAGGCCGAGGGCACTTTGGTTTCCCGCAGCATGTGCAGGTCCCGCGCTGTGACCGTTCCGGTATAGCCCCTTCCGTTTCGGTATTTTCTGTAATTGGCTTCTATACTTTTGAAAAGTTTGTTGGCTAATTCCATTCCGGTCGGATCGTCGGGGTGGTAGTAGAAAAACAGGTCGGTTTGTTCTTTTTGTCCTCTCGAATCCACGTGGATGACGACGAGGCTTTGCTCTTTCACGCCCTGCTTTTCGTGTTTGTCGTATAATTCATTGATGAGGTCGGATCGCTGGGAGAGCCTGACTTTTTGCCCTCCCGTGATGGGCGCATTGCCCCAGACTACTTCGTCGTTATCGCATTGTAGGTACTGATTGTCCCGAATGCCGTCGTCGGGGTCGCGGGTGATCATGTAAGCGGTGGCGCCGTGGGCGATCAGGTTGCGCACTAATCGGAGGGCGACGTCGTAGGCGTATTCATCTTCACAAACGATATTTTTTCCAATAGTGGCCATAGCGCCGGGGTCTGGTCCGCCATGGCCGCTTTCGATGTAATAGACTTTGCCCTGGAGGCTGTTGTCAGTCAGCGGGACGTGTTCGTATTTTTTCCCAAAAATCGGATAGCGGCGATTGCCGGCCGGCTCGATAGCGAGGTTGACTTCTCCATTGTCAGGAGCTACGGTCTGGGTGGGGATGTCCATGCCTGGGCAGTTGAGCAGGTGCCAGGGCACCCAGAGCACCTTATCGTCTCTGAAGGACTTGTCTTTGTAGCCGTCGCGGAGCATGGCGTCGTTATAGATTTCGATGTTTTTTGCCTTGTCCCAGTCGTCTATGCCGACAGACGAGCGAATGGTTTTTCCATTAAAAGTATATAGCTGGATGGGCAGGATATAAGACTGGCCGATCTTTAGGATGGAATTTTTCCGGAGCTGATTGAGTTTGTAAAACTGCTCGTGATTGCAGGAGTTGCGGTCTAAGCCATAGCGGCGCAACAGCGCATAAACGCCGTCTCCCGGCAGCGCTTCGACTTTTAGATATTCCGGATTTGGCGGATAGAATGAAAGGGCGAGCAAACTCAGCGTCAGCAAAGCGAGCAACCTCATCTTACAATGTTTTTGATTTATAAAATTGGACGGTTACTGTTTAGCCCAATATCCGTCCCAATTTTGATTTCGGAGGCGAAATTATTGAAAATGTAAAATATGGGCGCTTCATAGACGGCAGGACGGCTTTAACGTATGGAAGGCGCTTTGTAGCATGCGTCAACCTGTCAGTTAGTTTTGGAACTGTTCACTATCTTTGCAGCCATTTATTTTAAATAACACATGAACGGACTGTTGGAAAATTTGAAAGCATTTGCAAAAGAGGTCTGGCTCTTTCTTTCCAGTGTTCTCTTTTTGAAAAATTTTGCCATGATGCTGGGCGTCCTGCTGGTGGCGATGCTCCTGACAGGGTGGTGGCTTCGCTGCTATACCAACCACGGGGAGTCTGTGCATGTGGACGACTTTACGGGCATGTATCTGATGGATGCAAAAAAGCAGGGGCGGGTAAAGGGCTTTCGCTTTGAAGTGATGGACTCCGTGTGGAAGGAAGGCAGGCCGAGCGGGATGATTATTTTGCAAAACCCCAAACCCCTTTCCAGGGTAAAAGAAGGCCGAAAAATATACGTGACCGTTACGGGGAATGCCCAGCCTGAAACGCTGCCGAAGTTCTCCGATAGCGCCTACGATTATGATCGCTACGCTGCGAAACTCTCCAACAGAGGCATCAGATCCAGGGTCAAAGAGCGCGTTTTTGACGCTAAGCAGGCGGAAAATACCATCCTCTATTTTTACCACAACAATAAGAAGGTGACGGAACAAATGGTAAAATCCGGCTATCAGGTATTGTCTGGAGACCTGCTTGAATTTGTCGTGACCGAGCGCCAGAGCAATATGGTGGAAATCCCCAACCTTGTTTGCAAGAATTTTTCTGCCGCAGAATTTTTAGTCAACAGTTCCAATCTGAACATCGGGCAGATTTTCGACGACGGGTCTGTGGGCAATCGCGCCGCTTCCTTTATTTACAGGCAGGAGCCGGAGTATTCAGGCTCCAACATGATACCGGTGGGCGCTCAGATCAATGTATGGCTGACGCAATACCTGCCGTCGAATTGCTCTTCTCTGGACGATAATTCCGGCAGCAACGACTTCTAACATTTCTCCCTTTGGCAACAATTCAAAGGAATGGACGTTTCTGGAAAATTGTTTAAACGGGCGGTTTTCCTGCCATTCCAAACGTCCTTTTTTAAAACTTCATCCGGATTTTCAGCGATTTAGAAACCTGACACAATGAGACTTTTATACGCTCTGTTTTTTATTCTTTTGACTACTTCTTTTCTCAAAGCTCAAAGTCTGGGATTCAGCCCCGCACAGGGCAACCCCGTCCTGAAGAGTTTCGCAGCGAAAGAAGAAGCGGCTCGCGCGGCGCTCGTGGAACAAATGACCGGCGTCCCGCCCGTTTTCCAAAATGCCGAACGAACCCACGGCGCCTGTCCTCCCGAGTTTTTAGACTACATCGTCAGTTCCGGCGACAGCATAGAAATCGAATTGGACACCTTTGGGCTGATGAGCGGAGCGGAGGCGCCCACGCTATCCATTTTAAACAACCAGTCCCTCCAATTCGGTGTGGCGCAACTCGATACGGCCATCCTGCTGACCTATTTTGCAAATCCGGGATTCAGCGGTGCGGGGATTGATACCGTATTGGTATTGTTCTCGCAGCCCGGCCATCCGGATACCATTATCCAGACTGTCATTCACGTCAGGCGGCAGGGCAGGGTGGTGATCGCCAGTTCCCAGACCGTAGAGCCGGAAAGCATCTCCAACTACTGCCTGGACAACGAACTCGATTTCAACGGAACAAAAGGCTGCAGCGAGTTAATTCACTGTTCGGGCGACTACGACGGGGATGGGCGGCAAATTTACTATTTCAGGTCTTACAGTTTTCCGGATACCTGTATTGTCTATCATTCCAGCCGATTCCCGGGGGTGGATACCGTCTGCGCTGTGATATGCGACGACTGGGCGGTTTGCGATACTTTCAAGATTCCCTTTATCGTCAAAGGCGACACACTGACGGCCGCCTCGCTGCCGTTTTTCGATGACTTTTCTGCTAATACCGGCCCTTATCCCAGTTCGAAATTCTGGTTGGACAAAGACGTCTTCATCAACACAACCCTGGCCAAAGATCCGCCTTCCATCGGCATGGCGACCTTCGACGGCCTGGACAGTCGGGGGAATGTTTACGATATTATCAGCGGCATCGGCGACCGGCTGACTTCCAAACCCATTGACCTGTCCGGCTTCAATCCGACCAGCAAGCTGTCCCTGCGCTTTTTTGTGGCGCCCAAGGGCTATGGCTTAGAGCCAGAGAAACCGGACTCGCTCATCCTCGAATTCCGCAACGACCAGCGCCGCTGGGTGCAGGTGCATACCTTCGCCGGCATGGACGACGTGCCTTTGGATTCTTTTCCGCCGTTTCAGTTTTTCGGCATCCAGATTGACGAGCCGGAATTTCTGCACAAGGCCTTTCAGTTTCGCCTGACCGCCTTTACCTCCCCGGGAGGCTCGGTGGATTTGTGGCATGCGGACTATTTTTATCTCGGCCCTTCCATCAATGCGGATAATGAGAATTTCAACGATATCGCTTTCACCCAACTGCCGACTTCTCTTTTGAAAAATTATACCTCTATGCCCTGGCGCCACTTCAAAGGGCATGAAGACGACGAGCTGACGAACCAGTTTAGGGCGAGTTTTTACAACCATTTCGATTTCCCGGCGACGCTGAACGTGTCTGGCGTGAATTATTGGGAAACGACCTTAGGTATAGATTTCAACCAGAATTTTACCATCTTAGAATCAGGAGAAAATATTTTACCCAAGGTGCAAACTCTGCGCGAAGGGGCCATCCCAGACCAAAATTTCGGGCAAATCAGCACCGTCCTGAAAGCTCAGATTCCCGATGCGCCGCTGCGGAATTTGGAGACGAGATTTGCCTTTGTCAACACCTCTCAGTCTCCCGCCGACCTGTATTCGGTCAACGACACGGTTTATTTGCAGACTCGGTTTGCCGATTACTTTGCCCACGACGATGGCACGGCGGAATGGCAGGTTTTCATCAAGCACTCCAATGGCAAGGGGCAGCATATTGCAGCCCGGTTCCATGCCAATGAACCGGACACCATCCACGCCGTGCAACTGATGTTCCCCCACGTAATCGGCAACGTACAAAGCCAGCTTTTCAACCTGAAAATCTGGGTGGGCGACGTGACGGGAGAGCCGGCTTTTGAGCGCCAGTTGTTGCGGCCGTTTTATGCCGACAACCTGTTCGATACTTTGCAGGGCTTCACGACCTACGTGCTGGACGACTTCCTCGGCGAAGAGACTCCCCTCGCCGTTCCGGTGGGCGACTTCTACGTCGGCATTGAGCAGGTGACCATCGCAACGGATGGCATCCCCATCGGCTTCGATCTCCAGAACCCCTGCGACTGCAACTGGTACAGCGAGAATGGCGCTAACTGGGGTAAGTTCCCCAAGAGCGTCTCCGGTGCGCTGATGATTCGCCCTGTGGTGACCCGCACCCAAAGCACGAGCACTGCGGCGCAGGAAGCAATCCCGAATACCCAAACAGTGGAGCTTTTTCCTAATCCCACTTCGGGTCTGCTGAATTTTCGGTTAAAAAATGGAAATCCCGAGGATTACAAAGTGTTTGTTTTCAACGAATTAGGGCAGCTACTTTTACAAAAAGCGCTGACTGGCGAAATGAACCTCCAGACTTTGAAAAATGGGATTTACTTCGTTCAGGTGCTCGACGTAAAAACGGGGCAGAGTTTCAGCCAGCGCATTTTGTTGGCTCGATAATGTGCGCGGGGCAGAAGCCCGGATCTACCCTGAAAAGGTTTCAGTTCAATAGTTAGCCCCGATGCGGAATGGCAGTCGCCATGCCTTTTAATAGAAATTCTCCCATCAATTTTCTTTTTTTGCCCCGCCATTTTTCTTTGAGAATGTTCAATGGAATTTGACCGAAACTTTCGAAAGCCCCTGTCGGGAGCGCTTTCCTATCTTTTTTATGCAATCAGACTTTACATCATGGATATCACAGTAGAAGAACTTAAAGAAAAAATCGAACGCGGCGATCAATTTGTATTGATTGACGTTCGGGAACCCCATGAACACGAAGAATTCAACGTCGGTGGAGAACTTATTCCGGTCGGCAGGATACCGATCGCCCTGCCCGGTTTAGAAGCCAGGAAGGAAGAGGAAATAGTGGTGTACTGTCGCTCCGGTTCCAGAAGCGGCGTCGCCAAAGTTCTTATGGAGCGCAAAGGATTTAAGAATGTCAGAAATCTCACGGGAGGGATGATGGCATGGGTCGGTAGATTTGGGATTGGGTAGAAGTGTGCTTGCTGCTTTTTGAGTATTGTTTGTTTTTTTTGAGCGTGTTCGGGAATTTTATTGGGTATATCTTTGAATTCGTTGTAGCATTATAGTTGCATTAGCCAAAACCGGCCATGTGACAGAAGATTCTACTGTGAGCTACTCCCCAAAATTTAGACAGTAGGCATAAGTGAAGAAAGTTGCAATTTCACGCATCAAAACTGTTATCTGCCGGGGGGTACAAAACAAAAGCCCTGAACGAGCGCCGGTTAATTTGAAAACTGCGCTCCTTCAGGGCTAATTTTTTTTGGATAAATAAAATGGCGGATGCTTATACCGACAATTCCATTGTCTTTTTGGAAGGGGAGACGTCCACGGCCTCCAGCGCCTGCTGGATATCCCAGAGCAGGTCTTCCACATTCTCGACGCCCACGGAGAGGCGGATGAGAGATTCGGAGATACCATACCGCTCTTTCTCGTCCGCAGGCACGCCAATATGCGTCATCGTGGCGGGATGCTGCGCCAGAGATTCCGTACTGCCTAAGCTGACGGCCAGCCGGATTAGCTTCAAATGATTCAGAAACTGGAAGGCTTCTTTTTCCCCTCCTTTGACTTCAAAAGAAAGCATGGCGCCCGGAGAATTGAAATGAGATTTGTAAATCCGGTATTGTTCGCCGTCTTCGGGGCGGAGCAGTCCGAGGTAGTGCACCTTCCTGACTTTCGGGTGGCTGTCCAGAAAATCGGCGACTACCTGTGCGTTCTCGCATTGCTGGTTCATGCGAACCTTCAGCGTTTCGAGACTCCGGATCATCAGCCAGCTCGTCCAGGGGCTGGACATGCAGCCGAGGAAAGTCCGCAGTGTTTTCAGGCGTTGAATCAGTGCGGAGGAACCCAGCGCCGCCCCTGCGATGAGGTCGCTATGGCCGCCGATATACTTGGTGGCGGAATAGAGCGCTAAGTCCGCGCCCAACTGTAGGGGGTGCTGCCAGAGCGGCCCCATGAAAGTATTGTCCACGGCCACCAAAACCCGCTTGCCCTCCGAACTAAACTGGTCGGCGATGCGGCGGCACATTTCTATATCAAACAGGTCGTTGGTGGGGTTGGCGGGCGTCTCTAAGTAAATCATGGCCAGCCGCTTAGCTTTTCCCGTTTGCTCTATCATCGCTTTTAGTTCCTCCTCCGTAGTTCCCGGCGCAAAGCCGAGGATGTGGACGCCCGAACCTGTCAAAACCTGCTCGATGAAATGCACCGTGCCGCCGTAAAGGGGATTGGAAAAGACGAGCAGGTCGCCGGGCTTTACAAACTCCAACAGGGTGGTGGAGATGGCCGACATGCCGCTTTCGAAGACGGCGCAGGCTTCCGCCTTGTCCCAGAGGGTCAGCCTGTCCTCTAAGATTTCCATGTTGGGATTGTTGATGCGGCTGTAAATCATGCCTAATTTTTCCCCTTCGCCCTTTTCCCGCAGACCGTAGGCGACTTCGAAAAAGGCCTTGCCCTCCTCCGCCGTTTTGAAGATGAAAGTAGAAGTTTGAAAGATGGGCGTCTTGATGGCGCCTTCCGACCAGTCGGGTTCATAGCCGAAAGACATCATTAAACTTTCCGGATGAAGCTTGCGATTTTTCATGACATTAATTTTTTTTGCAAAAATATCCCGACAAGAATTAAATTCTATGATATTTTGCACCACAGGGAAATGATTCTAAACAGCTGACTCTATTTAGAACGCAATCCCTGTTTTATGGTTGTTTTATTTTGTTTTTAGAAAAATATTCCCTTGTAATGACACCTGACGCCACAGATTTGCGCATCCTCCAACTGCTACAGGAAGACGCCCACATCACCACCAAAGAAATAGCGGCGACGCTGAACATCACCACCACGCCCGTTTTTGAAAGAATCAAACGGATGAAAAAGGAAGGCTTTATCCAAAAATACGTAGCGCTCTTAGACAAACGGAAAATAGGCCTGTCGCTGGTAGCCTATACCAATGTCTCGCTGAAGGAACACAACACCGACTTTCTTTCGCACTTTGAAGAGGCGGCCAGGGCCTTGCCGGAAGTGGTGGAATGTTACCACATCGCAGGTCTGTTTGACTACCTGCTCAAAGTCGTCGTCAGAGACATGGACGCCTACCAACACTTCGTCTCCAAAAAACTGGCCGCCTTAGAAAACATCGGCAAGGTGCAAAGCTCCTTCGTGATGACGGAGATCAAGCACACGACGAGCCTCCCGCTGGGCTTCAGTGAAAATCCGCCAACAGGATAATTCATTAGAAAAAACCTGCGAAAGAATCAGCGGAAAACCCACGCAATCAGCAGGAATCCCACGCCAGGCCAAACAGTTGCCGAATCGCCTATTTTATTTTTGCAGTCCATTCTATTCCACTGATATCAGTCAGTTTTAGCGCATAATTTTCTTGAAGGGTAATTCCTCCCAAATCTATCGTCAGGTCGGCCTTAGCTCCGAGCGGCAAAATCAAACTATGCTTCCCTGGTTTGATTTTCGCCACATAATGGTTGTTTATTTTTTCTGGTGGAAATTGAGCGAGTTCGTCCTGGCCGATTGATAGGAGCGCCCGATTATTTTCATCCAGAATCTCTATTCCAATCAGGAATGAACCGTAAACGTCGGCGCCTTCCACCCTGAACAGCTGGAAAGAAAGTTGGGAACCATTTTGACGGATATCTGAAATTTGGACTTTTGGCCTGACAGATTTGTTGTGAAGCGCGCCAAATACCCCGCCGTGAAAAACCTGATTGGTGAACAGGGTTAGCGCCATAATAAGCCCCGACATAATGAGAACTTTGGGAGCTATATTTTTGATGGGCAGCTCGCCCGAACCCAAAAAGGCAAACCATTTTTTTTCGGTAAATGGATAAGATTTGGCCATTAGAAAATTATCTAAGGAATAGGCGCCGCTTCCGCTCAGGAAGAGAACGAAACCGCCTGCCACCCCCAGTACTCCAATTTGCCACTCGTCTAAACAGGTTGTTCCAATCCAGCCGGAACCCAGAAGAATACCCATTGCCAGAGAGAATACGCCGATACTCATCAGCCTGGTAAACAATCCGAGGATGATGAACAAACCGACTATGGCTTCGACTATCGTAAAAACGACCATGGATATATGCAACGCTTCCGGATGGGAGACCAAATATTCAATGATGGGTTTGATGCCCAAAGCATTGGGAAGAAAGTGATTGAACTTCTCGCCAATATAGCCTGCTTCTTCGGGGATAAGTTTATTTTCTAAAATCAACCTCCTCCAAAATGCGGAAAAATATGTCCAGCCTATAACCCAACGCAGGGATAGTGTAAAGAGTCCGGCTCTACCGGCTGGACTGTTAGTATATTGCTCCATTATTTTTATGTTTTAATTAAACGTTAAAAGATGATATCATGCAGCATTGATCCCCAGAATATGTCTTTTCTCAAGCCTGTAGAATGGCCGCCTAAGATAGGTTGCAAAAATCCTTTTTAATGGAGAGCCCGACTTCTGTCAATGCTGTTTGAAAAAATTGTACAATGCAGAATTAGCGCTTTCTGGCAGGCGCCATTGAGCTAAGCGTAAGCTTAGCCTATATGAGTTTTCAGTCGTTTGTATAAAATGTATTTTGGCGGGCTATTGCCTGGAGTGGTATAAAATAATTATCGAAAATTTTAGCAGAATAAACCGCAACACCCTGGTTGTCAATAGAGTTGGCAGACC
>CAZXQI010000014.1:12614-45572 GCA_964643005.1 uncultured Saprospiraceae bacterium | reverse complement strand
TCTGCATCAGGGAAGGCTTTCGGGAAGAGGGATTTCTCGCACTGAATGAGCCGCTCGACCAACAATTCCCCACTCTTCTCCTTATAAAACCAATGGGGTTTCTATTTTTGCTCTTCACTAAAATTTGGAGTATGAAATACGACAAGCGCTTTCTTTTAATCTTTTGTATCGCCATGATGTGGTTTCCCTTTCAGTCCTCATCCCAAGAGGACAATAAAATCTCCGACAAAGTAACGGAGCCGACAAAGGTCTTCACGGCTGAGGACTTCAAAAACTACCCTACTTACGACGGGGCGGATCTCGGCCTCGCTTATTCTCCTAAAAAATCCACTTTCAAAATTTGGTCGCCGCCGGCCAAAGAAGTGCGGCTTTTCATGTACGACAATGGTATCGGAGGAGATACCATTTTGATAAAAAACATGAAAAAGGAGAAGCGCGGCATTTGGTCGGCTAAAGTGACCGGCGATCAGGAGGGGAAGTTTTACGCCTTTCAGGTGTTGGTGGATACGACCTGGCTGGCTGAGTCGCCCGACCCATACGCCAGAGCTACCGGCGTGAACGGCAAGCGAGCCATGATTGTCGATTTGAAAAAAACGAATCCGGCAGGCTGGGAAAACGACAGGCGCCCTCCGTTGAAAAGCTTTGCCGATATCGTCCTGTACGAACTTCATCTGAGAGATATATCCCATCACCCCTCATCGGGCATCGCCAATAAGTGCAAATACCTCGGCCTCACAGAAACGGGAACTAAGACGCCGGATGGCATGAGTACCGGATTGGATCACATCGTAGAATTGGGCGCTACGCACGTTCATCTGCTGCCGGTCTTCGACTTTATGTCCATTGACGAGACTAAGTTAGAGGACAATGTTTATAACTGGGGCTACGACCCGCAGAATTACAATGCGCCTGAGGGGAGCTATTCCACCGACCCCTACGACGGCAGGGTGCGCATCCGCGAGTTCAAAGAAATGGTAAAAGCCCTGCACGACAATGGCCTTAGGGTGGTCATGGATGTAGTGTATAATCATACTGGCGCCAACGATGAGTCTGTTTTCAATCAAATGGTTCCGATGTACTACTACCGGCTGAATCAGGCCGGCGGTTATTCCGACGCTTCGGCCTGTGGCAACGAGGTGGCTTCTGAGCGATTTATGGTGCGGAAATTCATCGTCGAGTCCATGGTTTATTGGGCTAAAGAGTACCATATTGACGGCTTCCGAGTGGATCTGATGGGCATTCACGATATAGAAACGATGAATCAGGTAGCTAAGGAGTTGAGAAAAATTGATCCAACTATATTTATATACGGCGAAGGCTGGACGGCGGAGCCAAGCCCTCTGGACGAAAAGTTGCGGGCTGTCAAAGCGAATGTTTCAAAATTGGACGGCATCGCCGCCTTCTGCGACGAACTTAGGGACGGCGTCAAAGGGCACGTCTTTTCTAGAAACGCCGCCGGCTTCATCAACGGCGAAACGGACTTAGAAGAAAGCGTGAAGTTCGGAATCGTCGGCGCCGTCGAGCACCCTGGCGTCAACTACGCTTTAGTGAATTACTCCAAAGCTCCCTGGGCTAATTCGCCGCTGCAATGCATCAACTACGTCTCCTGCCACGACAACCACACCTTGTGGGATCGCCTGAAAAACACCTGTCGCTCCTGCTCGGAAGAGGAATTGCTGAGCATGGACAAATTGGCGCAAACAATCGTGCTCACTTCGCAGGGGATACCATTTCTGCACGCCGGGGAAGAGTTTGTCCGCAGCAAGTTAGGCCTTGAGAATTCCTATAGCTCTCCCGACATCGTCAACCAAATCAACTGGGACAACAAGGCCAAATACCACAGCCTTTTTGAGTACTACAAAAACCTGATTCAATTGCGAAAGCAGCATCCCGCCTTTCGCATGGGCAATCAGGAAATGATCAATCGGCATCTGGAGTTTTTGGATTTCCCCTTTGACAACATGCTGGGATATTTGATTAAAGACAACGCCAATGGAGATTCCTGGAAGCGTATCCTGCTGATTTTCAACGGCAACAAGGTCGGTAAGTCCGTCACGATACCCGAAGGCAATTGGAAAATCATTTGCCAAAATGGGAGAATCGAATTAGATGGAATGGGAATGACAACGGACACGAGAGCCAGTCTCCATCCCTTTTCAGCGATTATCTTAGCTGAGGAAAACTGATGACCTGCAATCAACCTGTTTTGCATCAAGACGTTTTATTTTCAGTTTTTAATTTTTTAAAATAAAACAATGAAAGTTGATATACTGGCCATCGGCGTACACCCTGACGATGTGGAATTGAGTTGCAGCGGTACCTTGCTGTACCACTTAGACCAGGGCAAAAAAGTCGGGTTGCTCGACCTGACGAGAGGCGAACTTGGAACCCGGGGCAGCGCTGAGCTTAGGGATATTGAAGCCGCTAATTCAGCGAAAAAGATGGGCGCCTCCTTCCGCAAAAACCTGAAAATGGCAGACGGATTCATGCAATATTCACCCGAAAATATTCTGTCCATCATCCAGATTATCCGCTGGTGTCAACCGGAAATCGTGTTGGCCAATACACCGGACGATCGCCATCCGGATCATGGACGAGCCGCAAAATTGACGGCGGACGCCTGCTTCTATTCGGGTCTTGTCAAGATTGAAACCTTAGACGAAGACGGGAAGCGCCAGGAGCGGTGGCGCCCCAAAGCCATTTACCACTATATTCAGGACAAGAATCTGGAGCCGGATTTTGTGTTTGACATCACGTCTTACATCGAAAGGAAGTTTGAGCTCATCCAAACCTTCAGTTCGCAGTTTTATCACCCGAATGAACAAGGTCTGGATAAGGAGATGAGCACGCCCATTTCCGGCAGGGATTTCATGGAGTTCCTGAAGTCCAAAGGCAGGGTGCTCGGACGAACGGCGGGGTTTGAATACGCCGAGGGCTTTATCGTACACCGGACGCCGGGGCTTACTGATTTGTTTAGCCTGAAATAGGTCGGGCGGCAGGTTCGGCTCGCAGGGATCTTAGGCCTTCCCTTGTTCCTTTTTTAGTTTCTTTATGATTTCAAGCAGGCTCAGGAACTTTGGGTTTAAAGAATAATTTCGTGCTTTTCGTGCCTTTCGTGGTTGAATCCTGGTAGGAAAAATAACCACTAAATACACGAAATGCACTAAATACGCTCAAAAATATTAAAAAAGTAATTTCGTGCTTTTCGTGCCTTTCGTGGTTGAACCATGGTAGGAAAAATAACCACAAAATGCACTAAATACGCTAAAAATATTAAAGAAATAATTTCGTGCCTTTCGTGCCTTTCGTGGTTGAACTCTATTTTATTTTTTGAAAAAAAGCGAGCAGCCGCTTTTCCTCATTTTCCCAGGTTAAATGCCCGGCAGCCTTCTGGCAATTGCCAGCTAACTTTTCGTACAAGGCTCTCTCCTTTTTTAAGTGCAAAACTGCTTCCGCAATGGCCGACTCCGATAATTCTTTGAGCAGGTAAAATACATGGTACTGTTCGTCGAGGCGGCGGTATTCCGGGAAATCCATTGACAGGGAAGGCAGACCCGCCTGGATGTAGTCAAAAGCTTTGTTCGCCAAGGAATAGTAGTAGCTCAACCCACTGTTCTTCAACAGATTGAGTCCAAGCCAGGCCTGTGGGGTTATTTTGGAAAGCTCGTCTGGTTTTAGTTTTCCCAAAAAATGAACCTTCTCTTCCAATGCCAATTCTCTGACTTTTTCCCTCAGTTCATCGGATAAATCGCCCTCTCCCGCCAACCAGAGTTCCACTTCGGGCAATTGGGTCATTGCGCCGATAATTTCTTCCAATCCCCTACCCTCGTTCAGTGCGCCCTGATAAAGCAGGATAAAGGTTTGGTTCTCTTTCCAGGGCTTAGCCTTTGCGCCGGAGGAATCAGATTTAAACGGGACGTTTCTGACTACTTCGAAGGGGACGCCATATCTTTCCTGAAAAACAGCGGCTAAGGTTTCGCCCACCGTCAGACAATACTGCAGGCGCGGAACAATCAGGCGGGCGCCAGCCTCCCAAATCTTTTTTACCACAGGCCGCCTCGCGACCTCCGGAACTTCTGAAAAATATTCGTGGGCATCGTAAACGCAGGGTTTCCCTTTCAGTCGGGCTATCAAAAACCCAGGCGTCAGGCTGTCTAAGTCAACGGAATAGACCACATCAAAACGAGAGAACAACAGGAAAAAAAGAAGGCGAAGATTGAATTCAAGATAGAATAGCTTTCCCTTTTGAAAAAGCAGGTTCAACCGTTTCTGCTGGAAAGGCGTGGCTGTCAAAGGCTTAGAAGCGGGCAGTTCCCTGCCGAGCAGCAAGACCTCATTTCCGGCTCTGCTAAGACTGGTGCAAATCCGAATCATCCGCTGATCGAAGTTGAGGTCGTTGGTGACTGTGCAGATAATCTTCATGCTGTGCTTTTCCGGTTCATGGTGAAAAGGCTGGTTTCAACCCTGCCATATTAATTTGCCCTTTTCATGCGCCACAATCCCCTCGTCGGCTAAGTAGCTGAGGGTTTGGAGGATCAAAGGATGGCGATTGGATGCAAAAGCCTCTAGTACCTGCTTTTCGGAGAGGCGCTCCCGCAGCAATAACTGTTTAATTTTCGCCTTATACCGCTCATACTCATCCGGAGACAGGGCGGATTTCGTTCGACTCAGGCAGACATCGCAAACACCGCAAGGTTTTGATTTTTCACCAAAATATTCGAGTAATTGTTGGCTCCTGCAACGGGGAGTCGTGGCGTATTGGATGGCTTTTTCAATCCTCTGAGCGTAACGCACCCTGCGGAAATTGTACAATTCCATGTCTATTTGGAGGTTTTCAGCTTCTATCCTCTCCTCCGTGAAAATGAGCTGAGGCTTGTCTTTAGCCGGTCGGTAGTCGATGATTTTTTCATTGTGCAGAGCCTGTACTGCCCGCTCAACTTCTTCCGTAGAAGTTTGCAGTATTCTCGCCACGGCATTTAAGTTGATATGGCTGTAATGTTGAGCAGCGCCCTCTGTCAATCGCAGAAGGGTCTTGATAACCAAATCGAGTTTCTTGTTCTTTAGCTGAAAATCATACAATTGCTCTCGTGAGACTACTACTTTAAAAGTCGGGGGAAGAAAGACGGCTTCTGAAAGTACAATCCAGCCCTCCTGTTCTAAGACTTTCAAACAAGAAAATGTAGTCAGGGCGTCCAATTTGAAATTCTTGCAGAAGTTTCCAATGTCGAAGTCCATGCCCGCGTCGTTTGCGGAACTGCCAACTGCCAATTGAAAATAACTTCCCAGCGCCCGATAGACTCTTCTGATTTCCTCCAAAGAAGGGAATGAGGTCTCCAGATTTCGCTGTAGAGATTCTCTATCTCGCTCGGAATATAGGAGGACGGCGTAGGATTTGAGGCCGTCCCGCCCTGCCCTACCCGCTTCCTGAAAATACGCCTCTAAGCTGTCCGGCAGGTCGAGGTGTACCACTGAGCGCACATCGGGCTTGTCAATCCCCATTCCGAAGGCGTTTGTGCATACCATTATCCGGATATTCCCTGAAACCCAGGCGTCCTGCTTTTTCGAGCGCTCTTCGGAAGTCAGTCCGGCGTGGTAGAAATCTGCCGATATTCGATTTTCTTTTAGAAACTTAGCGATCTCCTGCGTCAGCTTCCGGTTCCGTGCATAGACTACGCCAGAGCCGCCCACCTTTTTGACGATGTCCAGCAATTTCTGCCGTTTGTTCTCTTCGGGTAGCACTACATAGGCGAGATTGGATCGGGCAAAGCTCTTTTGAAGTACGTTCTTCTTCCTGAACTGGAGTTTGTCCTGAATATCCTCCACTACATCTCTGGTAGCGGTGGCGGTGAGCGCCAGAACCGGAATTTCCGGTAAAATCTCCCGGACTTTGGCAATCTGTAAATATGGCGGCCTGAAGTCGTACCCCCATTGGGAAATACAGTGGGCTTCATCTACCGCCAATAGATTGATATTCATCTTCTTGATTCTTTCTAAGGCCAGTTCGGTGGTCAGTCTTTCCGGCGAGAGGTACAAAAATTTAGCTCCTCCGTAGGCGCAATTGTCCAGGATGATGTCAATTTCTTTATAGTGCATGCCAGAGTAGATGGCGTAGGCGGGGATGTTTCGCTTTTGGAGATTCGAGACCTGGTCTTTCATCAGGGCAATTAGAGGGGATACCACCAGACAAAGGCCTTCTTTTACTAAAGCGGGAACCTGAAAGCACAGCGACTTACCGCCCCCTGTCGGCATTAGCGCCAGCGTGTCGTTCCCTACTAACACCGAGTCAATTATCTCATCTTGTAGTGGGCGGAAGGCGTCAAAACCCCAGTACTTTTTTAGAACCTCTAAAGGTGTCACGTAAATTTTTTTTGAAAAATAGGCAGAGTACTGCTACGGAGGTAGAGATAAATAAAAAAAGGTGTTTAAGTCTTTCACTTAAACACCTCTGGTCTTCAAATTCATAGAATTACATTGCTAATGAGTACAAAAAAAGTTGGTTTTCCCTGTGTTTTAAATTATTGATTCGCAGAAGATACTTTGTATGCGCTGGTCAAAGCTGCGCTGCTCGTAAAAATCATGTTTTGATCGTCGGGATAATTTCCTTTGAAATTGCAGTCGGAAATTTCCAGGTAGCATTTCTCATCGCCGTTCATGCTGAAAACTGCTCCACCGCGCAAGAAAGCTGCGTTTTCGATGAAGTTGCAATTTTCTAAAGTGAGATTACAGACGCCTGATTCCGTGGCGTTGCAGATTGCGCCGCCATAAGTTCCCATGTTTTTCTCAAAAGTACACTCGACAAAAATTGGATTGCTTTTGCCGTTGAGCCTGCCGTCGTTGTAGATTGCTCCACCATCAAGGCCGGCTTCATTATTTTTGAACACACAATTTTCAAACTTAGGGTTGGCTTCTCCATTGCGGCCATTGATATAAACTGCCGCTCCGTCTCTTCCATGATTTCCCAGCAATTGGCAGTTGCGAATAACTGGCTCAGTGAGTCCGCCGTTTTCACCGGTGATATACAAACCTGCGCCGCAGCGCGTGCGAACTCCTTCTTTCAAATCTTCACTGTTGGCGTTGCCGGCAGTGATAGTGAACCCATCGAGGATAGTGGAAGAGCTTACATTTTGGAAAAAGACAACGTTGTAAGAATTGTCCGCTACGCCTGCTTGTCCAATCTCTCCGCTTAAAATAGTTGGGTTTTCAGCGATGTTACGCTCTTCAAGGCTGGTTTCGTTTCCTGCAAAGCCGCCATAGAGTTGAACGCCATTTGAAATTACAAAAGAAAGGTTGCGATTGGCGTCAGTTGAAGGTTTGTAGATACCCTTAGCTACCCAAATCTGAGAACCCTCAGTTGCCTTGTTTAAGACGTCTGCCAAATTCCCTGATGCGTCTGACCATGAAGTCCCGTTCCCGGCGCCGTCTATACGGACAAAATAATTTTGTGCATCTACCTGGATGAATACAACCAGTAGTGCAAATAGCAAAGTCGGTTTCAATGCTGTTCGTGTTTAGTCGGTTAGTAAAAAATTCTCAAAAATGTTTCAAATGAGAAAAATGGGCATTTGAAATGCCATGGGAAGAAACTCTAATGCAGAATAAGGGGGACAATAATTAGGGAAATAGAATAGAAAAGCGCGTTGGCTATTGAGGATTGGTCTTTCCAGGATTAAAAAATATCTCTCTTTCGAGGGCAAAGATAGTTCAAGAATTCTATTTTCAAAAGAATAGATTAATTTTTTTTTAAAAAAAGGAAATTTTTCAAATGGTCTGAATCACGCATGTAAATTTTAACTTCTGTAATAGTCCTTATTGCTTTCGGGATAATCTTTGCCGGCTCCAACAAAAGGCATAATACTATTTTTTAACTTTATCACAGGGATAAAGAATCCCTTTGCATCTGTAATTCTCTGATACTTATTGGCTCCAAGCCTTAAAAAAGCTCTTTCCGGAGGCGATTAGGAAATGCAGACTTAGAAAGCATTAGACGAGCTTTAGAAATTTGAAAGGGAAGATTTAAAGCTGCGGATAGCTACTTTTTAGGCTTTTGCTTTGAAGCGGGCAATGTCAACGGTCTTATCCAGGGCGCCCCTTCCCAGAAGGAAATTGGCCAACTGATTGGCAAACAAAGGACCGAGTGAAGCTCCTTTTGTCCCCAATCCATTAAAAACAGCCAAACCCTGCCGCTCCGGATGGACGCCCAAAAAGGGCCGGATGTCGTGGACGGTGGGGCGAATGCCTGCCTGGTGGGCGATTATTTTGTAGGGTAGTCTGATCGTTTTGCTCAATTGCTCCTCCAACCATTTTCTTTTCTCCTGCGAAGGCAGGTCGTCCTCATATTCAAATCGGCTGGTAGAGCCTGCCCAGTAAAGGCCGTTTGACAGGGGAACGATGAACAGGTGATGCTTGAGCATTTTCTGAAAATCAGCGCCTGGAATTTCAACGAGCAGCAACTCGCCTTTTGTCAATGAGAAAGGGAGGAAATTAAAAAATGGATTTTCCACTGCTTTCGCTCCCTCGCAAAAAACGATCTGCCTGGCCGAAAAATCCCGATAGGAGACCCTGGCCTCTCCGAATTTGATTTGTGCATAATCAAACTGCTCTTCCAATATTAATTCCTCAGCCTCTAATTTTTTTCTAAAAGCACTAAGCAGCGTCGGCATGTCTGTCTGGGCGCTGCCCTTCAATTCTCCCCAGGCGTGAGCCTCGCCAACTTTGCCTTCAAATCCGCCAAGTTCGGCCTCCTCCTTAAAAAATGCCTGGTAGTCGGGAAAAGCGCCTCTGCGTAGCCATTCATTTTCCTCAAAATTATTGTGCAGGGCGCGCAGGATGTTGCGCTCTTTCCAAATGCTGATTCCCAATTCCTGTTCTAAAGCCCGATAGGTGTTTTTGGCAAATTGAAACAACTCCTCATAGCGCCAGCTTTTGGCCTGCCGACGCCCCGTCACAGGATTGACGACGCCGGCGGCTATTTTGGAGGAACTGTTGGGGCGGGAGGCGTCCACGACGAGGATGCGTTGGTTTTCCTGCAATAAGAAATAACTCAGCAAGGTACCGGCCAGGCCCTGGCCAACGATGATGTAATCGAGCTCTTTCATTTCAACTTCACCATATTATAATAGTAGCAACTCTTGTCTTAGCTTTTTGGGCAGACCCCGCGCTACCTCATCGTAGGAATGGTCGATCATTTCTTTTAAAAAGGAATCGTCGAGGCCGGTTTCAAATTGCACTGTATTCCAATGCTTTTTGCTCATGTGCCAGCCGGGCTGGATCTGGTCGGGATATTCTTCCCTCAGTTCGACGGCGCGATCGGGGTTGCATTTGAGATTGACGCTAAACGCTTCTGAATCAAGCCCGGTCAGGGCGAATATTTTACCCATGACTTTAAAGACAAGGGTAACTTCATCAAAAGGGAAGGCTTCATCCACGCCTTTCTTGGACAGGCAATACAAGCGGAAATCTTCAATATTCATTTCAGGGATTTTCAATAGAAGAGTCATCCAGCAAATCGGGTCGGAGTTGGCGGGTGCGCCGTAGAGATTGTTGGGCTCTCCATTCTTCAATCTTTGCCAGATGGCCGGAAAGGAGGATTTCCGGCACTTTCCACCCTCTGAATTCAGCCGGGCGGGTATATACCGGAGGGGCGAGTAATTGATCCTGAAAGGAATCAAACAGCGCCGAAGTTTCGTCGCCCAAAACGCCTGGGATCAGCCGACCTATGGCATCCACCAAAACGGCGGCGGGCAGCTCTCCTCCGGATAAGACGTAGTCCCCGATAGATATTTCCATGGTCACGAAGTGCTCCCGAATCCGCTGGTCAATGCCTTTGTAATGACCGCAAATCATCATCAAATTTTCCTTCAGAGAAAGGCGATTGACAAGGCTCTGGCTCAGGCGTTCTCCATCGGGACTCAGGTAAATAATTTCATCGTAATTCCTCTCTTTGAGCAGATCTTCGATGCAGGCGACCAAAGGTTCTATCATCATCACCATACCTGCGCCGCCTCCGAATTGGTAGTCGTCCACCTGCTTGTGCCGACCGAGGCCATATTCCCGAAGATCCTGGATGTGGATTTTTAAAAGCCCTTTTTCCTTAGCTCGTTTGAGAATGCTATGAGCAAAAGGGCTTTCGAGCAATTCGGGGTGAACGGTGATGATGTCAATTCGCATAGCCGGAGTATTTCAGCTGCGTTTAAGGCAAGGTTTGTTGAAAAAGGAAAGAGCGTTATCCTTAGCGATTAGATAACACTCTTTCTGTGGTTTATTGGATGCCGAGGAGTTCCACTTCAAAGACGAGGGTGGCGTAAGGGCCGATCTGGCCGCCGGCGCCGCGTTCCCCATACGCCAGGTTCTCAGGAATGAACAATTTCCATTTGGAACCGACTTTCATCAGTTGGAGCGCTTCCACCCATCCCTGAATGACGCCTGTAACGGGAAAAGTCGCCGGCTCGCCCCGCTGAATGGAGCTGTCGAAGATAGTCCCATCAATCAGCTTGCCTTCGTAGTGAACCGTCACTTTATCCGAAGCTTTGGGCTTAGGGCCGGTACCGTCTTTAAGGATTTCATATTGCAGGCCGCTCGGCAAGGTAGTGACGCCTTTTCTCTTTCTATTTTCATTGAGAAATGCCTGGCCTTCATTCTGGTTCTTATCTCTGATAGCGTTTTGCCTCTTAGAGATATGATCTTTCACGAAGTCATTGGCAGTTTTAATGTCCATGACCTCTGTCTTATCAGCCATCACGTCCCCGATTGCCCGGCCAACGATAGCGCCATCGACATTCAAGGCCTGCTGTTTGATATTTTGCCCCCAGAGAATGCCGACAGCATAGCTGAGAGAGTCTTCGTAAGACGTCAGGTTCTGGGCTTGGGCGCCGTTTAACGCAAAAAAGGCGGCAACAAGAATCAAAAGATTTTTCATCGAATTAGATTTGATTTAGGTTAAAGTCTGCAAAGATAAGGATGCGACCAAAAACGAGGAGCGTTGCTCCAAATTGTCTGAATCTCCGATAAACAGAACCTAAGGGAGTGTGAAATCTACCCTTCGAGTAGGTTTGTGCGTTTACAAAATGCGAAAGGAATCAAAAAACCTGTCGCTATCTCTATTGAGGTTTTTTTCTTTGTAGGAAATGGTTTGTATAGAATAAAAGCGGTCGCCTGCCAGATAAGCTTTGGTTTTAATCGTTGCACTTCCATCTAAATAATCTATTCGCCAAAACTTCCCCGGGTGTTCCCCCATCTTCACATCCGTTTCGTACATGAGGGTTCCCTTTACGCTCAGAGTCGCCTCTTCTATCGTCGCATTGAAAAAATCTCGGGCGAATTCGACGGAATCAGCAAAAATTAAGCCTTCTGGATAATCGCAATAGGTAATCATGTAAAACAGGTTTTCAGCTTCTTCTTCCTCAGTCTGAATAAAAAACGTGTGAAAGACGAGCGTGCCAATATCCGTATGCACTGAATCAGCCGATTCTTTGAATTCTCCAGGCGCCGTCACCCGGAAGCGCCCATCTAAGCTGGCAAACTCTTCCCAGACAGGTTGCCAGAACAGGCAGGCGGTAGCAAATAAAATAGCGAACTTCATACTCATTTATTTTTTTTAAAAAAATAGGATTGGGAAAACTGATTAAGGCGCTGCACTCATTCCTTTTTAAAAAAGGCGCCGCCTTTTTTCTTTTGGCTGCGCCCGCTCTCAATCTTATACATTAGTTATAATACATCAGACACAATTTCAAATGTGAATCGCTTCATTGTAGGCTGCGGCAGCCGCTTCCATGACTGCCTCGCTCATCGTCGGGTGTGGGTGGACGGATTTGATGATTTCCATGGCAGTAGTTTCTAATTTTCTGGCGGCGACCACCTCTGCAATCATTTCCGTAACATTTGCGCCAATCATGTGGGCGCCTAAGAACTCGCCGTATTTAGCGTCGAAAATCACCTTGACAAAGCCTCCCGAAGCTCCGGCAGCCTTCGCTTTGCCTGAAGCCGTAAAGGGAAATTTGCCGACTTTCACTTCGAAGCCTGCCTCCTTAGCGGCCTGTTCCGTATAGCCGACAGAGGCGACTTCCGGCGAGCAGTAAGTACAGGACGGAATATTGTTGTAGTCTAAAGGCTCCGGATTTTGCCCGGCTATTTTCTCTACACAGATGATTCCTTCCGCGCTGGCTACGTGCGCGAGCGCCTGCCCAGGCACAATGTCCCCAATGGCATAAATGCCCGAAACCGTGGTGCGATAAAATTCATCTACCTTGATTAGACCTCTCTCCACAGTAACTCCGAGCGCCTCTATCCCCAGGTTTTCGAGATTGGCGGTAACTCCCGTGGCTGACAGAACCATATCGCATTCGATAATTTCTTCCTTTCCGGATTTGCGGTCTTTTACTTTGACTTTGCAGGCTTTTCCGGAGGTATCTACCGATTCAACAGCCGTGTTCCCGAGGACATTGATGCCGCTCTTTTTAAAAGTTCTTCCAAGTTCTTTTGAAAGGTCAGCGTCTTCTCTTGGGATGAGTCCCTGCTCCATAAATTCTACAATGGTGACTTCCGTGCCTATCGTGTGATAAAAATAGGCGAACTCTACGCCGATAGCTCCGGCGCCGACGATAACCATGCGCTTAGGCTGTTTCGGCAATGCTAAAGCCTGGCGGTACCCGATTACTTTTTCCCCATCAATGGACAAGTTGGGCAATTCTTTCACCCGGGCGCCGGTGGCTAAGATGATGTGAGGAGCGGTGTACTCAGATTTTTTGCCCTCTGCATCCGTGACTTCCACTTTCTTTCCTCTGAGCAACTTAGCCGTTCCGAAGATGGGCGTCACCTTATTCTTGCGAAATAGAAACTGAATTCCCTTGCTCATGGCTTCGGCAACATCGCGGCTGCGCTTTATCATTCCTGGAAAATCGGCCTTTGGATTTCCCGTAGAGATGCCGTACTCGGAAGCATGTTGGATGTACTCGAATACCTGAGCGCTTTTAAGTAGCGCCTTTGTCGGGATGCAGCCCCAGTTGAGGCAGGTGCCTCCGAGCGACTCCTTCTCGACCACCGCCACTTTCATATTTAACTGAGCAGCCCGAATAGCCGCTACATAGCCTCCAGGCCCGCTACCTATCACAATAAGGTCAAAGTTCATAATGATTCTATTTTTTTGAATTTGCACCCTGGTCTGGCTGCGCAGAAATCCGGGTTACAAAAATTGACAAATGAATTTTATAAAGGCGGGGCAAAGATAGAGGATGAAGTCAAAAAAGGTGAATAGCGAATGCAAATGCTTTAGCGGCAAATGCGACCCAATAGAAAATTGCCTTTCTATACCACCCGGGAAGATGCTCTAAGGAAAAAAAGGAGGAGAATAGTCAGTCTGGAAAAAAAAAGTCCTGTTGCAACATGATGCAACAGGAGCCTATCTAACTTACTGATACTATAGACAAAAGGATTTAAAAAATTCGCATAAAGATAAAAACAAATACCTAAGCGCCAAAATTAAGGTGCGCAAAAAGAATAGCTCGACGCGCGATACTTGCATTGTGCAATGAAAAGCAAACTATTTCCGTAGCAGAAAATGTGCGTGGTTGGATACGCTAAAAAACAATATTTGTTACAAGGGAAATTTGGAAAGAGTGTGATGCTTTCATCATAGTACGCTCAAAAGTAGAGAATTTATTTGGAGCCTTCAAAAATAATGGGGAGAAGCTTTCAACACACAGCTTCGTGTAAGCTTTTTGTGTACAAGTCCTAACTCATTGCTTATCAGTGTACTGAGGTAAATATTAAGTTCTCATTAAAAAACTTGTCCATAGAAAAGGGCTTGATTTTCAATGGCGCCCAATGTGGATAACTATGTGGAAACTTTTTTTAGCGACAGTAGAATTTAAACTTTCCGCTCTTGCCCGACAAGCCCCTTTAGAGACAGATTGGATGAAATTCATGCACAGCAAAGTCTTTGTCGAAAAAGTTTAAAATTTGGGACATAAGATCAAATCGTCTTCATATTCGCCGAGGTAAGCCACAGAAAATTCAAAAGCTCCCCGAGTAAATCCGGAGGTTGCTCCCAGGTAGTAGTCGTAGCTCGCTCCGAGCAGGACATTGTTGAACTCTATTCCAACAAGCCCCACCAGGGCGTCCACTCGATAGGTATTTTCAAAACCAGACACCGTTCTTGCGTAAGCTCCTATGTGAAGTGAAATGTTCTTGTAATCGCTCGTGTTGATCCTAAAATTGGCTCCGGCGTCTAATTTTAAATCAGAGCCTTGCATGTCAAAAATAGCGCGAGGCAGTATTGAAATTCTTGCGCTTACAGGCGCCTGTATGCTAAGCTGAGCAGAGTAGCGAGTATCCAAATCATTTTCAAACAAACTGGTCTCCTTGTCAGAGTGCTTGTAAAAGCTAACCGATGGGGAAAGGAAATGGTGCATGGCGCCTCCCGCAAAAACCCTGAATTTGGAAAGCTTCGGAGAAAAAACATAGTTCAGCCCCAGCGAATAATCGCCAAACGCAAAGTTGTTTTCTGGCAGGCGCTCCGCCGTGGGATCCGTATAGCCATTCGTCCCATTGAACTGGTCTTCAAAAGTGACATTTCCAAAATTTAGGTTTCGCTGGGCGATTCCCCCCTGAAAGCCAAGTGATAGAAATTGGGTATTCCGACTGTCTAAAGCCTTGTGATAGGCTGCCGAAATAGAAATCTGAGTAGTGGCAAATTGCAAAGGCCCTGCTTTGTCAGAGAAAAACATGACCCCCACTGCTGCATGATCCTGGTATTTTGCCGCCGAGCCGTTCATCCTCCAACGCAAATCCAAAGCGCTGGAAAAGGTGGCGTAAGGCTTCTCCATATTTTGACGCCATTGATCGCGATAAATAGAAGACACTCTGTATTTCCCCTCAAAGGCGCCTGTCAGCGCGGGGTTTAAAGTGAGCGGAGAGGCGTAAAACTGACTGAATAGACGGTCTTGAGCTTTGAGTTGAAAAATAAAGCAAATCAATGCTGAAAAAAGAAGTACTTTGCGCATGGCTATCAAAGGATTCTGGTACCTATTATGGGAATGAAGGTTTGGCTTCATGGAAGTTTCCAACAGGTTTTTAGAATTTGTTTTTAAACACATGAAAAAAACCTGCCAAAGGTAGCTCTAAATTTACAGAGAAACCGAACGGACTTTCTATCAGAGTTAGTATTTTTGAAATCAGGATTATGATTTTTAGCAGTACTATTTTTTGCTAACTAACTCATTATCAACTTACTATAGTTTAAATAATTGAGAGCATCTACCTTTCACGAGCTTAAAAGCAAAACAACGACCAATTTATGAGCTTCGCATTTTGCCAACTGAGTGTCGTTCCGCTTAGAAGCAGTCCTTCTGACAAAAGCGAGCAAATCAGCCAGTTACTTTTCGGCGAGACCGTAGAAATATTAGAGCAAAAAGGCAAATCCTGGCTCAAAGTCAGGTGCCTTTGGGACAACTATATCGGCTGGTTGCAGCTTCGACAAATCAAAGCTCTTAGCCCTGCCGAATTTGAACTTTTCGAAAAACATTACGCCTACTGCCTCGATTTGTTCCAACCAATGCTTACAGGCGATTTCTCCATTCCTATTCCTTTAGGCTCCCGCCTACCCGATTTCGATGGGATGAAGTTTGTCCTAAAGACAAAGGTTTACTTCTACAGCGGCCAGGCAATCTTTCCTGAAAACATAAGTCCGAGCTCAGAACGCGTAGTTAAAATTGCCAAAAAATACCTCTTCGCTCCTTTTCAATGGGGCGGCAGATCGCCTTTCGGGATTGACGCTTCGGGACTGGTGCAGATGGTGTTCAAAATCGTTGGAATCAATTTGCTCAGAACGGCAGAGCAGCAGGTGCACCAGGGAGAAATTGTAGATTTCATTGAACAGGCTCTGCCAGGAGATCTGGCCTTTTTTGAAAACCGATCCGGAAACATCAGTCACGTAGGGATTTTACTTCCGGAAAATAAAATCATCCACTCCTTCGGCCAGGTGCGCATGGATAAGTTAGATCACTTTGGGATTTTCAACCTGGAGGTTAAGCGCTACACGCATCGCCTGCGGGTCATTAAAAGGGTGATGCAGTCAACGCAAATTGCCGCGGCGCCCAAAAAGGAAGAAGCGCAGGAGGCCGGCCAATTTGCCCTGTTCGATTAAATCATTCCTTTATTTTTTAAAATAAAAAAAGGCGGGCGGGAAGAGCTGAGAGAGGGCTGAAATAGAGAGTCGGATTTTTTCAAAAAAAAATATGGGGTAAAAAAAGCGGCAGGGTCTTCCTCCTGTCGCTTTTTTTATAAAAATCAGACATTCATTTTATTATAAACGTCGATGACTGATTTCACGGCGGCTGCCGATTTGTCGAGCAGAGCTTTTTCGCTTTCGTTCAAATGTACTTCGATGATTTGCTCGACGCCGTTCTTGCCCAACTTCACCGGCACTCCGAGAAAAATATCTTTTTGGCCGTACTGTCCATCCAATTTAGCGCAAACGGGGAAAATGCGATTTTCATCTTTCACAATGGCTTCCACCATTTGAGCGGCTGCGGCTCCGGGTGCGTACCAGGCAGAAGTGCCCATTAGTTGCACTAATTCTCCGCCGCCTTTGGCAGTGCGATCTACTATTTTATTCAAGGTGTCGCTGTCCAACAGCTCCGTTACGGGGATGCCGGCCACAGTGGTATATCTGGGAAGAGGAACCATGGTGTCTCCGTGTCCGCCCATTAGCAGCGCCTGGATATCTTTGGGGGAGCAATCCAGCGCCGTAGCCAAAAATGCGCGATAGCGGGCGGTGTCCAACACGCCGGCCATACCAAAAACGCGGTTGGAAGGCAGACCCGAAGTGCGCCAGCAGGCAAGGCTCATCACGTCTAAAGGATTAGAAACCACGATGATGATTGGATTGGAAGAATATTTCATGATGTTTTCCGTGACCGACTTGACAATGCGGGCATTGGTGGAAATCAAATCGTCGCGGCTCATACCGGGCTTGCGCGGCACGCCGGCAGTGATGACTACGATATCGCTATCTTTTGTAGCGGCGTAATCGTCGCCGCCGGAAAGGTAAGTGCTATAGCCGTCAATAGACGCCTGCTGCCAGCTATCCAGCGCTTTGCCCTTGGCCAGATTGCCGACAATGTCCACCAGCATCACTTCCTTCACGATGTCTTTGTGGGCTAAAACATTGGCGCAGGTAGCTCCCACGTTACCAGCGCCGATCACTGTTACTTTACTCATAATTTTATTTATTTTTTGGTGAAACGTAAAACCAGATTTTAAAGCCGGTTGTTGGCCTGCAACCATGCAGGTTCTTAAAGTCGCACAAAAGTAGAGAATTTCAAGTTCCAGACTATAGAATTGACTGCTCAATGACCAAAGGCGAACTGGTTTTTTTAATTAATTTTGCACATTCATCTGAACTCCTATTTATAAATTATTAAACGCCTCATCTTTTAAATCTTAAGTATGCGTAAAACTACTTTTTGGCTGACCGCTTTCTTTTTAGCAGTTTTTTTTCCTCTGTCTTATTCCCAAACTCCGTGGTGCGGTATCACCAGGCAAGACGCTCAGGAAATCAAGGCCTACATGTTCCAGGTGCGAGAGGATATGAAAGGAGTTGTATTCGACAGAAACGCCGTCACTTACGTTCCGGTGCGCTTTTATTTAGTGGCAAAAACCGACGGCAGCGCTCGCCCATCGGAAAGAGGAGCGCTCAACGCCTTGTGCCAGATGAATTCGATTTATAAAGATCAGAATATTCAATTTTACTTGAAAGAATTTAAATACGTCAACAACACTTCTATTCATCAGGATCCCACCTCATTTTCAGGTTCCAGCGGCATCAAGGCTCAGATGATCTACGATGCGCTCAACGTTTTTGTGGTGGGCGTCATCACCGACCCCAATTCAGTTGGAGTCACCCAGGCCTACTACCAGCCTCCGGCTTCCCTGAATAACAACGCCGCCAGAGACTGGGTGGTCATCGACAATTCTTACGTGGGAAATTACAAACCCTTAAGCCATGAAATCGGCCACCTTTTCGGACTGCCCCACCCATTTAGCGGCTGGGATTTAGACCCCTGGGATCCCGCTATCCACGGGAATCCAGTTGGACCTCTTGCGCCCGACCACCAAACCTTGAATGAGTTTGTAGATGGCTCCAATTGTGAAATCGCAGGCGACGGCATTTGCGATACGCCCGCAGATTATCTCTTTGGCCCCGCTAATAATTGCATCTATAACAAAAATGCAAGAGACCCGAACGGCGCGCTTCTAAAGCCTCAGGAAATCAACTTCATGAATTATTTTGAATGCGCCCAATACATTTTTACAGAAGGGCAAAAGGAAGTGGTCAAAAACAGCCTATTCCATGCGACCAGAGACTATCTCCGGCCTGGAATTATTCCCAACCTGAACGAAGTCAACGGCACGCCGGAAATCATTCAGCCTGGCGACAAGGAAACAGTAGATACCTACAATCACGTCGTTTTGGAATGGACAGAGGTGGCGGGCGCTACGCACTATTTAGTGGAAGTTACGAATCCAGGTTCTGAGCCTGTCCGCGTAGTCGTGGATGATAATAAGGTGACGCTCACCAACTTACCTCCCAAAAAATCCTTTTTGTGGAGAGTCATGGCCTTTAATGAATACAGCACCTGCGCCAATCCTACCAGCCAAAAGATTTTCAAAACGGGCGACGTCTTTAGCGATACCGCTGAAACTCCCGCTATCTCTCAGTGGTCGGTAAGTCCCAATCCGGTGCGCCTCGGACAGACTCTTTCTGTTCAGGTTGAAACTATAAACGAAGTGAAGGCCGACATTTCCATCTACACCATGACCGGCCAAAGGGTGATGAGTTTTCCAAAATACGCCTTCCAGGGTGTCGGCTCTATGCTCAAAATCCCAACTGGAAATCTACAGGCGGGGATTTATCTGGTGGCCTTCCAAACGGAAAATAGCCATGAAGTGAAACGCGTCGCTTTAGTCAACTAAAAAAACAGAAGGATGATTGGAGTTCAAGCGCCTCAATCATCCTTCAACACTTCCTCTATTTCCTTTCCCGTCAAACGCAGTTTCTCCCTGCAAAAGCTAATCAGCTCGGAAGCTCGCTTTACTTTTTCCGTTATTTGATCAATACCAATTGCTTCCATTTGCAAATGGGAAATAATTTCCTGCAATTCCTGCATGGCCGATTTGTAGGTCAGTTTTTGTTTACTCATTTTTTATTTCTTTCACAGAGGTCAAAATAGAGCCTTCATAAAGGCGAATTTCGAGTTCATCGCCGGATTGAACTTCTTCTGTTGAGCGCACGGGTTTTCCTTCTTTCAGGGCGATGCTGAAACCTCTCCTGAAAACTTTCACAGGATCGAGCAGTTCAATCGCCGTTTCGGCGGCGTCTAACTGGAAATTTTGGGTAGAAAAGATGCGGCTCGAAGTCGCAGGGATTTCTTTTTCTAAAAAATCCAGTCTCGTCAATTCATTGTTGATTAAATTTTTTGATTGGAAAAAAATGGTCTGCGACATTTGCTGTAAGCGGCTTTTCTCTGCGCTGATTGTCTCGTCCATCAGCTTGGCGATCGTTTGAGAAAGACCCATCAGACCCGCTTCAAATTGCATGTTGTGGTTCAGGATGAAGTCGGCGACAGCGGTGGGCGTCTTCAAAGCGGAATAGGCCACGAGGTCTAAGACCGTCTCGTCAATCTCGTGCCCAATTCCCGTCAGGATGGGAATGGGAAAATGGGCTATCGCCTTGCCCAATTCTAAGCTGTCAAATGCCGCAAGGTCTAATTTAGCACCTCCGCCCCGAATGATGACCAGCGCATCAAACTCATCGGCCTGCCTGCGAATATTTTCAAATTGCGCCAGCATTTCAGGCTCTACCCTGTCGCCCTGCATGGCCGCTTGAAAAATGGAAAGTTTAAATTTATAATTCAGGGGATTGTGTTTCAGGTGCTCGTCGAAGTCCCGGTAGCCGGCTGCCGTCTCAGAGGTAATTACTGCCAGATTTTGCAGGACAAGGGGAAGCTCAAGTCGCTTTTGCCTGACTAACAAATTAAGCGCCTGCAACTGTCGGAGGATTTCCCTGCGCTTCAATTCAAGTTTCCCAATCGTATATGCCGGATCGAAGTCTTCAACTATCAATTTCAACCCGTAGCGCTCGTGAAAATCCACTTTGGCCAACATCAATACTTCCATCCCCTCTTGGAGCAAAGCGTCCAGTTCCATCCCTGGCTTTCTCTGTAGAGTTCGGTAGGCGCCGTTCCATATCACCGCCTGCCCTTGCGCGACGATGTTATCGCCGCCCTCGGCTTTTTGAACTAATTCTAAGTAGTAATGGCCCCGCGAAACCTTCACTCCTGAGAGTTCGCACCTGACCCACAGACTCTCCTGTAGGTTGAGCGACAGTACCCGGCGGATAAATTCATTGAGTTCGAATAAGGTGCATGAAGCGGCCATAGAAGGAATTTGAGACGCCGGCAAAAATAGAAATAAAAACTCCCGAAATGAGGAGCGGCCCGACAAGTTCCCCCTGCCGAGCCGCCGATGAATCATTTTAAAAGCGATTATTGACCTGCAATAGGCTTGTAGTTTCTTTGGTAGGTCTCCCAGGGGGTTCGCTTGTGCTCGTTTCTGCCAAAGTAGGTGATGATTTTTTCAAACTCTGAGGCGTCGCGATATCCGGGTATGGCCTGTAGCTGATCTAAATTTTCATCCAAAAAAACGACGGTGGGATAACTCAATTGTCCTCTTGTAATTTCCGCCGCCAATTCGTGGTAGCCGCGCATTCCGTTTTTTACAAACTTGTAAGTCTTTCCTTTGAAAACTATATCCCCTTTAAATTCAGCGTTAAACTTCACGGGGTAATAGTTTTCGTTGATATACTCCGCTATCTCGCGTTTTTGAAAAGTGTTGGCGTCCATGCGCTTGCACCATCCGCACCAATCTGTGTAAACGTCCACGAAAACCTTGCGCTTTTGGAGTTTTGATTTTTCAAAAACCTGCTCCCAGGACAGCCACTCTATGGCCGTCGCAGACAGGCTGTTTTTGGGGGAGGTCTCCATCTGAATTTTGGAAAAAGAATAAATGCCGAAACTTAAAAAGAATACAGCCAGCCCAAAAAATACTTTTTTCATTTCAAATATATTTCGATAAGGAGAACAAATTTAGAAACTGTGAAACATTCATCAAAAGGGAGTTGTGACAACAATACCCTACTTTAAGCAAAGTTTAACGGCGTTGGCAGGGGATTCCGTAGGATTGTCAGGGTATCGGAAGCTATGTGTAATTCTTCTTTTAAAATGCCGCCGGGGACGGGCGCCGCAATTCCCCCGCCTAAGGCCTGGCTCCCGGTAAATATTCGGGCTTCATCCCAATAACCGCCTTCCAAAAAATGAGCGAGCGTCTCGGCTCCGCCTTCCACCATCAGGGAGCTGATTTTATTTTCAAATAATCGAGCCAACAAATTGGGCAGCAGCATTTCATCAAAATCCAGCTTTACGTAAGTCAGATTGGGTTCGCCTCTCTCCTCTTCCTCTTCCGTCACTATCCAGGTTCGCTCGGTTCTATCTAATAAAAAATGGTGTTTAGGAATTTGCAACCGCCTGTCAAAAGCAATCCGTAGCGGAGACTTGCCAGGCCAGAGGCGGTTGTTTAGTTGAGGATTGTCTGTCAGCGCCGTGCGGGTTCCGACGAGAATGGCGTCAATTTCCGAGCGCCATTTGTGTACGAGTCGCTGAGTGTTCGCATTGGTCAACCAGACCTGCTTGCCAGGAATCCCCATGAATCCATCTTTCGAGCGCGCAAATTTGAGGACGATATACGGACGGTTCGCAGTGACAAAAGTATTTCTCACTGCGCTCAGCTCCTCTCCTTCTTCCTGCAAAACGCCGGTCGCCACCTCTACTCCGCCATTTCGAAGAATCTCAACCCCTCGTCCTCTTACTGCGGGCGACAAATCCAGGCAGGAAACCACCACTTTGGGAATGCCATGGTTCAAAATCAAATTCGTGCAGGGCGGTGTGTTTCCATGAATGCAACAGGGTTCCAGCGAAACAAACAATGCGGCCTTATCAATCAGATGCCTGTCCTGTGGATGTACGCTTTGAAGAGCGTTTACTTCTGCGTGCGCTTCGCCGTACTTTTGGTGCCAGCCTTCTCCAATAATCCTATCCTCATGAACCAACACCGCTCCCACCATCGGATTGGGTGAAACGCTGCCGGCGCCCAGCCTCGCCAAGTCAAAACACCGCCGCATGTATTTTTCGTAATCCATAATTTACCTGAATGTCTTTTTGGGGAATCTTTTTGGGATTTAAAATCTCTCCTGCCTGCCGCTAATATATCAATGAATTTTCTTTTTGAAAAAAACCGCCCATACTCCTCCGTTGAAAATCAAAGCTCTTTTAACAGAAAAAAGTACCGCAGCATCCTCCTCGCGGTACTTTTTTTAAAAAATCTAACATTTAAAATCTTCTATCCTCTATCGCCAACCAAAGTAAAAAATTATGGCTGAGGCAAGCCTAAGCTTACTAAGTTTAGAGGGCGTTGCATCGAATCCCTGCCCTCCCATGCCTTTCAGTTCAGCTTCTCAACAGAATAGGCATAATTCAGCAATAATTCCTCTCTGGCCTCTAAGACGAGGCAATAGGGCTGACAGCCTTCCGTATTTTGGAGCAGTTCTAAGCGCTGCGGTACCGGTCCAATTTGCAGCGCCAAATTTTGCCGATGCAAGGAGTCGCTCATCAGGAACAGGCCGCCAACCACTAAAACGACAGCCGCTGCGGCAGCCATTCTTTTCAACCAGACCAGCCGGCCGGTTTTGTCGTTTCCGGAATCAAGGCGGCGCTCTAATCTCTGCCAGGACTGGGCGGAAGGTTGAACCTTCAGGTTTTCACTTCCCTCCCGAAAGAGTGTATAAATGTCTTTTCCAGTTTTCATTTTATAAGCGTTTTTTAAATAATTTCAAATTCAATAAAAAATCAGCGTCTCAGCCGCTTCTTCACCAGCTCCTCCATTCTTTGCCTGGCCAAAATCAGTTGCGACTTAGAGGTGTTGATGCTAATACCTAATTCCTCTGCAATCTCTCTGTGCTTATAGCCCTCCACAACATATAGATTGAACACCGTGCGATAACCAGGGGGCAATTCATTGAGGAGGTTGAGAATCTCGTCTGCCGCCAGTGTGTCCAATACGGTGGGATCTTCCTGGTAGTCGAGATTGGGATTGATCTCCACTGAATCTCTGAAAGGGTTGTTTCTGCGCAACTGCATCAGCGATTCATTGACCATGATGCGCCTGATCCAGCCCTCAAAACTACCCTCTCCGCTAAAGCTGTCTATCCTTGTGAGCGCCTTGAAAAAGCCTTCCACCATCGCAGCTTCCGCTTCTATCGGGTTCCGGATATAGCGGCGACAAACTCCCAACATCAGTGGAGCATACCGTTCATAGAGCAGTTTTTGCGCTCGGCGATCATTCCTTTTGCAGGCGTCAATGAGTTCCTGTTCAGTCACGCTCAGTTGCAGATTTTCAGACGGTTTGCAATGCCGGTAAAGATGCTGCATTTTGTCGTTTTGGCGGTAAATGTTTAAAATAGTACTTCCTCCTCCCATTTTTCCCTCCCTTTTTATACTCCTTTTCGGTCTTCCTTCATTACTCCATTCCCTTATCTTTGCGCCTTATTTTTTTGAAAAATAAATACGGAACAACTTGCAAATTGGGTAAAGGTCGGAGTAAGGGGCTGTAGCTGAGCAAAGCATCGCCGCCATCGAAGACAGGCTGAAAAAACAAAAGAGCCAATACATCGGGAAAAGTCTGAATGTTCAGCGTTTGGCCTTGCGCCGAAATACAAAACCCTGATTTTTTAAACAAAACAAAACCGTAACCAGATAAGCCGTTCTTCGTTCTATTTTTAAAAAATTTAAAAAATGAAAAGTCAAATTGTTTCCTTCTTACTTATTACACTGATAATCAGCCTTTCGTCCTGCAAAAACGAGCCGGAAGTTCGACGACAAGCCACAGAAACAGCCGTTACCCAGGTAGCGGAAGAGAATGCCAACCGCTCGGTAGCCATTGGAAAAATAAGTTCCATTGAAAACGATAAAATCAAACTCGACAACGGGAAAGAGTTTGATTTGCCGTCCACAGACGACAAAGAAACCTGTGTCATCTTTTTCGTTCAGACTGCCGAATCTGTCGCAGGAAAGACAGCTCTGTCTGAGGTCGGCCTGGCCATGGCCGGTTATTTGGCGCAAGTACTTGGACAGGTGGGCATCGCTCAGATCTATTGCGAGAAAAACAGCGGCGCCATGCAAACTGCGCTGCAAGTTTCCAGAGCCAATGAAAGCGAGTTAAATTATTTCCAAGAAGAGTTGGCCTCTGCTATGCTCGGCGTCATCGTCGGCAATTTTAAAGGAAAAAGGGTGTTAGTCACCGGCTCTCCCACTGCGCTGACCAGCATGCTAAACGAAGTTTCAGGCGAAAGTCGCTATAGCGTTGCCAGCAATGAATTTGACAATATGTATATCGCTACAGTGAAGGAAGTCGGCAATGCTGAGATATTGCACGTCAAGTATTAAATCAGTCGGCATACAGCTCTACTCAACCGATTATAGGCCCGTGGAAATCAAATACTTTGAAATCCGGATGGCGCCGTGTTTTCCATTAATTATTTCAAAACTGATTCATGTCTTTATCATCCAGATATAATCCAAAAGAAACCGAAGCCCGATGGTACGAGCATTGGGAAAAAGAGAACTACTTCCATTCCGAACCCGACGACAGGGAGCCTTATACCATCGTCATCCCGCCGCCCAACGTCACCGGTATGCTGCACATGGGTCACATGCTCAACAATACCATTCAGGATATCCTCATCCGCCGAGCCAGACTGATGGGGAAAAATGCCTGTTGGGTTCCGGGCACCGACCACGCCTCCATTGCTACTGAAGCCAAAGTCGTCAACATGCTGCGACAGCGAGGAATCAAAAAGGCCGGCCTGTCCAGAGAAGAGTTTTTAAAATACGCCTGGGAATGGAAGGAGGAATACGGCGGCATCATCCTGAAGCAACTCCGCAAAATCGGCTGCTCCTGCGACTGGCAACGCACCCGCTTTACCATGGAGCCGAGCCTGACCAGAGCCGTCGTTCACGTCTTTGTGGATTTGTATAAAAAAGGAAAACTCTACCGGGGGCTTCGCATGACCAACTGGGATCCACAGGCCAAAACGGTGCTCTCTAACGAGGAAGTAATTTACAAAGAGGAAAACTCCCAACTGTTTCACCTGCTTTACCGCTTTGAGGATAATGCCGATGAAGGCATCGTCATCGCCACCCAGCGACCGGAAACCATCATGGCCGACGTGGCCGTCGCCGTCCACCCGGAGGAAGAAAAATATAAACACCTCATTGGGAAACGGGTACTCATTCCATTGATCAACAAGGCCATTCCCATCATCGCCGACGGCTATGTCGATCGGGAATTTGGCTCTGGTGCTTTAAAGATCACTCCCGCCCACGACCAGAATGACTACGAAATCGGCCTGCGCCACCAACTTCCCGTGGTGGATATCCTGACAGAAGACGGCAGGCTCAACGAGCAGGCTCAAATCTTAGTGGGAGAAGACCGCTTCGTCGCCCGCAAAAAGATCAAAAAACTGCTCGAAGAAAGCGGTTGCCTCGTTCAATTAGAGGACTACCGCACCAGCATCGGCCACTCCGAGCGCACGGACGTCGTGGTGGAGCCGAGGCTGACTAAGCAGTGGTTCCTCGATATGAAAGACTTTGCCGCCACCGCCTTAGAAGCTGTGAAAAGCGGAGAGGTCAAATTCTATCCGGAAAGCATCTGGAACATGTACTATCAATGGCTGAACCCCGACAACATCCGCGACTGGTGCATCAGCCGTCAGTTATGGTGGGGCCAGCGCATACCGGCCTGGTACCTCAAAAGCCCCGGCGACTACGCCGGGCCTGATGGCGAGGAGTTGAGCTTTGTCGCAGAGACCGCTGAAGAAGCATTAGAACAGGCCAGAATTAAAACGGGTCTCCCAAATCTCAGCCTCAGCGATTTAGAACAGGATCAGGACGTAGTGGATACCTGGTTCTCCTCCTGGCTGTGGCCCATTTCTGTATTTGATGGCTTTGAAAACCAAGAGGAATTAAAATACTACTACCCCACCAATGTATTGGTTACCGGTTGGGATATCATCTTCTTCTGGGTGGCGCGCATGATTATGTCGGGCTACGAATGGTCGGAAGAACTACTCGGCAAAGAACTGCGAGGCCGGCAGCCATTTTACGATGTTTATTTCACCGGAATGGTTCGGGACAACAAGCGCCGCAAGATGTCCAAGCAGTTTGGCAACTCGCCCGATGCGCTGGCGCTAATTGAACGCTACGGCGCCGACGGCGTGCGATTTGGCCTGCTGTCTTCCACTTCTGCGGGCAGCGACATCATCTTTGACGCCCCCATTGATCCCGTTACCGGTCAGGTGCTGAACGAAAGTAAGCTCTGTGAACAGGGGCGCAATTTCTGCAACAAAATGTGGAACGCCCTGCGCCTCGTCAAAGGCTGGGAATTGGAGGACAGAGAGCCGGGTCTTATCAACAGCCTCGCCCTTCGCTGGTTAGAAGAAAAGCTGAGTCAAACCACAGAAGCTACAGCCTCCAATTTTGATAATTATCGCTTAGCGGATGTGCTGATGAGTTGGTACCAGTTCATCTGGGACGACTTCTGTAGCTGGTTTTTGGAAATCATCAAACCGGCGCATAGCGAAAAATTAGACCGCCCAACTTACGAGGCCACGATTTCCCTTTTTGAAAAAATGATGGTTGTGCTTCATCCTTACCTGCCATTTGTCACGGAGGAAATATGGCATCAATTGCGGGAGCGCCGTTCCGGCGAAGATTGCATGGTGCAGCCTTATCCTCAGGCGGGGAGTTTCGACGAGGCGTTCATCCGCCGGTTTGAGAGGGCGAAAGACGCCATTTCCAAAGTTCGGGACGCCCGCAACAACAAGGGCATTTCACCCAAAGAATCGCTGCGCCTGTTCGTGGAAGCCACTGAGAGCGCCCAATCGCTGTATGCGCTCGAAGGCCTCGGCGGGATGGTTCAGAAAATAGCCAATCTGTCCGAACTGTCCTTCGTCGAAGAGGATCCGGGCAATACCATTTCTTTCCTCTCAGGCACGGAGAAATACTACCTCGAATTGGAAATAGAAATCGACGCCGAGGCGGAGCGGGAACGCATTCTCAAAGACTTAGAATACTTCCGGGGCTTCAAAGCCAGCGTCGAGAAAAAATTGGGCAACGAGCGCTTTGTCAACAACGCCCCTCCCGCCGTAGTGGATACGGAGCGGAAAAAACTCGCCGATGCCCAACAGAAAATTCACCTGTTAGAAGAGGAACTGGGGAAGATTTGATGCTCTGTGGTATTTTTTTTGAAAAATCTGCTGGAACCTCCCGACTGAAAAATAGCGCCAAACCAAATCGCTGCCAATCTTTTACAAAAAGTAAATGCACTCAAACATGAAACTCATCCGCTTTGGAAAAGCTGGCCAGGAGAAGCCGGGCATCTTGGCGAAAGAAGGTAAACGATTGGACGTCAGCGCTTTTGGCGAGGATTACGACGAAGCATTTTTTGAAAAAAACGGGCTGAAGCGCCTGGCGGCCTGGTTAAAGGAAAACGCCGCTTCCTGCCCTGAGGTCGGCAGCCGGGTGCGATTGGGCGCGCCGCTCGGCAGGCCTTCCAAGTTGATTTGCATAGGTCTCAATTACGCAGGTCACGCCAAAGAGAGCGGTATGGAACTGCCAAAAGAACCTGTCCTCTTTTTCAAATCCACGACGGCCATCTGCGGGCCGAATGATTCGGTCGTCATTCCCAAGGACTCGGTCAAAACAGACTGGGAAGTAGAATTGGCCGTCGTCATCGGCCAACGAGCCGCCTACCTGAGCGAAGAAAAGGCGATGGATTATGTGGCGGGCTATATATTGCACAACGACGTCAGTGAACGCGAATTTCAGTTAGAGCGCAGCGGCCAGTGGGTAAAGGGAAAGAGCGCCGATACTTTCGCTCCCTTAGGCCCCTTCTTCGCCGACAAGGATGAGATTCCCGATCCTCATCAACTCCGGCTCTGGTTGAAAGTCAACGGCGAAACCGTGCAGGACAGCAATACCAACGACCTGGTTTTCAAGATACCCGCCTTAGTCAGTTACATCAGCAGATTTATGACTTTGCTGCCGGGAGACATCATTTCTACCGGAACTCCTCAGGGCGTGGGGATGGGATTCAAACCTCCCCGTTACCTTCGCTCCGGCGACGTCATAGAATTGGGCATCGAAGGATTGGGCGCACAGCGGCAAAAGGTAATAGCCTGGAAATAGCGCCAATCCCTCTTTTACCTTTTAGAACATGGACCGTATTGAGTTTTTGATTTATTCCCGCCCTATGCATTATCGGGCATGTTCTATTATCTTAAATCGCCTGGCTTAATCTATTTTCAAAGTTAGAATAAACGCAGGAATAGCTCCGGGATGGATTGACGGCAGAAGATGAAACGATATTAGGCTTTTGGGTTCTTTCCATAAAAAACCATCAGAGCCGAAGTGAATTCGGACAGATTTTATCCTTCTTTTATCATCGCTATCCGGGTGACGCATTATCCAGGCCGGGGCTCTCCCCTACTCCATTTTCACTACTTTCCTGACCAGCGTCCGCCCGTTTATTTTTATTTTACAAAAATAAATGCCGGATGGATGGCCGCTCAAATCAAACTGCCAAGTCGATTCATGTATATTCTCTGCTTTAATTTTTTGCAAAATTCTGCCTGAGACGTCCGTCAGTTGCGCTTCCACGGCTTGGGTATTTTCCAAAGACAATTTTAAATCAAACAAACCGCCGGTGGGATTAGGCGCCAGAACGATACTCCGAAGCCCTGGTATTTCTGCCGTTGCGGATGGTCCTGCTAAGACGGCGACGCTGCCTATCTCCGTGCATCCATTGGCATCCGTGACGGTAACGGTGTAGTCGCCAGGGGCGAGGTTGGCGGCTGGGTTGCCGTCCTGTCCATTGCTCCATAGATATTGGTAGGGCGGCGCGCCGCCGGAGACCTGGACGGTAGCGATACCGTCATTGGCGCCGGCAACCGTTTCATCTTCTGCGGCAATCGCTATGGTCAGGACGGAGGGAAATTCTACCAAAACTTGTTCGATTTCAAATGTACATCCGAGAGCGTCGGCAACAGAAATATCTACTGAGGTACCGGAGGGAAATGGAGGTTGGGGAGAAAGGGCGTAGGAATACGGCGGGGTTCCGCCTGATATGCTAAGGTTGAAATCAGGGCTTCCATAACAGCCTGTCACCACCTCTACCGAAGCTTCCAACTGAGGCGGCGCAGCAACGGTGATTTCCTCGCTATACGTGCAGCCGGAGCTTACATCTGTCACGACTATTGTGTAGGTGCCAGGGTCAACCACCGGATGAAATACATCCGGGAAATTCTCTCCTACCCAACTAACTTCCACGTCGGGGGTCGCAGATTCCACCGTCAGAACGGTAGTCTGGTCGGCGCAATCGAGCGACAGCTCGCCGCTTAGGCTAAGCTCTGGTATTTCAAAATCAGCAGAAATGAACACTTCCGATGCAGAGGAGCAGCCGTTGGTCATGTTGGCGAGGGTTAAGATATAGGCGCCGGCTTGCGATATTGCGGCGCCTGTGGGAATAGGATTCCCCTCGGCATCGCTCCAGGAACACAGAATCTCAGGGGCGAGGATGGGACATTCTAAGGTAATGGAAGGCGTCAGACAGTTCAAATGAAATTCTACAGGAGGAATGACAGGGGCTACAGTATCTGCTATCACTTGGGCAGAAAAGCTGGCTGAGCAACCTGTCTGCTGATTGACTACAGTCAGGTTATAAATCCCCGCCGCCTCTACGAGGGGGTTTTCTTCATTGGAAGAAAAGTTATCTGGCCCCGTCCACTGAAAATCGTACCCCGACTGGTCGGGATTAGCCGTCAAGTTAAGGACAGGTTGAGCGCAGGTAATGACGGCGTCTTGAGGAGCGGCTACCGGCAGGTCTCCAGACAGCATGACTTCTATGGTCAATGCTCCCGTGCAACTATTGGTAGTATCCGTAACTATTAAGGTGTAAAAGCCGGGCAAACTAACTTCAGGGTTTTGTTCATTGGATGAAAAGTTGCCGGGGCCTGTCCACTGATAGGTCGCTTCCTCCACGTCGGCGGCGCCCTGCAATTGGACTGAAGTCGCGCTGCATGTCAAGGTTCCGCCCGTGGCCAGAGCAGTTGGCGCTGAGAGATTGGCCGTCAATGAATACTCGGCCATCGCAACACAGCCACTCACCGAATCAGTCGCCGTCAAGGCGTAAAATCCCATTTCAGTTACCGTTGGATTCTGGAGATTGGAAGTAAAGCCGTTGGGACCAGACCATGCATAAAGCACCCCCGGGGAAGAGCTTTGTCCCGCCAACTGCGCCGTCTGATCGGAGCAATTGATGGAAACCAATTCGGCAGAAACATCGGCAGGTGGCTCATCGTAGCTCTCCACGATAAAACTTTCCGAAGCGGTGCAGCCGGTGGCGAGGTCGGTCACAAACAAAGTATATTCCCCTGGAACGGAAACGGCGACCTGCTCCGAGTATGCCTCAAAGCCATCCGGTCCCACCCAGACGCGTAGAGGCGCCTCGGCATTTGAGGAGGACGTCAGTTGTACTTCAGGATTGGCGCAGCTTATATTTTCTCCCGCAATTTCGATATTCAAAGGAGGAATAGCCTTAAAATCATATGATGTAAAAACCCCCGTGCTGGTATTATAAAAGCGTCCTCCGGGAGTTTCTTCCAAAGCCACCGCTCTCACCTGATAGGAAAGGTATCCGTCGGGAGGCGCTGTATCTACGAAGGAAATATTGTTGACCGGCTCAGAAGTCAGGCGAACGTAGTCGCCATTGAAGCCAATGGAGCGATAGACGTGGTAGCCCAGAAGGTCGGTCTGTGGGGAGGCATCCCAGACCAGTTCGAGTGAATTACAGCTAGGAAAAGCCGCCAGGTCAGAAGCCGGCGTTACCACCTGCGCTCTTAGGGTCGGGTCGCCTAACAGGCTCGCATGCGTTCCACATTCGCCAACAGAAGTGAAGTAGCCTGGGTTTTCGCAGGCATTTTGCGTTTCAAGGGTACAGAATCCAAGCGTCTCGCCGGTCGCTAAGTGTTGGTAAAACCAGTGCGGTCTTCCCGCCCAGGAAATGCTGACAATCCCGCCCCTCGAAGCCAGCGCTGCGGGGAGCAAGGGATCCAGTTCGTAATCCCAGTCTCCGTGATAGCTTCCAAAAATCATGGTAAAAACGGCATTGACTTTTCGCTCGGCAAACTGGTTGGATTTGGCAACGCCCTGAGCTACCGTGTAACCGCCGGGACCGCATCCGTAAGCCAACAGAAAGGTATCCGACTCTGTTTCCTGTATGAATTTCCCGTCAGCCACGTTAGACTCGCCGACGATAGCATTCCCATTGCGGTAGCCATTGGCGGCGAAGGCTTCGCCCTGGAAGTAACCAAAGTTGTCATCTACAATCGCTCTTTTCTTAGCCAGATACTGCCCTGTTCGCCAGAGATGGTTCTTGCTTAGATACCGGCGGTATAACTCTACTCGCGACGCACCAAAAGTTGTCTCGGAGAGATTGGAGAAATCTACGCGACCCACCGCCAGTTCAGTCCTCGAAGGTGTGATGCTGTGGTCAAATTTTCCATCGCCTGGGACATTTACATTGGCCTCCCTGGCAGGAGTCGTATTGTTAACCGATTCATCTAACCACTCAAAATCTACGTCGCCGTAATAAGTATCGGCAGGCCAGGCGCCCTGGTGGTCTTCGTGTCCGTCCCAGTTGGTATTGCCGGAGTACGGCACAGGGATTTCGCCGAGGAGAAAAACGGCTTTTACCTCATCAGGAGAGGCGTTGTAATCAGCTACGATTTGCGACTTGACGCTAGCCACGTCGTCCTCCGGCTGGACAGGATGCCAGATCACTTTCCAGCCGTCGCCTACGAGGTCGGTCTCCAGGGTGCTCAGGTCTGTGGACAGGGGCTGTTGCAAAGCAGTTTCGACAAAAATCAATATAGTTCCCCTGCTGTCTGGCACAGTATCTTCCAGAGCCACGCTCAAATAAGCATACGCAAGCCAGGTATAACCGGTATTCGGATATCGCTGAATACCATATTCATAGGTCTTCCCCAATTCTACCAGCGTATCGGTAAAAGTCAATAGCGGGGTACCCGCTGCGGAGACCAAACTGTACCAGACAGTCGCCCCTTTTTCCCTGCGGAAAAGTTGAATGTCGGAAGTCGCAGTCGGACTTTCCCAGTCTAATTTTACCTGTGGAGGATCGTACTGAATAGTGGCGCGAAAAGGAACCACCTTATCCTTAGGAGTTTGAGAAAAAAGAAAAAACGGCAGCAGAATAAAAAGTAAAGGCAGATAAAAATTGGGAAGTCTCATGGAAATATTTTTTTTAAAATTCGGCGCTAATAACGTCAAAATTAAAGCAAAGCCAACACAGTTTTCTAATCCATTGTCTAAAACATTGCAGCCATTCTTACCTTTGATTTTTGAAAAAAAAAGAAAGTTCGTTCGTAAAAATTATAAAGAACGGAGTTGTTTGTCTTTTAAGTCTCTGATACTAAGTGGCTTAGAAATCCACCTTTCAATTTTTTAAAATTAATTTTTTTTAAAAAATAAAAACTATGAAAAAGGTCATTCTCTTGTTGGCGCTGGGTGCGACATTCAGTTTGCAAATTCAAGCTCAGTGCCCTCCTGCCTCGGCGCCTGGTTATCACGTCGTGCAAAAGGGGGAAACCCTATACCGCCTTTCCATAAAATATAATACGACGGTAGAACAGCTATGCCAATTGAATAATATCAAGATAGACGCCCCGCTGAGCATTTGCCAGGAATTAAAGGTCTCCGTCGGCGCAGCCATTCAGGG
>CAZXQI010000014.1:0-12604 GCA_964643005.1 uncultured Saprospiraceae bacterium | reverse complement strand
CGCGCCAGAAAACGCCGCAACTGCGACCTCCCAGGGGAAGGCTGAGCACGTCGTTAGGCTGGGAGAGACTATTGAGAGCATAGCCGGGGCTTATGGTTACACAGTGGAGCGATTCCGCCAATTTAACCAGTTGAATTCGGGCGAAACTATACAGCCGGGACAGGTATTGAAAACGACTGATTGCGCCTGCCCCACCCTAATTCCAGACACTTCCCCTGTGAGCATGTACGACCAGACAAGCGCTCCAATTTCTAATCAGACCAACCAGGCGGCAGTGTATGAGCCGGGCGTTCAGGAATCGGGCGCTGCGTCCATCGAGGACTCTCCGGCTGTCATTCAGGAAGCTGGCGCCGCGGTCAAAGCCCTTGCTCCATACCTCAAGCTGGACGAATCTGCCATGATTCAGGAAATCAATCTCGTTCGCACCAATCCTGTCGCTTATATTCCTAAAATCCAGGCTTATTTAGTAGAAGTGCGCAATGCTCAGGCTTATGGCTCCGTAGAAGCCTGCCAGGAGTTAATCGAGGAACTTAGAAACTCAACGCCGATTCCCGCGCTTGAACCGAATGAATGTCTGTACAACTCAACCCGTCAGCATGTAGAATCGCAGCGCGAGACTGGCGCTATCAGCTATCTCGGCAAGGACAGTTTCTATCCCTGGGATCGGATATTGCGAGATTGCCCGGGCATGGTGGACGGCAACGAAAGCATCATCTCAGGTCCTTCCGACGTGCAATATGCAGTCATCATGCTCTTGGTGGACGAGGGGTTCTCCTCTCGAGGTCATCGAAGAATGCTGCTAAATAAAGACTGGAAGTATATCGCCTGCTACCAGGCGGGGCAGGTCGGAGCTACCTCAAATTATTGGATACAGGAGTTTGCGCGCTGAGGCAGGGGTTTGCCTCAGATTTCCCTTCCCAATGAATTTTCTTCGGAAAGCCCTTTGTGAAAGGATTCCCCTAAAGGAGAATTTTTAAAGAATTTCTACAGAATTCAAGCTGTGATCCCGACAGGATTCGAACCTGTGACCGTCTGCTTAGAAGGCAGATGCTCTATCCGGCTGAGCTACGGGACCTCCTTTTTTAAAAGCGGCGCAAATGTAGCGCTTTTTTGAAAAAACCTACTGTGCGTCGGCGCCAATTTGGGAAACTGACCTCTCCGGCCATTTTGTTCCATTTCCAAATAAAAAAAATCCTACTTTGAGCCTCTATTCTTCTAAACACCAACGGATATAAAAATGAGCGTCAAAATTGAAGAGAGTTGGAGAGAAGCGCTGAAAGCTGAATTTGAAAAGCCCTATTTTGGAAATATCGCTTCATTTTTAAAAAGGGAAATAAGCGCGGGCAAAGAAATTTATCCTCCCGGCTCGTTGATTTTTAACGCTTTCAACAGCGCGCCCTTTCATCAGGTCAAAGTGGTCATCCTGGGACAGGATCCCTACATCAAGCCAGGCGAAGCGATGGGGCTATCCTTTTCAGTACCCAGGGGGATACGCATCCCGCCTTCGCTGGCCAATATTTACAAAGAGCTACACAAAGATTTAGCTTGTCCTATTCCCGCTCACGGCGATCTGACTAAGTGGGCGGAGCAGGGCGTGTTTTTGCTCAACGCCTCCTTAACCGTGGAGCGAGGTAAATCAAATTCCCATGCCTCTATCGGCTGGCACACTTTCACAGACGCCGTCATCCACCAGCTTTCAGAGCAAAGAGAAGGTCTCGTCTTTCTGTTGTGGGGCAATTTCGCAAAGCAGAAATCGAAGTTGATCGATCCTTTCAGGCACCTCGTGTTAGAGGCGGCGCATCCCTCCCCACTGGCTGGTGGAGCGTTTAACGGCTGCCAACATTTTTCCAAAGCCAACGAATTTTTAGCCCGGCAGGGGCAGGCCACTATTGACTGGTGCATTAGTTAAAAAGAATTTGGAAACCTTGTTTTGGGATATTCGTATCTCTCACCTACGCTTATTAAAAGGATGGCAATTGGCGAATTAGCAGCAGGTAAACCTTCCAAAAGCTTTTTCCAAAATGGCCAATCCTGTTAATTTCGCAGCCTTATTTTCAAAATATTCCCATCATGAAAAATTACTCTTTATTCCTCTTTCTGGTATTTTCAATCCTGCTTGCAGGTTCTTGCAAAAGCGACACTAAGCAAAACTTATCCGATGATTCATCCAAAGCCACAGAGCGCGGTCAGGCAGGAACGAGTCTCCCCACCACCGACGATCAGGCTGTTCAATCAACTGGAAATTTTGCCGACGATACCCAATACGCCGTTTCTCTGCTGGCTCTCGCCGTGGGTAAATGGCAAAATGCCGCCTCTCCGGAAAAGACGATGGTTTTGACCGATACCAAAATCCAGTACTTCACAGACGGCAAACTGACCCGCGAGAACACAATCGAAATAGATCCCCGTTGCAGAAAAGCAGAGTGCCAGGGCGGCATTGGCTGGTGTATCATCGAACTGAGCGGTGAGAATCCCGATTGCAATGTCGTCGCCAGGATTGATTCCAAAAACCTCATCATCCATCCCGCCGGGGATAAGGCTACGCAAATTGCCTATACCAAGGTGTTAGAGTAGGTTTCTGCGTTTATTTATTTCCGCAGATGATGGTGAAGGAGGAAATCAGTCCGAATTTATTTCGGGCTTGAGCGCAGGTCTTTTTTGGGCACTCCGACAAGGAGTTTCTACCGGACGAGGATTACATCTCCTTCATAAAGTTTTACTACACCGTCTAAAAATTCCACTTCGGCAAACCAGGCGAAGGCGGCTGGGTTCATAAACTTGCCCCTCAAATTCCCATCCCAGCCGTACGCAGGGTCGTTCGGCTGGAAGTTGTAATACTCGAAGACTATTTCTCCCCAACGGCTGAAGACGAGGAAGGTCTTTATCTTTTCCACGCTATTGGGCTTGGCAAAAATCATGAACAGGTCGTTTATTCCGTCGCCGTTTGGCGAGAAGGCGTTGGGCACGTAAATCTGCTTGCTCCTATCTACAAAGACCGTCAGCTCATCGGCATCCTTACACCCATTTGCGGCTGTTACGCTAACCGAATAAGTCGAGGTAAACAAGGGCGCCACAAACTGCGTCTGGCAGGTGAGGCATTCAGTCAGTGAGTCCAATCCGTACCAAACCACATCTATCAGCGAATCAAATGGAATGCTCACTAAGGCGTTGATGATGGCAGATTCTCCATATTTAATAAACTGATCCTCTCCCAAGTCAACGTTCACCGGCAATGGCGCCTGGACTCCAATGATTTCCGACACCTCGCAGCCATTGGCATCCTGGGCATTGATCACATACACGCCGGGCGCCAGATTGGTGAATAGATTAGGCGCCTGGTAATCGCCGCCGTCTAAAGAATAATGATAGGAAGCTACTCCGCCCTCCGGGTTCACGGAGATGGCGCCGCTTTTTTGTCCAAAACAATCTAAGTCATTGACGGTAAAGGAAATTCCAAATGCCGGCGGCTCGCTCAAAGAGAAATTGCCGCTCGCCGTACAGTTGTTGGCGTCGGAAACAATTACTTGAAAACTGCCAGCAGTCGTACCGAACAAGTTGGGGCCGGTAGCTCCATTCGACCAGCCGTACTGATAGGGAGGAAGGCCTCCGGCGGCATTGACCTGCAAAGCGCCGTCCGCACTGCCGAAACAACTGACTCCAAAGCCATTGTAATCTGAAGCGCTCGTCAGCGAGAGCGTCGGAGGGAAGAGTTGAACCACCTGCGCTGTGAGCGTAGTGGAAAGCCCATTGGCCGAGGCGACGGTGACAGAATAAGTCCCAGCCAATAATCCGTCAACGATTTGCGGTACATCTAATTCGTTAAAGCTGCCATTCCCTGACATTGGGCCGGTAAAGCTGTAATCAAAAGGCGGCTGGCCAATATGGACGACCAAAGTCAGGGAACCTTGCGAGCTGTCGCAGGGGATGGTACTGCCCGTTATACCGGCATCAATCGTACATTCACTGATCGGCAGTAGCGTGGTTTCGGTGACTATGGTACTGTCGCAACCGTATTGATTGGACAAAACGACTACTGTCTGTCCGGTGTCCTGGGGATTGCAGCTAGTTTCAAAAAGTAGAACCGCGTTGCTTGGCAATAAAGTCACAGAGGTGGCGACTATGCTATCGCAGCCAAATTGGTTGCTCAGATTCTGAATAAAATCGCCGGCAGCCGAGGAATCGCAGGTGGTTTCAAAAAGTTGAATCGTGTCGCTGGGCAATAAACTCACTGTGGTAATAACAACGCTGTCGCAGCCGCCCGCCCCGATAAAGTTTTGGGTAAAAACGCCCGTCTGAGAGGGGTCGCAATTTCCTAAATTGATCAGGGTCGTGTCGGATTCAGCATAAGTAACGGTGGTGACGATCAAACTATCGCAGCCATTTTGATTGGTTAAATTTTGGAAAAAAACACCCGTATTGGCGGGGTCGCAATTAGTGGCAAATAGATAAGTCGTATCGCTCGCCAAGAGGCTGACCGTTTCAATGACGATGCTATCGCAGCCTCCCTGATTGCTTAGGATATTGGTAAAAATGCCGACCTCCGACGGGTCGCAGGAGCCATTGTACAAATAAGTCGTGTCGGATAAAATAAGGCTGACCGTTTCAATGACTAAACTGTCGCAGCCGTCATCCGTTATATAGTTGTGGAAAAAAAGGCCTGTTTCACCAGGCTTGCAGGTAGTGGAGCTAATGAATGTCGTATCTGCATTTGAAAAAACAATCGTGCGAATGACGAGGCTGTCGCAGCCATTGGAATTGGAAAAAACTTCACTTGTCACTCCGACATTGGCGGGATTACAACTGTTGCCAAAAAGGTAGGTGGTATCCAATGGAAATACGCTTAGATGGCTGATTACTAAGCTATCGCAACCATGAGCGGTATTCAAAACTTCCTGATAGATTCCCGAGGTTTTTCTAAAAGAACCCGCCAGGAACAAACTATCTCCATCGCAAATTGCAAAAGACTGAACGACGCTTGCGCTGTCCCACACTGTCACTACCACAGAGTTTCCATCGGATACTGAGCAGGCGGGATCAGAACCGTCGGCAATGGAAATCAGCGTGTAGGTCGTTGCGGTATCGGGGCTGACTTGGAGTTGGTGTCCATTAAAAATATTTTCTAAACTAAAATTCTGCGTCCCGTCAGAATAGACGACGTCAAAGGGCGCCTTGCCTGAAAGCTGGAAAGTCAATGTAGCGGTCTCCCCTTTGCAAATTTCTGTGCTGTCTCCGATGCTGCCGGAAGGAAGCGCATTAAAAATCACCGGTGCGCCAAAAGAAACCGACAGGCAGGGATCGTCCATATCTACCCCGCCGCTGCCATCGTCGTTGCCGGCCACTGCTGAAATGTAGTAAGTCGCTCCCGGTACCATAGGCGGGACGAGGCTGAACTCTAAGGAATCGCTGATCGCGTAAATAGTCCCCAGCGAATTGCCATTGCTGCTGTGCAGGACAAAAATAAGCACATCGTTTCCGTCTAACACTTCATCGCCGTTATGACTTGCGACGACGGTTTGTCCTTCGCAGGCAGAAAGCGGGGTCAGGTTCATCGTGCCGGCATTCGTTTCACACTGACAGGAAAAATTACCTGAAAGGGTAACTGGGTTGCAGTCATTTCCATCCGTCACTACAAAAGAATAAGGCGTACCGCTTGGGATAGCCTGGCTGGTGAAAATATAAGGTGGGTCTGTCGCCAGATTGCCCGTCGTCGTACCGCTCACCGAATACGTCGCAGGATCCCCGCCAGAAATCTGGAAGGAGACGGTGTAAGTCGTATTGGTAGGATCGCAGATAGTTTCAAAGTCAGAAATGGAAGGAGCGCCAACCACTTCGACATATCCGGCGCCGGCTCCTACAGCCGAGCATCCATTGCCATCCGTTAAATTTGAAATAGTATAAGTTCCAGCGAGTGAAACAGGCAGCATGAACGGACTTGAACTGATCGTGATGGGCGGCTGAGGTTCTCCATTTATTTCATACTCAATTAAGTAAGGGCCGGTAAAGCAAGTTCCGCCCAAGCTATCTAAGCCGCCACAAATAATCTCCAATTCTCCTGATTCGCCGGCGCAAAGCGTCTCCGCTCCGTCAATAGCGGCAAAAGGCGTACAGTTGACCTGCACCAGCATAGAGGCAAAGCCGGCACAGGCGCCGGGCACATTATAGGTATAAGTAACCATGTGCGTTCCCGGGCCAAGTTGAGCCGGATTGATTTGACCAGAAGAATTGGCGGCTCCTCCCCATACGCCTCCCGTCGGAGTTGCGCTCAGGGTTTGAGCCGGAGCGTCGGCGCAAAAAGGGCCTGCGGGCTGAATGTTTACAGCGGTTCCCTGCAGAACCTCGATGAAGATACTCGCCGAGGCAGAGCAGAGGTAGCTGTCCATGTAGGTATAAGTTACCTCGTGTATTCCAATGCCCAAAGCGGCAGGATTAATCTGGCCGCTTGGATTGGCTGCGCCTCCCCATATCCCCCCTGAAGGAACTGCATTGAGGGTTTGCACGGGGTCAGTTTCGCAAAATGGCCCTGCTGGAAACAGGATCACCATTGGCAGGCCGATGATTTCTACTTCAATTTCGTCGGAGTTGACACAGCCATTGGCGTCCGTTGCGGTGTAGGTAACAATATGTTTTCCCGGACCGAGTGCGGCAGGGTCTATTTCTCCATTCTCATTAGCCGCTCCGCCCCAGGTCCCCCCCGGAGGCACTGCGCTCAAAGTATGCACGGGCGCATCTTCACAGAGCGGTTGGAAAAGGGGCACAATGACTACAGGGCCTGGCGGTAAAACAACCACATTGGTAGAGGCTATACCCGTGCAGCCATTGGCGTCGGTGACGGTAACAGTGTAAAGGCCGGCGTTTTCAAAACCTGCATTGGAGATAGACGGGTTTTGTGAATTGGAAGAAAACAAAGGCCCCGACCAGGAATAAGAAAGGCCTCCTGAGGCTGTCAACTGGATATTCGCTCCATAGCAAACAGGGCTGTTGCCGGAGGCAGTTGCAGTGGGCGCGGTAAATACATTGACGGTCACATCGTCGGTAGCAGTGGCGCCACATTCGTAAGTGATGGTGACTGAATAGGTGGTGGTTTGCAGAGGCGTAGCCAGGGGGTTTGGAATATTGAAAGCGCTAAGGGTTGGATTGGGCGTCCATTGGTAGCCTATTCCATTGGGGTCGGCCTGCAATTGGACGCTCTCGCCCGGGCAGATATCCACGTCTGCCATTGGTACCGGATCATTGGAACCAAAGCAGACAGTGTGCGAGTTGGACAAGGTGCCAGTCCCCGAGGTAAAACCGTAATAAGCAGTGGTGGAGCCTCCGAGAAAAGCCGAAATGTTGCCGGTGTAAGAAATGGAAAATCCATCCAAAGAAGCTGTCAGCGTCATAGTGGCAGGGTTCCAGTTCAGGTTGAAGCAGTGGTCTGAGCAGTCTTCTATATTGGGCAGGGAAATCGGCCCGGCCAGATTGTATAAGGAACTATGATCCATGACTCCATTCGTAATGATAGCAACGTGGTCGGCGGCAGGGTCGGCATAATTCCCATTTTGGTAATCGTCGTATTCAATGGCAAAGGAAGAAGTTATGCCTTCGTATCCAATTCCTCCTCCGCCATTACCCAGGGCTGTATTGGTCGTTGCAAAAACGAAGACGACGCCGTCCGCGCCGTTGGAGTCTTTACATCCAAAATTGATACGGGCAGAAATATTGAGCGGTTCATTCAAATCCACCGGCGCCGCAGAGAAAATAGAGCCTGCCTGGCCAGGTATATCGGGGGTCAGTTGATAACATCCGCCACCCTGGTTACTTGCTGAACCATTAGTGACAAATTGCGCATTTGCACTTTCCATCCCCAAAAAACCAATTATTAAAAAGAGAAAAAATTTAAAAAAGAATAGATGAATGTAGCGAGTCCTGCCCATGAATGTTTTATTTGAAGTCTAAGGTAAAACCTTATCAAAAATTTTCATTCAAACAAATAGCGAAAAATTGGATTTTTTTTACTAATGCTTGTTTAGCAAAAATGTTTGTCTATTTTGGCGGGCGTTTCTAAATTTGCAAACAAAAAAATTGACAAGATGAATACCGATAGATCTTCTAACATGCTTAACTGGGTACTCTTCCTGGTTTTCACCATTATTCTGATTGCCTTGTTGATTTGGGCTCCGCAATGGTTCTGGCTGGCGCTGCCATTTTCTTTGACCTTCCTTGTTAGGTCGCTGAATGTCATTTAATCAATAGGCTCTCAGTTAGGTTTGTTTCATTGAGAAATTAGAAAGGTCAGGTGTCGCTACGCCTGACCTTTCTTCTTTGAAGATAAATTTAAATACTGTGATAAATTTAGCTAATTTTATTCTTTAAGCGTCACCTTTTCAGATGGTCAAAAAGCTCTGCTTATTTGATAATCAGTATATTATGATACATATTTGAACAAATTCAGGCCTTTTAAACTCTTGGTTTAAACCGAATTTCCAATCGTTTAAAAATTCAAAGGGTCTTAGTTTTAAAATTCTCAAACACTTACTCTTGGCAAGTTTTTTTAAAAAATAGCGAGGGAAGTTTTAATAAAATCCCATACATGATAACGGCTTTTAAGAATTGCCTTTTAAAAAAGGCGAAATATTTAAACTTAGCTGCTCTACTTTTTTTGTTTCTCGCTTCCAGCTCTGAAGGCATTGCGCAAATCTCCATTTTTTTAGAAACCCAAAATCCAAAATGCGGCGGGTTTGCCACGGGCTATATCAAGGCCACTGTCACCGGCGGGGTCTCTCCTTACTCCTATCTTTGGAACAATGGAGCTACGGAGCATTCCATCTACAATGTACCGGCTGGAGCCTACTCCATCACGGTGACTGACGCCCTAGGTATCACCGCAGAAGCTAGCGCCATCCTAACCGAACCCACGCCTCTCGAAACCAGTATCGTCGTGACAAAATGTACGCTACCTGGCTCATTAGAGGCGGTTGTAGTTGGCGGCGTGCCGCCCTATACTTACGAATGGAGCAATGGGAAAAATACCGCCGAGATCGTCAATCTCCAACCTGGTTCTTATTGTGTAACCATTTTCGACAGCAACGACTGCGGGTACATTACTTGTAAACAAATTAGCTCCGAGCTGGTAGCTTTGATGGCCACCGTTCCGGCCTCTTGTGGAGATGGGCAAGGAGGTACAGCTACGGTCTCAACCACTGGAGGCAATTCGCCTTTTACTTTCTTATGGAGTAACGGCAGCACTACACAAACCATCCAGGGGCTACCACCCGGATCGTACTCCGTCACCGTGACCTCCAACAATGGCTGCACCACCAGCACTGAAGGCTATGTCGGCCTTATTTCCGGCAGTTTGCCCGTCAGCTTAGGCGTCAACCCGCCGGTTTGTGCCGGGGAGTCAGACGGAAGCATTACCGTGAATTCAGGCAACGGCGTTCCTCCGCTAAGTTACCTTTGGAGTAACGGAGAGGCGACGCAGACAATCAGCGACTTAGATGCAGGGACTTATTCAGTTACTGTAACTGATGCATTGGGCTGTACGGGAACCAAGTCGGCGACGCTAAGTTATCAGAGCAATCTTTCCGTAACGACGACTTCGGTCAATCCCACCTGCTCCAATTCATCCAACGGCTCTGTGGGCGCCAATCCGGCGGGTGGAGTTCCACCTTACACCTATTTGTGGAGCAATGGTGGTACAACATCGACGATGAACAATCTGCCGGCAGGAAATTATGAAGTTACCGTCACGGATTCCTTGGGTTGTATTGTCGTAAAAAGCGCAATCCTTACCGCGCCTCCCGCGATGGCGGTATCCGTCAGTGCGACAAGCGTAACAGAATGCGGAGCGACTAACGGTTCCGTGAGCGCCTCGCCGACTGGCAGCCAGCCTCCCTACAGCTATATCTGGAACAATGGCGGCACTTCCAATATTCAAAATAATATTCCCGCCGGTAATTACTCGGTGACGGTCACCTCCTCTCAGGGATGCACCGCCACCGGATCGGGAACGGTTGCACAGCCTCCTTTTTTTAGCATTTCCGTCTCTGGCTCTACGGCTGTTTGTCCGGAAAGCAATAACGGAAGTTTGACCGCCATCCCTCCGACCGGCGCCGGCCCGTACACCTATCACTGGAGCAATGGAGCTTCCACTAAGACCATTGGAAATCTCGGTGCGGGAACTTATTCCGTTACCGTCAACAACGCAACGGGATGCGAAGGAACAGCCGTAGCAGAAATTCAGGAAAACCCGGAAGTCTTTGTCAGCATCGTCGCTATAGATATTAAATGCCACGGCGCATCCACCGGCGAGCTTAAGGCAAACCCCTTTGGAGGAACGCCTCCCTACTCCTACCTTTGGAGCAATGGAGACACCACCGCTGAAATTACCGGATTAGCTTCGGACACTTATACCCTCACCCTCAGCGATGCTTTGGGCTGTACCCGGGCAGAGTCGGCCAGTATTGGCGAGCCGGCAGCTCTAAACATTTTTATCACGGGTAGCGGCGGCAGTTGTGGCGATAATGGAGAATTGACCGCTAGTCCAAACGGGGGGACTGGTCCTTATTTTTGGTTGTGGAGCAATGGGGCAACGACTAAAACCATCACTGGATTAACGCCCGGGCAATACTCAGTGACCGTCGTGGACGCCAATAGTTGCTCAAATAGCATGACAACGGTGCTGGAGCAATACCCTGAAATGGAAATAAATCTTACCGCCTATAACACGACTTGTAACGGCTCAACTGATGGCTTTGTCACTACGAATATCGTCAACGGTTCGGAACCTTTTCAATATCTGTGGAGCAACAATGCCGTCACCAGTTCTATTTCAGGATTATCGCCCGGCCAATATTCAGTGACTGTAACGGACAAACTCGGCTGCACAGGCTCTGGTTCTGCCACTGTCTCGCTCGGTACCGGGCTGAACATGCTCATTACATCAACGGGGTACATCTGCCCTGGCGAAGAAGGTTTTGCAGTGGTTCAGGCATTAGGCGGGAACCCGCCTTATACCTGGGAATGGTCGAATGGCCAAAACGCCGACAGTATCGTTTTCACTTCGGTCGGGACTTACTCGGTTACTGCCACAGACGTTTCCGGTTGTTTTGGAGAAGCCTCCATTTTGATAGAAAATGCGCCCCCCCTGTTCATTGATGAAATAGTAGATCAGGTCTCGTGCAATGGTCTATCAGACGGTAGTATTTCCCTGTCAATCGAAGGCGGCGTCTCACCCTATCAATATCTTTGGGAAGACGGCTCTACCCAGTCTCTGCTCGAAAACATCGCAGCCGGTTCGTACTTAGTAACCGTGACCGACAATGCAGGTTGCATCAATACCAAAAGCATCGTTTTGAGCGAACCGGAACAGCTCGATGTCGTTTTGAGCGCTACGCCCGCCGGATGCAATGACAATGGGACGGCAACCCCAGCCGTATCGGGCGGCGTCCCGCCTTATGTCTATCATTGGAGTACGGGAGATACCGCTTCAACGCTTTCGGGCTTGGCGTCAGGAGATTATTCCATCTCCCTCAGCGACGCCAACGGATGCGAATCAACAGCCTCTGTTAGCATCCCGTCTCCACCTGCTGTGAGCTGTGAGATTTCTCTTCTGCAACCAGTCAGCAAGTCAAACGGCGACGACGGCGCTCTGTCAGTTAGCGCCTATGGAGGAACTCCAGCGTTCAACTTCCTTTGGAGCAATGGTCAAACGCAGGAGACAAATAGCGGACTTAGCCCAGGTGAATATAGCGTAACAGTCAGCGACAGCTACCAGTGCAGCAGCGTATGCACTTTGAAGCTGTTGAATCCAGGCGTTGTGGGCGATTTCGTTTGGGAAGATTTAAATGAAGACGGCCTACAGGATGAAGCCGAGCCAGGGCTTTCTGAAATAGTCGTCGCAATTACGGGGATGGATGAGTACGGAAGGTCAATTAATAAAACTACGCAAACTGATCTTTTAGGGAATTATCGCTTCGATGTCCAGCCAGGCAATTATCGTATTTATTTCGACCGGCCAGGCGGATATTTCTTTTCCCCTGCAAAAACCGGCAACGACGACTCCATAGACAGCGACGCCGATGAACTGACCGGCTCGACGGAGCTCTTTACTTTGTTAGAAGGCGATGAGAATTTGCTCAAAGATGCGGGATTCATTCTCGCGCACGATTGCGACAGTCTGACTTTTGCGGGTAGCATTTGTTGCGATCAGAGCTTATGCAGTTTTGAAAATCCGATTCTGCCAATTACAGAGAGCGCTCCTCCGGCCGGTGGATCGGGCGGCTTAGTGTTCCAATGGTTTTTCACCGCCGACTCCAATTTGAGTAATCCCGCCAACTGGGCGCCCATTCCCGGCGCCAAGGCCGCGACTTACAGTCCTGCCAACCTCGTGCAGACGACCTACTTCCGGCGAGGCGCCCGGAGAGAAAGTTGCCCCGATTTTCAATACTCCAATATCGTCGCCATCGACTATGATACCCTGCCCCAAGCAAAGATTATCGGCCCCGAACTGGTCTGCCCAAATTCGCCGGCTGAGTTTGCAAGCTCCGTCCTGCTGGAAGGTGCGGAGTACGAATGGTTTTTTGAAGATGGCGTTCCTTCCTATAGTAGTTCGCCTACAGTTGAG
>CAZXQI010000013.1:0-46380 GCA_964643005.1 uncultured Saprospiraceae bacterium | reverse complement strand
AGAGCCCGGCACCGAGAAAAAACGGACGAAAACCATACGCAAAGGGAACGAAGCGTCAAGCAGTGCATTAGAACTTCTCTCAGCTTTGGCAAATGAGACTGCGTACTTCTTTACAACAAAGCATTATGCAGCAAATTTGACTCTTTTAGCCTGAGCCTCTCATAGAAGACAGCAAAAAAGCTGTTTGCGTATCTCCTCTCTAATTTTCTTTCTCTCATTTTAACGCTTACTTTCCTCGTGGCTGAAACCATCAGACCGGATTTCTTTGCGTCTGAAAACCACATGTATCCATCGCCTGGTGCAGGGTGGGAAAGACGTTTTAAAATTTAAGTCCGAGAGATATTATAAATAGCTTTAAAGTAATTTTAAATTTGCCGCCTTCAAGGGGGTCAATAAAATATACGGAGACACACTGCTCAAAGCCTAAAACCTTTTTTGAACTATTTTAATTACAAAACATGAGACACTTGATTAACACACTCATCCTTAGCATTTTCACACTTTTCGGTTCCCTGTTCGCACAGGGGAACGGCAAGATGGTCATCTTTCTTCAGCATGGTCGGTCTATGACAGAAGACTTCAAGCGGAATGTCCTTCCCGAAATCGAGCGCTATGCGCAAAAGGAAAATCTTTCACTCGAAATCCGGGATGCGAGAGAGGGCGTGCCCGAAGAGGTAAAATTCACACCCGCCATCGTCTATCAAAATGCTAATAACCGCTCCGTTTTCAGAGGGCGCTACCGGTCTGTCAACCAGATAACTGATTTTATTGGGAAATCTAAATCCGCCTCCCTGACGGAGGTTACTGATTTTAAAAATGGTATGCTGAGCTGGAACATTGGCAGGGTTGCGCTGGCTACTTCCATCCACATCGCCCCCATTGCGGGGAAGCCTGGCAATATGAATATGGAAAAGTTTAATCAGCAGGCCTATCAGTCTATCGTTGCCGGAATGGGTTATTTCAAACTAAACAGCAAGCCCGAAATCAGCCGCCAATCCAAGTCTTTCAAAATGGAGTTTTATCCGGAAAGGACAGACGACGGGTTGCTGTTGGTCTCCATGAAGCTCTATTCAGAATTCGACCTGGCGCATCCCGTTTTTGAAACAAAAATCCCATCGGGAGGAGAGTGGAAAGAAACGGACATGGTCTTCCAAAAAGCCGGCAAGCGATTAGAGAAGGCGCTCATCGCCCAAATCAGCAATTGGGACAACGGCGATGGATTTGACACGCTCAGCGAAAAGACGCCTGTCATCTCCTGGCAGGATCTGGGGCTCAGCTCAGTTTCATTTCCCATTATGTCAAAATAAAAAGTACGGCAGGAAGCTTAGCTTCCCTGCCGGAGCTGTTCTCACTCACAAAACCTTGTAAAAGCTACCAGCTTATCCAGGGGTATTTCAAAAAATAAAGGGCTAAAGAGTTGATTTTCAACTTTTTAGCCCTTTGTTTTTTCGTATCAATTTCGATTCATCCCTCTTCTCCCACCTCGTCTTCATCTTTCTTTCTGTTGCGCCACCAGATGTAGCCGATAGTCCCCACCATTAAGTATGGCAGAGCCAGCATATAGAGGATGCCCGTGTTAATGCCTCGGGCGACAGTATCTCCGCTCCTCAGATTGCTTTCGGTGGTGAGGCGACACATGGCGCATTGAGCGGGCGCTTCGGGCGCTGTAAAAGAGAGCGCAAAAAACAGAAGCAATATCTTAATCAGGCGATTTTTCATGTCATTTTATTTTTCAACTGTAATAAGGTCTAATCATAAAGTAAAGAACGGGGCCGGACGCTGCGACATACAACCAAAACCAGAAAACCCAGCGAGCCATTTTCTTGTGTCGTTCGTACTGGCCGGTCAATGCTCTGATAAAAGTAAACAGAATAAACGGGAAAATGACTGCGGCCAGAACAATATGGGTAATCAGCAGGAAAAAATACAAATAGCGGATGCCGCCATCTCCCCCAAACTTTGTTTCTTCAGTAGTGATGTGGTACAGGACGTAGCCCACGAGAAACAGGAAAGAAGCCACAACGGCAAAAGTCATCGTTTTTCTGTGGTTTTCGCGCTGGCCGGTTTTGATAAAGTAAAGGCCAAGAATCAATGCCAGTGCAACGATTCCATTAAGTGCGGAATAAACTGCGGGCAAAAACGAAAAGTCAATGCTCGTATCAATATGAACCCTTCTCATCGCCACGACCATCAGCAAGACAAGAACAGTCATGAGCCAGGCTACTCTGTTCAGCTGCTTTTCCAAGGCAATATTTGGATGATTATCCTGCATCTCGATGAATGAATTTAAAGCAAGATTTAGGTAAACCGACCTCCATTTAAAAATCTGGATCTCATTTCCTCAGCGGAGGATGGCAGTTCTAATATTCTGGAGCGGCTTATCTGCTCCGATGTTTTGGCAGTACCAGCACTGTCTGTTCCACCAGCAGGCCCATTTCCTGGTCTATGTTGATATCGTAATAGTTGCGAATGGTTCCGCTGGTATCGACTAAGGCGACGCTGTTTTCCAATTTTGGCATTTTGTAGGCTTCGGCAGCCAATTCGTTCCATTCGGCGGGTGAAGCGCCGAGTACATACCATTGCTTTTCGTTTCGTATGGACAATTCCGAAGCTATGCTTTTAAGTTGGTTAGACGAATCAATCGGCACGAAGGTGACGAAGACGACGTCGTCTAATTCGTTGAAACTCTGATGAACTTTTGCTATTCTGCCTGTAAAATCTTTGGCGAGAGTCATGTCTGCCGGCAGGAAATTGACTACAGAAACCCTCCCCTTCAGGCTTTGATTAGAGACGGATCTGTTGTCCTGGTCTTTCAGTTGGAAAGTTCCCACTTTTGAATATTCCTTCAGTTCGGCCAGCGTCTTTCTCTGGTGGTCAAGCCCCTGCTGTAGAAAATACCAGGTGATGAGCGGGAATAGAATCAGAATGACCAGCGCCAAAAATGTTCTCCTCAGGCCTCCCTTTGCAGGTTCTTTTTTTTCTTCCATGTAAAATACAAGTTATCAATAAGCGCCAACAAAAAAAGGCGAGTTGGTTGGTCTCGCCTTTTCGCTTTGTCAGAGCAGCATTTTAGTTGTTGCCTCATCGTAGTCCAAACTACCGGTAGAGGGAGCTTTTTGCTCAATTTGTCGGCTATCTCTTTCTTTGATTTTTTCACGGCTTCTTCCCCAGGCATTTCCTTCGTTAAAGAAGGATATGATGACCCAGACTAACAACAAGGTTGGTAGTAGAACGCTCCAGCGCAACCCTTTCACCTCATTGGCCATGTGCATGAAGAAGTAAACAATAAAGTAAGCCTTGTACAAACTGAAGCCTATCATAAACACCACGTAAACATAATGCATGGCGCCCGTAAATTCGACACCGGAGAGAAGGTGGCCTTTTGCCGTCAGCGCGATAAGCACCTCTACAATGGTGATGGTACCTAAGATGATCAGCCCTTTTATTACTAATCTTTTCTGATCGTCATAACTCATGTGCGTATCCATATCCTCGAATTTTTGAATTTTTAATTAAAATTGTTTGAAGAATAATTATAAAAGGTAAAAAACCAGGAACACAAATACCCACACTAAGTCCACAAAGTGCCAGTAGAGGCCTACTTTCTCAACCATTTCGTAGTGGTTGCGCCTTTTTATATAAAGGCCGCTTGCTGCGTTCAGCATAATAATCGTCAGGAAACTAACGCCTAAAGTCACGTGAAAACCGTGGAAGCCCGTGATAAAGAAAAAGAGTGCGCCAAATGTCTTGGGGCCAAAGTCTTCCTTTGTAATCTCACCGCTCGCCGATTTATAAGCTGCATTCTCATACAGGTGGGTTCCATGATTGATTGTGATGAGATAGGGTTTTCCTTGCTGGAAGGATTCGCCTACCAAGGACTTCCCTTCGTGGGTCACTTTTTCAAAAAAGCGATTTTCGGGGATGTCGGCAGCGCCTTTTTGGAGATAATAAACGGCGTTTGTCCCGTGGACTTCTTTTTCCACTTTGGTAAAACCTGCGCTCACGAGTTCCTGGCCCGACATATACTGTCCGTCCTCTGAGTGCATGGAAAAAGGATTAGTGGTCACGGTGACGCCCTCTGCTTTAATCAGAGTGGTCCATTCCCAAGCCTGGCTGCTCAGGAAGATAATCCCTCCAAGAATAGTGAGCAGCAACCAGCGCACCACGCCTTTTTGATTTTCTCTATAACCTTCTTGCACCGCGCGAACCATTGTTACGGAACTGGTGATCAGGACGAAAGTCATGAAGGTCACGAATATCAGCGGGAAGTTTCCTTCTCCCTGGTAGAAGGGAATTTTGCTAAATACATAATCGGGTACAGGCCAGGTTGGGCTGCTAAAGCGCAATGCGCCATAAGCCGTGAGGAATCCTGCAAAAATGAAAATGTCAGACAACAGGAAATACCACATCATTAGCTTGCCGTAGCTCGCCTTGAACGGTTCTTTTCCGCCAGCCCAAGGGCTTTTATCCTGTTCCTGTACTTGCTCTAAAACGTCTGTTTGTGGAGCCATTGCCTTCTTTAATTTTTAAGTTGTAAAATAAAATGGCTTATATCGAATCAGTGCATGGCGCTTGTTTAGCGATACAACGATAAAAATGCAAATAAGTAAATCCAAAGGAAATCAACGAAATGCCAGTAAATCAAGGACAGTTCGAAGCGGAGTTTTCGCTTGGCTGAGCTCTTAAATTGAAGCCCAAATGCGTGAACCATAGCGACAGCCAGAACGGCAATTCCAGCGGCGACATGGGCTGCATGGAACCACGAAATGGCATAGACGAAATCGCCGGATGGGTTTAAGGCAAATGGCACTCCGCTATCTTTCAACGCCTCCCACCCCATATACTGAGCGACCAGAAATGAAATGCCCAACACGAATGCCGCTACCAGTAATGCCTTGTATCCGTATTCATTACCTTTTTTAAATGCTTTGTAGGATCCGTGTAAGGCCAGGCTACTCAGTACAATCAGGATAGTACTGACCGCAAACGCTCCAGGAAGGCTGAATTCAAGCCAGTTTCCGGCGGCCTGTCTTACGACATAAGCGCTGGTCAATGCAGCAAACATCATCAGAATGGCCGTGCAACCCACCATCAGCGCAAACTTGTAAGGGTGAATTTTACTTCTTCCCGTATTTCTTTGTACTGCCAACTCCATTATTAAATTTTATCCAGCCATAAGGCTGTCAGTGCAAAAGGTAAATAGAAAAAGGAACTGAACATGAGCATCAGAGCCGCCTTTCGGTCATTCTTTCTGTAGAGGTTCCAACCAAACCAGGCATAAACCACTGCCAAAACTCCCATGATTATAGCCGATACAATTCCCGTTATCCCAAGTGTGTATGGAACCAGCCCAATTGGAACAAGACACATGGCATACATGAATCCCTGTAAGCCAATCGTCCTGTCTATCTCTCCATTTTTGGTGGCTACAAATTTGTAACCTGCTTTGGAGTAGTCTTTAAAACTCAGCCAGCTAATGGCGCCGAAATGTGGGAATTGCCAGAAAAACTCAATGGCGAACAAAGCCAGAGCCAGTGGGGTCAGTTCTCCCTGAAACGCTACCGCTCCAATCAGCATGGGCATAGCTCCAGGAAAGGCGCCGATCGCAATGGCCGAAGGCGAGACGCGCTTCATCGGCGTGTATAAAAAAGCATAGCTAAACAATGCTATTGCTCCAAAGAATGAAGTCCACAGATTGAAGGTGGCCAACAGCGCCAGCCCTGCTATGCTAAATATCCCCGCTATAATAACTGCCTCAGAAACGGACATCCTGCCGGTTGCCACCGGCCTGTTGGCCGTCCGTTTCATGATTTTATCATAGTCCTTTTCGAGGATTTCATTTAAAGCATTAGCGGCGCCCGTTATACAAAATCCACCCAGCGCCAGAATACCTACAGCCCCCCAGCTCACCGAACCGGTGGCGGCAATCAGGTATGCCATTACCGCCGAATAGACGACCGTCAGTGTCAGCTTGAATTTTACCAAAAGCCCGATATCCCGGACTTTATGGAAAATCACATCCGCATGTGTAAGGGCTGCTATTTTTGTTAAATAATTCACTTTTCTAAAAATTCAATATCGCAAAGGCAGATTCAATCAAGTTTTTGAACCTGTCCCTTTTTTTTGCTCTTCTCAATAACCGTGGTCTTTTTCGCCTTCAGCAAGCGGCTCTACCTGTGTTATGAACTCCCGATCGCCTTTGTTATAATCGTAAGCCCAGCGCTGCACTGTTGGGATTTTGCCTGGCCAGTTGCCGTGTCCGGGAACAATGGGCGTCGTCCATTCAATGGTATTAGCGCCCCATGGGTTCTTGCTGGTAACCTTCTTCCCTCTCCAGATGCTGTGGAAGAAATTCACTAAGAAAAGTATTTGCAACAAGAAGGTAATGACTGCTGAAATGGTGATAAATTTATTCATATCAGAAAAATGGGAGAAAGTGTCGAAGTTGTCAAAGCGATAATAGCGCCGCGGCACTCCGGCCATTCCCAAATAGTGCATCGGCCAGAAAATGCAATAAGCGCCGATCATCGTTCCCCAGAAGTGTATCTTGCCCATCGTCGTATTCATAAAGCGACCAAACATCTTCGGGAACCAGTGATAGATACCAGCGAACATCCCAAAGAAGGAGGCAACCCCCATCACAATGTGGAAGTGCGCCACCACGAAGTAAGTGTCGTGCATCGTAATGTCGATGGATGAGTTGCCGACAAAAATACCCGTCAGACCTCCCGATATGAACACTGAGACGAAGCCGATTGCAAATAGCGAGGCCGGGGTGTATCGCATGTTCGATTTATAGATGGTGGCTATCCAGCTAAATGACTTGATGGCAGACGGGACGGCAATAATCAAAGTGAAAATGACAAAGAAGTTGGAGATGAACGGGTTCATTCCCGACGTGAACATGTGGTGCGCCCAAACTAAGAAAGAAAGAAACGCAATGGTCATCATCGAATAAACCATTCCCTTGTAGCCAAAAATCGGCTTCCTTCCATTGACTGACAAGATTTCTGAAACAATACCCATTGCCGGTAGGATGACGATATACACTTCCGGGTGGCCTAAGAACCAGAACAGGTGCTGGTAGAGAATCGGGCTACCGCCAACGTGGTCTAAAGCCTGGCCTCCAATAAAAATTTCGCTCAGGTAAAAACTGGTGCCAAGGCCTCTGTCAAACATGAGCAGAAGAAATCCGGATACTAAGACGGGGAAGGAAAGCAGGGCAATCATTGCCGTGATGAAGAATGACCAGACTGTGAGCGGCAATCTCCACATGCTCATTCCCTTTGTGCGCAGGTTCAACACAGTAGTAATGTAGTTGATACCGCCCAGGGTGACCGAAGCGACGAAGAATACCAAACTTATCAGCCATAGGGTCATTCCCGTGCCCGAACCATCCGAGGCTTGCGGCAGGGCGCTCAAAGGCGGATACGCCACCCAGCCTCCTGCGAACGGTCCTGTGCTGAGGAACAGCGAATAAAACATAATGATGCCGGCAAGGAAAAAGAACCAGTACGACAACATATTCAGCAAGGGAGAGGCCATGTCGCGCGCGCCTATCTGCAAGGGAATCAATATGTTGCTATAAGTGCCGCTCAGGCCTGCCGTCAAGACAAAAAACAGAATGACCGTTCCGTGCATCGTGACCAGCGCATAAAAGAATTCCGGCGACAAAGTTCCCATGCCTGTTTCCGGATTAAGCTCAATCCATTTTCCGAGGAGGGGTCGTAGCCAGGACATATTTTCGTCAGGAAAGCCCAACTGAAGGCGGAAGATGACGGACATTCCCGCTCCCATCAAGGCCCAAAACATGCCTGTAATCAGGAATTGACGACCGATAATCTTGTGGTCGAGGCTGAAAACATACTTCGTCAGGAAGTTGGATTTATATTTATCTCCATGCTCATGTTCGTGGAAATGGTCGTCGTACCCATATTCCTCGATGAGTTCATCAGCATGATCTTTTACAGTAGTTGTCAGGTTAGCCATAACTTTTAAAGTTTTTCCTTTTTTTAAAAATCTCTCTAACTGCTAGTATTATTGAGTGAGGATTTGAAATTCAGTGCGTCGGTTTTTCGCTCTGCCTTCTTCGGTTTCGTTGGTGTCTATGGGTTTGATTTGTCCATAGCCCCGCACAGTCATCCGGCTGGCCGGGACATTTCCATTATTCACTAAATAGTCATAGACTGCTCTCGCCCGCTCCTGTGACAAGCTAAGATTTGCGGCGGGGTCTCCGACATTATCGGTATGGCCGGCGACCTCGATAGTCATATTGGGATGAGCGGCCATTGTTTGACCTAAGTTGGAAAGTTCATATCGAGAGATATCTGTCAACTTCGCCGAGCCGGTCTCAAAATAGACATAGTTCAGTCGGATGATTTTCTCCTCGGCATTTTCGGCGGCGAGGGCTTTTTCTACAGCCTGGCTGAAGTCCTGGGCGCGTTGGGTAATCTCCACGCCGAGCAGTTCATCTTTGCGGGGGTCTTCGTTCGTTCCTCTAATAGTGGACAAATAATAAGACTGTTGCTCTTTTACCCATTTATCGTATTCTTCCTGGGAAACGATGCGCACCACCTTGCGCATACTAAAGTGCCCCTTTCCGCAAAGTTCTGCGCAGGCAAGTTCGTAGTTAAAGGTCTTCCACAGTGGTTCGCTCTCCGGATCGTCAGGATCGGATAGCTGTTGGTATTCCGGATATTTACTCAAATCATTCCTATACTCCTCCGTAGTTCTGGTAGGAGTAAAGACAAAATAAGTCGGCATCCCGGGGACGGCGTCCATTTTAACCCTGAAGTGAGGCAGGTAGAAACTATGTATCACGTCTCTGGCCGTAATGCGCACCCGCACTTTCTTGTTGACAGGCAGAACCATGTCGGTCGGCTGGAAGTCGTCGAGGTTTTTGTCATCCATCCAATTTTGTCCCAATGGGTTTCTACCGGTAATGAGCTTGTAGTCGCGCGGCCCTAAAGCGCCATCGGTACCCGGGTACCTCAGATACCACAGGAACTGTGCGCCGACTGCTTCTATTTCCATGTAGTCGTCGCCATCTTTGACGTCGGCGGTTACCTCGTTCCAGGTAATAATACCGTTGATGACCAAAAAGCACAAGGTGACAAAGGGAATGGCTGTCCACCAAATCTCAAGCTTGTCATTGTGCGGAAGGAAGGCTGACTTCACGCCTTTTTTGCCTCTGTACTTATAGGCAAAATAGAACAGAGCAATGTGGGTGAGGATAAAGACGATTCCGGTGAGTACCAGGGTCAGGTTGAACTGAAAGTCCAAATCAACTCCGTGAGCTGATGCGGATTTATGCGGTCCATAGCTGAGCATCCAGTTTTTGTAGTAGTACGATGACCAGATGCAAAGCCCGAGAAAGATCACCATAAAAACCAGCATCAGGAAGCCCTGCCAGTTATTCGTCTTGTATTGGGACTCTTCTTCGCCACGAATCTTGGAAGCCAACTCGGATATTTTGCCAATTTGGACTACCACCAGGATGATGAAGGCCAGGCAAAGTATGATTAGTAATCCAGTGCTCATTTAGTAGTATTTTATTTTTAACAAATGGAAGAATAACAGTCTGCCATTTGAGCAGTTTAAAAATTCAATCTCAAGTTTATTCATAAGGCTGCACCTCGTGATGAAGACTTTCCTCAATATAAGGATCGTGGGACGGGAACAGCGAGGCCTTTTCCATTTTTCTGAAAACGAAGTAAACGAAGAAGGCGGTAAATCCAATAAAGACGCCGATATCAACTAACCCAGGAAGCGTGAAGCCAGAGACAAAAGAAGTGAAGCGTTCTACTTCTCCTCCCTTAGCCAAGGCCTCTTGCGCTGTGATCAGAACGCCGGGTTTTACCATAAAGAAAAAGTCAACCCAGTGGCCGAAGAAAACAAGTATGGATGTGAAAATCAATGTGCCATAACGACGTTTGGTGGTATTGCGCATCAGCACCAAAAATGGAATGGCGAAGTTGATGAGCAGGTTGCCATAAAACAGCGTTGGATAGGAGACAAGTCGCTCTTTAAAGTGAATCGTTTCTTCACCGATGTTGCCGTACCAAATCAGCATGTATTGGGAGAACCAGCAATAGGCCCAGAAAATACTGAATGCAAACATGTACTTGCCTAAGTCGTGCAAATGTTCAACGGATACGCGGGTGAAGTATCCCTTTGATTTAAGGTAAATCAGCAATAAGATAGACAACGCACAAACAGCTACAAACCAACTCGACATGGTGTACCAGGCAAACAGGGTGCTGTACCAGTGAGCGTCCACCGACATCACCCATTGCCAGACCATTGCCGGGCCGGAAAATGCCGCTATCGGCAAAAAGACGGCTGCATAAAAACGGGCGTTGCGGTGAAACTTAAAGTTGGAGCTTTCGGTGTTTTCAGCATCTTCATGCACCGAGGCGGCTCTGAGCCTGGTAGCAAAAAAGTACCAGGCGCCAACGATGATAATGGTGCCGAACAGATACCAGCCATTATTTAAGAATCCCGATTTTCCCTGGAGCACGACATCCTCCGCCACAGCGCCGGAATCAGCCCAGTGATAGAGGTGATTGGCGTGGAGGTAGTTGGCAATTCCGATGATGACCATCAAAATCAGACCTGGCAACAGGAAGAGGGAAAAGCCCTCCCACAGGCGTTTAAAACTCACGTGCCAACCGGAATAGGCAGTAATAAATGCGGCCAGCGTAAAGGTGGCCATAAAAGCCATTCCCGCATAGAATACGCTATTGAGCAGGAAATTTGACCAAAAGCGCGAGTGGAAGCCGCCTGCCGCTATCTGCTCCGGTTCCATAAAATAGGAAAGTAGCAGACACAAGAGACCGAGCGCCATGGCGCCAAATAAAAAACTTTTCTGTTTTGCTTCGAAAGTAAACTGCTCCATTCTGCAGATTTTTATGGGCCGTTCAGCCCTTTATTTTTGTTTTTGACTCAAAGGTTTACAACTGATCTGGCGAACTTATTCTCCGCCATCCATTTCATCTGGAATCGTCGGCGGCTGTTCCGTCTGGGGTCTTAACTGCTGAGCTGCCAACTCGCGCGCTCTCAACTCCGGCACGCCATACTGTGCATTTAGGGTATTCGATTCGCTGTTATAGTTAGCGCCTACAACAGATGCTTGTAGATTGCGGATGTAGTGAATAACTTCCCAACGCTCCTCAAAAGACAGCTTGTCGGAATACCCACTCATCGCATTTTTTCCAAAAATAATACTGTGGTAATAGCGGCCATTGCTCGAATTTATAAATGCGCTATCGAGGAAATTAGCCGGCTGTGCGGGGTATTTACCTCCATCTTCACGCAATAGATATCCGTTGCCATCGCCTTTATCGCCATGGCAAATGCCGCAATAGATATTGTACAACTCCTGCCCTCTGGCCATTCCTTGTTTGGTGATGGGAAAAGGATTGTATTTAATTTGCTGAGTAGCCGACTCCCTTCCCTCGTCCGTATCCGGATAATAATAAGGAACGTGACCATTGAGCGTATAGCTAATACCGCCATGGTTTTCCGTATTCCTCATCGTGGTCAGCACGGCGGCGTCAGCCGAAGCATATACTCCGTCGTGCGAAGCTAAGCCGACGTAACCTCTCGGCACGGTTCCCTTCACTGGCATCCTGGGGCTGGAAAGTTCTCTGCGCGTAAACACGCTTTCCTTATCCCAGGTATTCAGCGAATAATTATCCAGAACGTTGGCTTGATAGGACGTTGGGTGAGTCATATCCGGAATAAACTCGCTTCCGGTTTTGTTCTTTCCCGCCTGTTGGCAAGAGGATAGCCCCGTTAACAACAGCGCAGCAAAAAAGCCAATTAAGAGATTCTGCATTATTTTCATTGTAAAAAGTAAGTTCTGTCTGAAAAAAGATGACAAAGTAAGGCTGCGGAATTAGTCATTTCACTCTGTCAATATTTATTAAAATCAGTCTGTTTATTCTAAAAATTCAAGTCGTTTGGATCGCTCCGTTTCAAATAGACCTCGTATAAACTTCTTCAGCGCCTGTGCTCTGAAAAAAGCTTTTGAGATTATCTAACTGATCCTGGTTCATCCCGTTTGTTCTGAATGCCAGGCAAAACTTGTCGTCTGTAATCCTGTCGTCCAGCACTGGGTTATTTACACCGAAGCCCAATCCGCAAACGATATAAAAGACCACCACCATTCCGATGGCGCAAAACAGCACGGTGATTTCAAAAATGATGGGAACGAACGATGGAAGTGAAAAATAGGGCTTGCCTCCAAAAATGGTGGGCCAGTCTCCGACAAATATCCAGGTCATGCCCAAAAAGGATACTAAGGCGCCCAGCGTTCCAAAGATGAATCCTACAATATGCAAGCGCGACTCTTCCAGTCCGAGAACCTTTTCAAGTCCGTGAATTGGAAAAGGCGTATAGACGTCCATGATATCAAGCTTATCCTTTTTGGCCTTATTGATGGCGTCCGCGAGGATTTCCTCATCATTGTATAGACCGAAAAGAACTTCTTTATTTTGACCTGCCATTGGTATTTTATTTAATTAAAAGCCTGTTGTTCAGTTATTTAAAATAAAAGAAATCAATTTGATTCCTGATTGCCTTCTGCTATTGTTTCAGAAGTATGATGAGAGCTAGCCCCATGGCCATGTCCAAGATACTGGTCGCCATAAGTTTTCAGAATAGCCTTGATTTCAGCGACAGCTACAACCGGAGCTACCCTTGCAAAAATGAGATACAGCGTAAAGAACAAGCCAATGGTGCCGACATAGATGCCTATTTCTACCCAGGAAGGCCAGTAGTAGCTCCAGCTGGAGGGGAGGTAATCTCTTGCGAGAGTCGTAGCAATAATTACGAAGCGCTCAAACCACATCCCAATATTTACAAAAATGGAAATGAAGAAAGTCCACCACACGCTACGGCGAATTTTCTTAGACCAGAATACCTGAGGAGAGAGCAGGTTGCAACCCATCATCCCGATGTAAGCCCAGTAGTAAGGACCTAACACTCTGTTGTAAAAGGCGAATTGCTCATATACATAGCCGGAATACCAGGCTACAAATAACTCAATCAGGTAAGCCGAGCCAACCATCGTCCCCGTTACGAGAATGACCTTGTTCATGCTCTCGATGTGGTTGACGGTGATGTATTCTTCCAAATTGAAACACTTCCTGGTAATCACCATCAGCGTCTGCACCATCGCAAATCCGGAGAAAATAGCTCCTGCAACGAAGTAAGGCGGGAAGATGGTCGTATGCCAGCCGGGGATGACTGAAGTAGCAAAGTCAAAGCTCACAATGGTGTGAACGGACAATACCAGCGGCGTAGCGATACCGGCAAGGATGAGGGAAAGGTATTCATGGCGTTGCCAGTGCTTGGCCGCTCCAGTCCACCCCATAGCGAAAAAAGCATAAATCTTTTTGCGTACTCCTTTGGCGCGATCCCGAACGCTGGCAAAGTCAGGCACGAGCCCCGTGTACCAAAACAGCAAGGATACCGTGAAATAGGTCGAGATGGCGAACAAGTCCCAAAGCAGCGGGGAGTTGAAGTTTACCCAAAGCGGCCCCCTTGTGTTGGGATATGGAAACATAAAGAAGTCAAACCACGGGCGTCCTGTGTGCATAGCCGGAAACAGACCGGCGCAAATCACGGCGAAGATGGTCATGGCCTCTGCTGCGCGGTTAACTCCTGTACGCCAGCGCTGGCGGAACAGCAACAAAATTGCTGAAATCAGCGTACCGGCGTGGCCAATTCCAATCCACCAAACGAAGTTGGTGATATCAAATGCCCATCCGATGGTTCTGTTGGCATTCCAGGAACCGATACCGAACCAGACGGTCCAAGTCAGTGAAAAGAGACCAAATGCCAGCAATGAGGAAGAAGCAATAAATGCAATTATCCACATCAGGTTGGGCGCTTTCTCGGTCGGGCCAATCAGGTCTTCCGTTATTTGATGGTAATTCTTATTACCAAACACTAATGGTTCACGAATACGCGATACTACTGCACTCATATTTTTTCTGTTAGCATTGCCTTTGCGAGGCAGAATGTAACCGCCAATTTTTCTTGGCGATTCTTTTTCGTAATGATTTGAAATTTAACTACTTATACTTGCAAAAACTGCCTGAGCTTCTTTTAGCTCAGGGCTTCGTCTCTGTTCGTAATCTTAGCGGTATATTGAACTGAAGGGCGTGCGTTCACTTCCTCCAATACGATGTAGTTTAGCGGGTTAGCGTGGCGCTTGCTCACTTCGGAGTTTTTGTCGTTGATGTCGCCAAAGACGATAGCGTCTGTCGGGCAAGCCGTTTGGCAAGCTGTTTTGACGTCGCCGTCGTGCAGAGCGCGACCTTCCCGCTTGGCGGTCAATTTGCCTTCCTGAATCCGCTGTACGCAGAAGCTGCATTTTTCCATGACGCCGCGCACCCTGACCGTAACGTCGGGGTTCAGCACCATCCGGGTCAGGTTGTCTCCGTAGAAGGGCACTTTGTCGCCTGTCAAAACTTCGTTGGCAGGGAAGAGGTCGGCGGTCGTATAGTCCATCCAGTTGAAGCGGCGGACTTTGTAAGGACAGTTGTTGGCGCAGTAGCGGGTACCGATACAGCGGTTGTAAGCCATCTGGTTCAGGCCTTCCGAGCTGTGGTTGGTGGCGGAAACCGGGCAAACGTTTTCGCAGGGTGCATTCTCGCAGTGCTGGCACATCATCGGCTGGTAAACCACGTTGGGGTTCTCATAATCGCCGAAAAAGTAGCGGTCAATGCGCAGCCAGGACATCTCGTGGTGGCGATAGACTTCATGCTTGCCGACCATCGGCACGTTGTTCTCAGCGACACAGGCTACTTGGCAGGCGCCACAGCCAATACAGGCGTTGAGGTCTATGTGCATTCCCCAGCGGTGCCCCTGGCTGTAGTGTTGCGCCTGGAATTTTTTATCCGGGTAAAGAGTCTGCTCGTTCAGGTGTTTGAAGTGGCTCCGCTCTTTGTTTAGGTCGTCAACAAAGGAACCGACCTCGTTCAGATTGGCGCGGCGAATAATGGAGCGCTCGACCAGAGAGCCTTGGAAGCCCTCGCCCACCGTCATCAATGCGGCTTCGTCCACGTTAATATCTTCATTCTTGCCGTTAGCTTTTCCTGTAACTCCCATGGTGTGGTGGTACTGGACGCTGGCATATTCGTCGGTTCCTACTTTGGAAGAGACATTTGAAACCGTGGCAAAATATTGGGTATTGCCATTGGCGTCGATGCTCAGCCAGGGATAGACATTGACGCCCACGCCCTTGCCGCAGGCGCCTGACACAGAGCGGCCATAGCCCAAGGCCATGCTGACCGTATCTTTCTTCTGTCCAAACTGCCGGATGCAGGTCACTTTCATCTCCAGGTTGTTGGCGGTGAGATTGACCATATCGGCTTCTTTGTAGGATTCCTTGTTATTGATTCCCTTAAACGGACCGACTCCGTCAAAGCGATTCTCTCCATCAAATTCAATGGGAATGTTGAGGTAGTTGCCCCATACGCACCGGGTAATCGGGTCGGGCATCTCCTGCAACCAGGGGTTATCTGCGTATTGGCCGGCGCCTATATTGACCGTTTCAAAGAAAGATATCTCCAGTCCATCGGCTGGCCGGGTGACTTTCGAGGCGGCAGAAGAAACATCTGCTCCAAAATCAAAGAGCTGTATCTCAGCTTCGGGTGTTTCGAAAACGCCATCGTGTAGCGCAGAGTCCCAAAATGCATGGAAGGTGGCAAACCTGTTCTGAAGAGGGAACATATTAGCCTGCCAATGGGCATTCAGGTATTCATAATAAGGCTGGTCGGCTTCCGGGTTAAAGTTGTTGCTGCCACACCAGCGCAATAAGTGTTCTTCGGCTTCCCGCGTATCAAACAAGCGGGAAATAGTAGGCTGGATCAAGCTATAATGGCCGCTCTTCGGCTCAGCATCTCCCCAGCTTTCCAGCCAGTGGCTGGCTGGAGCGATGTAGTCGCAGAGGGCGGTCGTTTCATCGGGCGTACCGTTGAAAGAAATCTTGGTAGCTACTTTGGCAAAAGCCTCTGAAAACTTATCCGAATTCGGCAGGTTGAAGGCGGGATTAGATCCCCATACGATAGCCACATCCACACCGCCGGAACTCATCTCCCGAATCAGTCCCTGTATTTCACCATCTACTCCCTGGCGTTGCATAGAGGCGTTGGCAAATGAAATGGTATTGCCGTAGTTGCCGAGCATAGAGTTGATCGCGTTGATCAGGGTTTGCTCGCCTAAGTTATTGCTTCCGCTGACGACTAAGCTCATTCCTCTGTTTGCCCATAATTCATCGGCGACTCTTTTCAGACCGGCGGCGGCCTTGTCATTAACTTTAGGGCCGGAAACAGAACCATTGCCGGCTTTGGCTGCCACATTATTATATAGTGCAACAATGGCGGCGCCCATTTCGGAAGGTTTCACCAAAATCCGGTTGTCGGCATTGGAACCTGTCAGCGTCATGGCGCTCTCCACCTGAATATGCCGGGACATCTTCGCTTTATTCACATCCTTAATCTTCCGATTGGAAGCGTATTGGCGGGCATATTCAATCGGAGAAATCCAGGCGCCTAAGAAGTCGGCGTTAAAACTGAGGATTACGTTGGCCTTGTCAAATTTATAATTGGGAATTGCCTTCCTGCCAAATGCGGCTTGATTGGCTTCCAGCATGGCAGAGGATGAGACGGGGTCGTATGTGACGACCTTTGCGCCTGGGTATTTAGCCAAAAATTCAGCGAGTACCTTTTTGGATGTAGGGCTGAGGATGGTATTGGCGATGATGCGAATTTGGCCTGCCGCTGCCAACTTAGCCGTAATTTCCTTATCCAGATCAGCCCAATTAGACATGCTCCACTCGCCTGCTTCACTTTTCATCGGCCCCTGATAACGGTGTGTATCGTACAGGCTTAGCACGCTTGCCTGGGCGCGAGCGCTAGTGCCTCCTTTAGTAACGGAAGAAAGCACGTTGCCTTCAATCTTGATAGGGCGGCCTTCTCTTGTTTTTACGAGTACAGAGCAATAATCGCCACCCTGAACAAAAGAAGAAGCATAGTAAGTAGCTACGCCCGGAACAATCTCATCCGGCTTTATCACATAGGGGATAGCGCGCTTAACAGGGATATCGCAACTGGCGGCGATTGTCGCCGCTCCAATACCAAAACCTATATATTTTAAAAAATCCCTTCTCGATGTATCTGATGAGAGCGCCTCTTCATCTTCCATCAGGGGAGTGTCTTGAAATTCTTTGTCTATGGAATCTAAGAGAAACGGATCATTTTCCAAATGCTCCACTCCCATCCAGACTTTTTTATCAACTTTTTCCATTGAATTATATAATAAAGGTGTAAATTTCTAAATTAGATTTTAAGGGTAGTTAATCTTCAATCAGGAGCCTAATCAATAGTGGCACTTCTGACATTCTGTACCGCCAATGTCTTCTACCGTTACTTTATCCCGCTTGTTGCTCTTGATTTCCTCGTGGTACATTTCGTAGTAGTTGTCGTAATACTGGTTGTCGGCAAACTTCACTTCAGTCTGGCGGTGACAGTTGACGCACCATCCCATAGATAATGGAGCGTATTGCTTGACGACGCCCATTTGCTCTACTTTACCGTGACAGGTTTGACATTCAATTTTGCCTACTGCTACGTGCTGAGAGTGATTAAAATACACGTGGTCGGGAAGGTTGTGAATGCGCACCCATTCAATTGGTCCCTGAATTTTGGTATCTCCGGTTTCCTTGTTGGTCAGGGAATTGACAATCTCGTTCCACTGATCCTCAACGAGGCGTTCTCCGGCAGCATCCATTGTTCCGTGCTTCTCCTGATAGTTATCGGCAATCCATTTTGTGTAGATCTTCTTGATCTCGTCATTGCTTATGTCATCGTAATTCTCGATGTATTTATCCGTATTCGGATTGTAGCCGATAGAAGCATAAATCTTGGTCAATTCACCCGTGCCATAGGTAGAGCCTGATTTGATGGCTTTGTGGCAGTTCATGCAGGTGCTGGCGCCTGGGATTACGCTTTGCTTGCTGCGGCGAGCGCCGTCGTGGCAGTAGTTGCAATCAATTTTGTGCGTACAGGCATGGGTGATATGAGAAAATTTGATAGGCTGGTCAGGTTGGTAACCCTGCTGGCGACCTAAGTTCACCGCATTATTGACGGTGATGTAGCCGCCGATAACGATGGCCGCAAAGATGGCAAAACTGATAACGCCTTTGCTGGTCAAAATCTCGACTAAGGTTCTGCGGGGAACAGCTTCGCCTTTCTCGCGCACTTCTGCCAGATAGTTCAGATTGGAAACGATGCGCGCCAAAACAATGGCCAACAGCGCCAAAATTCCAAGCAGGAAGACGTAGATGAATTTATTGCTACTCTCGCCTTCAACAGGAACGGCGCAAGGATCAACTGCGGCGACTCCCGCAACTTCTTGTCCTGGGCAGTTGCCCTCGAAAGTACACTTAATGTAAGCGAGAATATTTTCGATATCGTCATCGGAAAGAGTTGGGAAACTGTTCATCGTCGTCGGCTTCCACTCTGCCCATAGCTCTGTCGCGCGGGGATGGCCTGCATCAATCAAAGCCTGGGAGTTGCGAATCCAGGAATGCAGTTCAGCCCGTGGGTATTTTGCCCAGTGCTCTTCCGTCTGTCCAAGAGGGGGACCGGTGAGCTTGCTTTTCATGTCCCTGTTGTGACATGCTGCGCAATTATTTTTGAAAAGTGTTTTCCCGTTTTCAATAGCTGCCTGGTCATTGCCTCCGGCATCAGCTTGAACGGCTTCGGGCGCCTCATCAGCATCCGCTGAAGTAGCCTCTACTGAATCTGTTTGAGCACCCTGATCATCCTGTGCAGATAATGAAAGAGTAAAAAGGGAAAGCAGCAGTACTAAAAGACTGTTGGTCAGTCGCTTAATTGTCATAATGTAAAAGGTTGTTATCTTCAAGTGTTAACAGAACGCTATCTGGTTCTGACAAAACTGTGGCAAAGATAAAACTCGAAGGATTTTTTTAACAAGATTTTAAAAATGGTGGGTTTATTTAGATATAATCTAAATTCGGAGCCTGAATTCTCTAAAAAACGTCATGTAATTGGCTTGTTATAGTCATTTTTTAAGTGCTATGATAAAAATCACTCATTCGTTAAAATTTTATCACTGCCCTTTCAATGGAAAACCGGATGTTCCGACAAACATAGAAACTGGCGTTCTCATTTTTTGAAATTCAGTGGAAATTCTTTTTGGCTGGATTCTACTGTTGGGAAATCCCTCCTATGAAAGCCGCATTGCGTTAAGTCGTTTTGAAAACTTTAATAATTGGCAATCAAGGGGAAGGGAATAGCTTTTTCTCAGAGATTTTCAGCTTCCAATTTTGGAACTGCTTACTTTTCGCGCTCCAAGAATGAGTTGGTTTTCAAAATCGGTTCTTTCTCCAAATTGGAAAGAATAATCCGGGTTTGGGCAGTGATTTCTTCCCGCCGCTAGTTCGGCGCTCTTTGGTCATTCAACGAGCCTGCTTTTTACCGGCCTTACAATTCTCGACAATGAACAGTTACCAACAGGCGGAAGATAAGACCGCCTCTGAAAGAATCATGGAAAAAGCACAAGAAGCTTTGGTTTTTTGTAAAGCGAACGCCTACAATACGGACTTCTGCGTCTTGGTGGATATGAAGATTCATTCCGGGCGATACCGCCTGTTTGTCTATCGCTTTCATCCACAAAAAGTAGAATGGAAATCTTTGTGCGCACATGGCAGAGGCAGGGGAGAACAGCGCAGCGCTGAAGCGCAACCGATTTTCAGCAATGCGCCTGGAAGTTGGCTATCCTCTCTCGGAAAGTATGAAATAGACGTCCGCGCCCCCAGCCAATGGGGTGTTCGCATGCATTACAAACTGCACGGTCTGGAAGAGAGCAATAGCAACGCCCTGTCGCGCTACATTGTGCTCCATTCTCATTCGTCCATACCCTCTCGCGAACTATTTCCCCAGCATCTGCCGATGGAATGGAGTCGCGGATGTCCGGTCGTGGACGACGACACGATGCTCTATTTAGACGACAGGCTAAAGGATGTCAACAGACCCGTTCTGTTGTGGATTTTTGACTAAGTCCTTTTTTAAATAAAAATCAAACAGGGAGAATGGGGGGGCTAAAAAAGACAGCTCAATTGCAAATTCCCAGCTACAGAAACCAGGTGGAGAATTGAGCTAGCGCAAACAATCCCTGCAATTCACATTTTTTTACCTTCGCCATAAATCTGATTCACATGCGATATTTCAGCCTCTTCCTTTCACTCTGTTTCTATTTTACCATGAGCGCACAGACTTCCGACTTTGTCACGCCCCACGAAAAAGACAACGCTACTTCTGCGACCTATTCCCAGGCTATTGACTACTATCAAAGACTTGCCCGCAGCTATTCGCAGTTGCAGTTGAGGGAATGGGGAATGACCGATGCGGGATTCCCCTTACACACTGCCGTCCTTTCTAAGGATAAGGTCTTCGATCCGGTAGAACTGCGCCGCCAAAACAAGCGCATCCTGCTCGTCAACAACGCCATCCACCCCGGAGAGCCGGAAGGGGTGGACGCCACGATGATGCTATTCAGAGACATCCTTCAGAAGGCAGAACTCCAGCCCCTGTTGGATAAGGTGGTGTTTGTGACCATTCCTTTTTACAATATCGGCGGAGGGCTGAACCGGGGCTGTTGCAGCAGAGCCAGTCAGAACGGTCCGGAGGCGTACGGCTTTCGGGGCAACGCTAAAAACCTCGATCTCAACAGGGATTTCATCAAATGCGATTCAAAAAATGCCCGCACGTTTACCCAGATTTTCAACTACTGGCAACCCGACGTATTCGTAGATAATCACACTTCCAACGGCGCCGACTACACTTATACTATGACCATGCTGGCCACCCAGGAGGACAAACTCGGTCCCGTGCTCGGCGACTATCTCCGCAATGATCTACTGCCGCAGCTCTACGCAGACATGGCCGACCGCGACTTAGAAATGTGCCCTTATGTCAATGTCTGGGGCGATATTCCGGACAATGGCATCCCGGGATTTAACGACTCTCCGAGGTACTCTTCCGGCTATGCCGCTCAGCACCACTGCATCGCTTTTGTTCCGGAGACGCACATGCTCAAGCCTTACCCCAGTCGCGTTCATGCGACCTATCAGTTCATGGAAGTTCTGCTCAAAAACATGAACCGCGACGCTCAGAAAATAGGAAAACTGCGACAGGAAGCAGTGGCCAGGGCAATGACGCAAAAGACCATGCCGCTCAATTATCAGTTAGACAAAACTCAGGTTGACAGCATCATTTTCAAAGGATACCAAGCAAAGTACAAGCCCAGCGAAATCTCCGGTCTCGACCGCCTCTGGTACGACCGCTCTGCGCCTTACGCAAGAACCATCCCCTACATGAATCATTTCAAACCTGCCTTAGAGGTGGAAAAACCGGTAGCCTACATCATCCCGCAAGCCTATTCCGAAGTCATTGAATTATTGAAAATGAACGGCGTGAAATTCCAGCGACTCAGCGAGGATGCGACCATCGAACCGGAAATGTACTACATCAAAAAGTACGAAACACAGTCTGCGTACGAGTCCCACTACCTCCATTATAATATAGAGGTAGAAAAGGTCGTCCGGCCCTGGGATTTTCACAAGGGCGATTTCGTGGCCTATACCGACCAGCCTGCCGTCCGCTTTCTGATGGAAACCCTCGAGCCGCAGAACTTAGACAGTTATTTTGCATGGAACTTCTTTGATGGGATTCTCGGCCAGAAGGAGTGGTTTTCAAGCTACGTCTTCGAGGACATGGCGGCTACATTTTTAAAAGAAAATCCCGTCGTCCGGGAAGAGTTGGAGAGCAGAAAAAAGGCAGACCCCAAATTTGCGGAGCAGGGAATGGCTCAATTAGCTTTTGTTTATCAGCGCTCCCCCTATTTCGAGCAGACATTAAACTTATACCCGGTTGGTAGAGTTATGGGGGAGACTAAATTACCCGTCAGTTCGGATGATTGAACGGCGCTTCCTTTTGTCTTTCACTAAAATTGAGCAACAGAATATGAGTTTCATCAAGTCGCACATCCTCGTCATTATTAGGCGTCGCAATCGGCGCCATTGCCGGATTTATGTACTGGAAGCTTGTCGGCTGCGCTTCCGGAACCTGCGCCATCACTTCTGACCCTCTCAATAGCGCTGCCTACGGTTCCGTCATGGGCGGGCTGCTATTTTCTATGTTCAAGTCTCAAAAGCGGAATTCTTCTTCGGAGTAATACAGGGAATATTTAGTAGAAACCCTTTTTACCCCCCCCCCTTCGGAAGTTTCTACTGAGTTATCCCTTCGGGGAAATTCTCTTTTGGAAAATTTCCCCGAAGGGATAATCGCCCCGAAGGGAGTTTACTACTGGATTTTTATAGGATTCCTACTTCAGTCCTCTGGCTTTTAGCATCGGTTCGATGCCTGGTTCTCCTCCTCTCCAGGTCTTGTACATTTTTTCTAAATCCTGAGTGTTTCCTCTCGAAAGAATCATGTTGCGGAAGCGCTGGCCATTTTCGCGGGTCAGCCCGCCGTGGGTTTCGAACCAGTTGAAGGCGTCGTGATCCAGCATCTCCGTCCACAGATAGGAATAATAGCCGGCAGCATAGCCTCCGGCGAAGATGTGGGAGAAATAAGTAGAGCGGTAGCGGGTTGGAACGGCATGCACAAGGTCGAGTTTCGTGTTGTGCAGCGCTTCGCTTTCAAACTCGCTCACGTCGCCAATCGAGACATCGGCTCCGATTGTATGCCATTGCAGGTCGAGGTTGGCCGCAGCCAGCAGTTCCGTCAGGCTGTAGCCCTGGTTAAAAGTTCCGGAGTTTTTGATTTTGTCAATCAGCGATTGCGGGATTTGCTCGCCGGTTTCAAAGTGGAGCGCATAGTTCTTCAGAATATCGGGATGGAGTGCCCAATGCTCATTGAATTGAGAGGGAAATTCGACAAAATCTCTGGCGACAGAAGTGCCGGAAAGAGAGGGATACTGCTGGTCGGCGAAGAATCCGTGCAGGGCGTGCCCGAATTCGTGGAACATGGTCTCAACCTGGTCGTAATTCAGCAATGCCGCCTTCCCTTCAGCGGGTTTGGGGTAATTGCAGACGTTGTAAATAACCGGTTTTTTGTTGTAAAGCTTCGATTGCTCGACGAAATTGGACATCCAAGCCCCGCCCCTCTTACTCGGTCTGGCGAAGTAATCGGCGTAAAACAACCCGAGCGGTTCGCCATTTTCTTCAAAAAGTTCATATACTCTTACGTCTTCGTGGTAGGTCGGAATATCCGTCCTCTGCTTAAAAGTGATGCCATACAACTGGGTGGCGGCAAAAAAAACGCCTTTTTCCAAAACGGTATATAGTTCAAAATAAGGCTTGATTTGCTCCTCGTCTAAATCGTATTTGGCTTTTCGCACCATTTCGGCGTAGTAGTTCCAGTCCCAGGGTTCCACAGCGAAGTCGCCGCCTTTAGAGGCAATCATTTTTTGTATTTCATCCGACTCGGCCTGCGCTTTGGCAGTAGAGGCAGGGACGAGTCCCCGGAAGAAATTAGCAATGTGTTCCGGGGTTTTAGCCATCGTTTTTTGAAGGCTCCAGGCTGCGTAGTTATTGAATCCCAACAACTTAGCCTTTTTAGCTCTCAGTTCTACGATTTCCTTCACTAAGCCGCGGGTGTCGTTGGCGCCGCCGTCGGATCTCATCCAGGAAGCCTTGAACAGCTTTTCGCGACTGCTCCTCACATCCATATTTTGCAGCAGGGGCTGCTGGGTCGTGTTTTGCAGGGGAATGGTCCAGCCCTCGCCCTTCTCGTTTTTCAGCGATTTCAATTCATCTTCTGAAATGCCCGCCAAATCGTCCTGCTCAGTGAAAGTAACACTGGCGGCATTCGTCGCTGTCAGCAGGTCTTTTCCAAATTTTGTGGTGAGAGTAGCCAGTCGGGAATTGTACTCCTTCAGGGTGGCTTTGTCTTCAGCGGAGAGATTCGCTCCGGCGATTACAAAATCTTCGTAGTAGTTCTCCAGCAGTTTCATGGACTCCGAATCCAAGCCAAGCGACTCTTTTTTGTCGTGTAGGGTTTTTATGCGCTGGAATAATTGGTCGTTCAGATAAATGGCGTCGCGGAGTTCAGCCAGCTTAGGAGCGATGGTTTCTTCCACTTCCTGTAGCGTGTCATTGGTGTCGGCTGAGCCAAGCGCTCCAAAAACGCTCATCACCCGCTCTAACAATTCACCGCTTTTTTCCAGCGCTATCACTGTATTTTCAAAACTCGGCTCTTCCGAGTTTTTGGCAATTTTATCAACGTTTGCTTTTTGCTCGGCGATACCTTCAAGTAAGGCGGGTTCAAAGTGTTCATTCCTGATTTTAGTAAAATCCGGAGCGAAATAGGGCAGCGTACTTTCTGCCCTGAATGGATTTTCTGTGCTGTTCATTTGACTGTCGTCTTTTTTTTCATTGTTGCAGGCCAATGCCAGCAACACCGGAATAGTGAAAATGATTACTCTTTTCATTTTTGAAAGTTTTTCCTGAATTAAGGCGGGAAGAGGGTTCACATTGCAAATCCCCTCGTTTTGCCGGTATAAAAATAATGCGCGTCAATAACTAGTCGCAAACAATGGGAACCGCTACCAACGCAACAGGCAAAGTTAAAAAAAGCAAACTCCTTAGAAGAATTGAGGCGGGCAAAGGCTTTAACTAAAGTAGTATCTGAAAATTTCACCTTATTTAAAGCGAGAAGAAAAGTTTAAAAATCAATTTCCAGCAGTCTAAAATATTTGAAATAAAAAAGGTGTAAGTAACAGCTAATTAGCTACTTACACCTTCTTGGTACCCACGACTGGATTTGAACCAGCACATCCTTGCGGACACTACCCCCTCAAAGTAGCGCGTCTACCAATTCCGCCACGTGGGTATTTTTTGGCGCTTTTTTAAAGCGGGGGCAAAGATAATCCATTTTGATAAATGGGAGTCTGTTGAAATTTTTTTTTAAAAAAAGTAGCGGTCGCTATTGCCAATTTATAATTTTTAATATGTTTGCACTACCGTTTGAAAGTTAGATAACAAGAAAGCGGAAAAGCTTAAGGTCAATAATCCAGAACATTTACCAAAGCTCGCACATGGAACACTATTATTTTATCAGGCTTGGGCTTGCTATGCTCATCGTCGTACTCCTTATTACAGTCGGAGCGCGCAAATGCGATTCTAAAAGTCCTTCAAAGGGCGCTTCCCATCCCCCGGTTTTTTCAGAAAAGACAAATACTGCAAACATCACTTAGACCTGAACGTAACCCTTTTCAAAAGGGTTCCAGTTCTGCGCTGCGACCTACATTTTAGTAGTGCGTTGCGCTTTGTTGCGCTTTGTTATTGGCACGGTTTTTATATTAAAAAAAAGTAAATCTCTATCCCATGAACGCTTTGAGACTCCCCTTTCTGACGGTGTTTGGGTTTTTTGTCGGCTTATCTGTTGCCGTCGCCCAGAACAGTCAATCCTTCGACAGCGAAAGTGCGCTTGCGGATATTCATCCGATTTCACCGACCTCTAATTCAGCCTTCACCAGTGCAAAAACTTATCAGTTTCAGAAAAAGCTGTCCCGACTTTACAGCGGGTTCGCCATTGAGGTGATTTCATCCGATCTCCCGCTTCAAAAGAATAATCCAATCTTCCGCCAGTTCGGAAATATATACTACGAAAAACTAAGAGAGGGAGGGTATTCCTACCTCATTCTGGCTGATTTTTCTTCTAAGGAAGCAGCTTTGGATTTTGTAAAAAACATCATTCAGCCCAGAGCGTCCGACGCCATGCTGTTTGAATACAAAGACGGCAATCGCAAGGCTATTCGGGGATAAAATTACCCGAAAGGCTTTGTGCCAACATAGTAGTTTTCTTTTCTTGAGACCAATGACGATGGAGCCCGTACCCGGAATGCCGGGGCGGGCTACTTTTTTTTAGGAAGCTTTTATTCCTTCTAAAAAAATGTGCCATTTTGAAAAAAAACTCTTGCGATTACTTCGTGGAATATCCAGTAAAAGCCATGCTTTCTTGAGGTATAAACAGCCGCTAACATATTATGTTTTTTTATAAAGATGGCATAGTTTTCGGTAGATAGTAAACGACTCTAACCTTTAACAAGACTTACCGCAGTCTGCCAAACAGGCGCAAGAAATCGCGCCAAAATTTTAAGCATTTCAGGCAGGCGTTTCGACAACAAGTATCCCTTTTCAAGGCGGACAATTTTGTCTTTTAATCTGGCTGCCAGGAGCTATTGTCTTTTAACGCGAGAAACACATTTTGGGAATCCTAAATCCTTTTTATCCCATGAACAATATTTTACGTCATTGCCTGGCATTTGCATTGCTGGCTACTACGCTGACATTACGAGCAGGCGTCATCTTTCCGGAAGATACCATTTATACTTTCACTACTACCTGCGCCCCGACTGAGGTTTGCATTCCAATCCCTGCAGGCAGTTTACCCGATTATCAAATTTTTGCAGACGGAGCGCCCTACCTATCGGGAGTAGAGGGATGCGATCTTGATACCATCGTCGCTTATAGCTACAACACGCTATTAGGTCTCGGCAACCAGGGGCCTTACCACCTCGATTCCTGGTTAGTGAATGGGCAGAAGTACGAAGGCGTCTTCACGGATATTCCCGATCTGGTCAGCCTGCTCAATGCCTGGAACCCCGAAGGAAACTGGGTCAATCAGCCTGCGACGCTCAGCATCAGAGGAGGCGCATCCGGGACGAGCTATAGCAATATGAAAGTTACGGCTATAGTCAGCCAAACGCCGTCCACTATCGGGATGAATTTCAGTTTGCTGCCACAAGGCTCGTCTCTGACTTTCGGTGAAGGCGCACATACGGTCGTCGCTCAACTCAACGGCGGCAGCGTCCAGGACACCTTGACTGTCGTCGTCGTCTGTCTTCAATCGCCAGAGCCGACGTCCATGGCTGACACTATTGCCTTTGATGGGGAAACGAACACTTTCTGTCTCGACAATTCGGGGCTTCCCGGAACGCCCAATTCTATCTTTAACGCCTGCCCGGACGCTTCGGGAGAGTACGTCTATTTTTATTTAGATGAAGAAAATTATTGCGTCAAATATCAGGCATTGAAATGCAATGGATTTGGGCAGGCTTGCATCGTGGTCTGCGACGACTTAGGCGTCTGCGATACGACAGCCATCAACATTTACGTGGACAATTCGGGCTGCTTTTCACATTCAAGCAGCGTCGCCGATACGCTACTCATCAATTTCAGCAAGACTTATTGCATTCAGGAAAATACGCTGCCAGGCGCTATTGCTTCAGCGACAAATCTCTGTGCAGACAATTCCGGATCAAGCGTTGACTTTGAATACGATGAACTTACGAATTGCATAAGCTACACCGGCTTTAGCGTCGGGTCTAACCAGGCGTGCTACCTTTTGACGGATGAATTTGGAAACACAGATACGACCTATCTTAGCGTGTTCGTGCGTTTACCCGAGACTGGTATAATTATTGACACGCTCATGCCGGCACAAAGTAAAACTTACTGTGTGGATATTGCCGAATTGGCCGGCAATGTGTTAAGTATTGAAAATTTTTACCCTGCGTCCGCCGGGAATGCGGTTAGTTTCGCCATAGATGATTTATCTTTATGCGTCGAAGCAAAAAGCCTCGTTCCGGGAACTGATACGGCCTGTATTCGGGTATGTGATAGTTATGGCGTTTGCGATACCACATACCTGATTGTCACAGTCCTTTCTGACGTGGGCAATCCATGTGCTAATTCCCTACCCCCTGTTGCCGTTGGTGAAACGGTTTCCACACAATTGAATACCCTCTTAAATATTGACATTCTGGATAATGATACGCCAGGTTCATGTCCGTTTTTCTCAGTATTCTTATTGAATGGCAGAAACGGCGGGATCGGCCCCCAACACGGTTTAATAGCGCTGAATTTAGACAACTCGGTCGCATATATCCCCAATCGGGATTATTGCGGACTGGATTCTTTCCAATACGTTTTGTGTAATCCTCAGGGCTGCGACACCGCTTTAGTCGTGGTCAATGTCGTCTGCATAGGTTTAGCGGACGAAATCGTCGTCCATTCGGGCTTTTCGCCCAATGGCGACGGAATCAATGACTACTTCAACATTGAAAACATTCAGTTTTTCCCGGCCAACGAATTACAGGTCTTTAACCGTTGGGGCAAATTGGTGTACCAACAAAAAGGCTATAAAAACAACTGGAATGGCAGTTTTGACCAACGCGACCTCCCTACCGGAACCTATTTTTACTATTTAAATTTAGGGGTAGAAGGGCGCAGGTATTCTGGCTATTTGCAGTTGCAACGATAATTTTTAATAAAAAAAGAAAACTGCCTATCTCCCGCAGTTCATCACAGCGATAATTGGCAAAATTATTTGTCATTAAAATTCCCTTTACGATGAAAAAAATATTGACATTCCTCGTATTCATTCTGCTCGCCGGGCATTTTGCTTTTGCCCAGCAGGAGCCAATGTTTACGAAATACATGTTCAACAGCCTGATTTTCAACCCAGCTTATGCAGGCTCTAGGGATTATCTCTCGCTGGGTTTGTTGCATCGCACACAGTGGTATGAAATTGACGGCGCTCCAACTACCCAGACCTTTACCGCTCACACGCCTCTGCGCAATGAGCGGGTTGGAGTCGGGTTTTCCTTAGTCAACGACATCATCGGTCCTTCGAGAACTACCGGCGTCAATCTCAGCTACTCGTACCGCATTCCGGTAGGCAGCGCCAAATTGTGCTTTGGATTACAGGGAGGGCTGGAAAGTTACCGCGCCGACTGGTCTAAATTAAATCTCGAGAATGTCACAGATCCATCGTTCCAGGACAATGTCAGCAAGATGCTCCCCAATTTTGGAGCGGGGATTTATTACTATAGCCGCCACTTCTACGTCGGCGCTTCAGTACCTCATTTAGTCGAATACGACCTGCGCAAAGAACAGGATCTCGAAATCTATGCGCGTCAGGTACGCCACTATTATTTCATGACAGGCGCCGCCATCCCCCTCAATGGAGATGCTTTGATTTTCAAACCTTCTATTTTGGTGAAAAATGTGGGGCTGGACAAATCATCTTCTAAATTGGATTCCTTCAAGAACATTGGCGCCCCCAACGAGTTTGACGTGGATATTTCCTTCCTCTTCCAGGAAACGCTGTGGCTGGGAGCTTCATTCCGCTCTGCATTTGCCGCTTTTGGAAAGGAAAAGCTTAGCTCTTACGACTCCGCTGACATCTGGCTTTCATATCTGATGAAAAACGGATTGCGCATTGGCGCCGCTTACGATTACCCCCTGACAGAACTATCAAATGTGACGAGCGGCGCCTTCGAATTGATGATTGGATATGAATTCAGTTTCAAAGAGAAGAAAATAGCAACCCCGAGATATTTCTAATTTTCCTTAAGGTCTGTCATCTGTTAAATCCTTATTTATAAAGACAAACAACACTCACCTGAAATCACTTCAAATCTAACAGGCTATGCGTATCTTCTTGACCCATCTATTCATTTGTGCCTTCGTTTTCAGCGCAGCGGCACAGTCCGGCAAATTAAAACTGGGCAAGCAAAAAATGGATAACCTCGACTACGTCGGGGCCATTGAATTATACAATCAAGTTCTCGAAAATCACGACGATGCCGAGGCCAAAATCAATCTGGCCGAAGCCTATCGCAAGATAAATGACACACCTAACGCTGAATTCTGGTACGGTCAGGTCGTCCGGCTCGCTCAGGCCGAGCCTATCCACCGGCTCTACTACGGCATGATGCTCCAGCGCAACGGCAAATGCGACCTCGCCAGAGAATGGTATCAGCAATACGTCGATCTCGTACCCGATGACCAGCGCGGTCAATACCTGCTCCGGGCCTGCGACTACGAGGATGAGTTGACGACCAAAAACGCCAGCGTCTTCGAAGTGACTAATTGTAGCTTTAACTCCAAGTCCGACGACTTCAGTCCTTATTTTTATAAAAAAGGACTGGTGTTCTCTTCAGAAAGGGATACTAATCCCATCATCCGGCGCACACATACCTGGACAGGGAATCCATTCCTCGAACTGTATTATCTCGACCTGCGCCAGGAAGCTACCAGGGACGACGCCTGCGGCAATTACACTTTTGGAAGACCGGAGAAATTTTCCAGTGAAATCAATTCCAAATTCCACGACGCCTCGGTAGCGTTTTCAAAAAATGGAGAAGAAATCTTTTTTACCCGCAATAACTACATCAATGGCAAAAAAGGCCAAGACGATGCAGGTATCATGCGTTTGAAAATATTTTACGCCCGAAGTGAAGGAGAAGGGAAATGGGGCGCTTTACAAAGTTTGCCCTTCAATAGCGACGAATACTCTGTAGCTCATCCAGCCTTATCAGCCGACGGAAATAAATTGTATTTCGCTTCCGATATGCCGGGTGGATTTGGTGGAATGGATCTCTACGTCTCAGAAAAGGAAAATGGCCGTTGGGGCCCGCCGCTCAATCTGGGACCGGAAATCAATACAGAAGGCCATGAGATATTCCCTTTCGTAGGTCCGGGAAGCCAACTCTATTTCGCCTCGGATGGCCACGTAGGTTTGGGAGGTCTCGACATCTTCTACACAACCGACAAGGGCAATGGTATCTGGAGTACACCCGAAAACATGGGCTTCCCAGTTAATACCAATGCCGATGATTTCAGCATTATCTTTAATAATGAGGGAACCTGCGGTTTCTTTGCCTCTAACCGCCAGGGCGGCGTAGGAGGAGACGACATATACAGCTTCAAGAAAAAAGCTATCCAGGTTGAGATCCTCGTTTACGATGACAAAACAGATATTCCCCTTGAAGGAGCCTCCGTGCAGGTAGCCTGCAAAGGAACTACCATGACTACCGACCTCGATGGTAAGATTCGCTTCGACATGAAGCTCAATGACTGCTGCCAACTGAACGCCGCTTTAGATGGCTATGTGCCCAATCAGATCGAGGCCTGCTCCAGGAAACTGACCCTAAAAGATAAGTTAGTTGTTAAGTTGCCGCTCACACAATCTGCCCGGTTTGAAATTGAAGGGATTGTGTTCGATAAATTTATCGGCCTGATGATGGAAGGCGCCACAGTATCCATAGAAAACGATTGCGGAGAGCCGCTCGCAGATCCAGTCGTCACTTCCCCGACCGGCAAATACTACTTTAAGTTAGATAAGGAGTGCTGCTACAAAGTGAAAGCTACCAAAGATGGCTACTTCGCCGGCATCGTCGAAGAAGTCTGCACCAAAGGATTAGACGACTCCAAAACCTTTAAAGAAAACCTCTATCTCAATCCCATATCGGTGGATCCGAATCAGTTCACGCCGGAAGACTGGGTTGAAAAAGGCCAGGAAACAACTCACACGTATTACGACCCGGTTACGGATACCTGGATGGACAAAGACACCCGTATGCCTGCCGATGGAAAATATGCCGATGGAAAAATGTACAACAAAGGCGTGCTGACCGGCGAACCTGATTTCGGCCCCGGTCCTACTACTCCAACTTCGGGCGACCCGAACATCCGTTACCTGCTGCATGTCTATTATGACTTCGACCAGTCCTACATCCGGGCTGACGCCAAATCTGAATTGGAAAAATTATACACCCTGCTGACAGAGAACCCGCAATACATCATAGAAATCGGGTCGCACACTGATTCCAGGGGGTCTGATCACTACAACCAACGTCTTTCTCAGCGCCGCGCTGAGGCAGTCGTTCGCTGGCTCACCGACAAAGGTGTTGATCGCAGCCGTCTCGTGGCAAGAGGGTACGGCGAAACTGCCAACGTGAACAACTGCGTTAACTACGTCCCCTGTACGGAGCGCGAACACCAGATGAATCGCCGCACAGAGTTCAAGGTCATCGGTTGCACCAATTGCTTAGACCCATCCAAAACGCTGTTGTCAAAAGAAAATCCAAACGTGAAAGTGGATCCCTGTAAGAATTGCCCATTCTAAGGAGAGGTAATAAATAACTGAGGCTAAAAAAGCTCTGGGTAGAACCCAGAGCTTTTTTGTTTTTCCCAAAAACCTGACTTTTGTCCCTGCCATAGAAGGAAAATCACACTCTCGTTTTATTTAAAAAATGAATGGATTGATTTACAAGAAGTTAAAAGGCGTTTCCCAAAATTTGACAAGAGTTTATGAAAAAGATTATCGTCGCTATTGATGGCCACTCTTCCTGTGGAAAGAGTACATTAGCCCGCGCACTGGGCAGGGCGCTCCATTACAGGTATATCAGCACAGGCGACATGTATCGCGCTGTCGCCCTCTTTTTTATTGAAAATAAAATTAGTCTCACCGACATAGAGACTGTAAAAATGGCTCTGAAGAAAATTTCCCTTCTCTTTGAAACGGACGAATCCGGCAGCCACATTCTTCTAAATGGACAGAGGGTATCAGATGAAATCCGCAAAATGTACGTGACTGAATGGGTCAGTCCGGTGGCCGCTATCCCCGAAGTGAGAAAAGAAATGGTGCGCCAGCAACAGGAGATCGGCCGGAAGAAAGGCGTCATCATGGATGGCCGGGATATCGGCACGGTTGTCTTTCCCGATGCCGAACTCAAAATATTCCTCACCGCCGACACGGACGAGCGAGCCAGACGGCGCTATACCGAGTTAATTGAAAAGGGGCAGTCCGTCAGCTACGAAGAAGTCAAAAGAAACCTCATCGAGCGCGACCACATTGACTCCACCCGCTCTGACAGCCCTCTAAAAATGGCGGAAGACTCCATCCTACTCGACAATACCCATCTCAACCAGGAACAACAACTCGCAATAGCTCTCTCTTGGGCGCAGGAAAAAATCCACCAATAGCCTTTCCTCCTGGAGTTTCGGTAGAAGCTCTTTTCCGGGAAGGATAAAATCTGCGAAATAATCTACGAGGCTCCCTCATTAAAAAGCGCATTAGCCTTACAAAAAAAGAGCTGCCTCTATGCGAAGCAGCTCTTCTCTTTTCAATTAAAATCCTTCCGAATTATTCGACAATCAGTCTTTCAGCAGTTGAAATTCCCGATTCCGTAATTACATTAATGAAATAGACGCCCGGCGCGAGATTGTCTTTTTCAATGACCACCTGAGCGCCATTTACCTGATAGGTTCTGAGTACCTGACCGGTAACAGAAGACAGGGTCAGTTTGCCATTCAGAACGCTATTTTTGAAAGTGACCACCGCTCTATTGCTAAATGGATTCGGCGCCACTGTCATGGCAACATCAGACTGAGCCTCCTCTGTACCGCTGACATTACAGCCTAAGCAAGATTCCCAGGTAAAGCAAATCGCTTCGTTGGAAGATGGAATCACTAACAGACGGTTGTCGTTAGATGGGTTTTTACAAGCCGCATCCTCGTCATCCATGCACTCCTGGTGAACGTGGCAATCGCCCCAAGAGTCAGGCGAGTTGAGGAACTTGAACTCCAGATTCTGGCCTGCAGAAGAGATGGGGAATTCAATGGTGGTAGTCCACACATCATCTCCGACATGAGTGAATGCCGGTGAATTAGATGGATTCCAACTCGGTATGCCAATCGCTCCGATATCGGCAAAGTTACCGGCGATTCTCACCGTCGTCAGTGGATTGTCCAACAAATAATAAGTCATGTCCACTCCGAAAGTTACCTGAACGGCCTGGCCGCAAGGCAGGCAGGAGCCGAAGCAGACGGCAGGCAGCGTTTCATTGTCTCCGGCTACCGTATGCGAGCGATAAATAGTGCCGTTGACGGATTCTCCACAGGCGCCCAAAACATCGCCTGGTTCGAGGTTGGCGTTGCCATTGCTAAAGCGATAGGTAATCTCATCGCCTACAAAGAAGGTCCTTGTATAAGACCAGATACCGCCGCCCTGGTTGGTCATGTTTTCGTTGGCGAAGTTATTCCAGCTTCCGCGGATTTTAATGCCCTGAGCGGATACGTTGATATTGTTGACATCAACCTGGAAGGTAACTTCAGTCACCGGTATTCCCGTCAACTGGGTAAAGTTGATGCAGAATTCACCCACTGAAAACTCGCCTAAGAAGTTGAGGCCATCCACCAACATATAGTAAGTCTGACCGGCAACCGTTTCCAATTGCAGGCCTGCTTTGTAATTCCCGGCAGTTCCGTTTGGACTATCTTCATTACAGGCTACAGGCGTCAGGTTGTCGCAGTCGCCCGTGTAAATGGCCATCTGCGTGTCGCCGTTGGTAATATAGTTGTCGGAACCGCAATCGCCGGTTTCGATGAAGTAAGTCTGGCCGTCGCCGACGAAAGTGTACCAAATCGTATTATCTAAACTTGGCGCTGAGCCTCCGCCGTCCGGCTCTCCAAAGCACTCAAAGCCTACTTCCGGATCCGTAAGCAGGGAAGTATAATAAGTATTGTCGTATAATGGCGTAGAAGTGGTCGTCCCCTGACCTTGACCTAAGTAAGCATTCAGGTCGTTGGCTGTTGAACAGACGTTGCCTGGAACAGAAGGAACCTGTACAAACGACACATTATCAATGTAGAAAAGATTATTGGTATTGCCGAAGAAGTCAGCGCCGGAGATTTGCTGAGCGCCGGAGGTGGCAAAAATAGACCAGTTCAGCGGCCACATTACGATAGGGATACCGCCTATGTGCATAATCGTAGTGTTGTTATCCACATCTAATTCAAAAGTAACGCTGAACCACTGGTCGTGCTCATAAGTGTAGTTGACGGAGCCTGATGCGCCGATGTCAAACACTATGGTTCCATCCTCAAGCATTTGTGCCTGAAGAGCAAAGTCAGTGGCATTACCGGTAGGCGGAACTATTTTTTGGAGATTGAAATACGCTGCATGTCCCGAAGGCACGTACATATCCCAGCTCAAAATATAGTTGCCTTCTGTCCTCAGGCCGAGGTTCAGAATCTGGTCGTCGCCGCCCGCTTCTGAAATTTCGAGAGACTGCTCGCAGCTCAAAAACTCATTGCTGGAAACTACCCCCTCTTCATCGCTGCCAGGCTCATCGCTCCAGTTGCTCCACCAGGGAGACTGGGAGCCAGGAGTAGAGCCAAGTTCATAACCATCAAAGCCATCGCAAATAATGGCGTTGGGAGAGCAGGAAGATTCTATTTGTTTGAACACTAAGTCGTCAATGAAGTACAGGTTTCCATCATTGCCAAAGAAGTCTGCGCATCCAAGCTGATTGACGCCTGACTGGGCAAAAGTCTCCCAACTATTTGGCCATTCAAACACGGAATTTCTTGCTACCCAGAAGCGGTTCCAGTCATTATCTAAGTCTATAGAGAAGTAAACTTCAAACCACTCACCCTGTGGGTAGGTAAAAGTAGCCGAGTTGGAGGCGCCTGCATCGACAGAACCTGTACCATCGGCATTGAGGTTAAACTGTGCGGCAAAACTTTGTCCCGGGTTATCCTGGTATTTCTGCAAATTGAAATAACCGGCTTTACCGACAGGCACATACATTTTCCATTTCAAAATAAAATTGCCCTCTGTGCGGTCGCCCAGGCGAAGCAATTGGTCGTCTGGATCTTCTTCAGAAATACGCATGGATTGCGATCCGCTATAAGCGATTTCATTCGATACTTCCGCATCTTCATCCGGATTGCCAGGCGTCCAGGGCGTCCAGTCTGGCGACTGATCGCTAAGGCCGCCAAGCTCGTAGCCTTCGAAGTCTTCAAATATCCAGGTCGGACAAATTTCATCCGGTGGGCAGACATTGCAGGAATTGTAGCAAACTAAGTTCAGCGAACCCGGGTTGAGACCCACCGTCACGGAACGGCAGCCGTCGATGCTGGGGCTGTCTTCCAAATTGCCGGCGCCATTGGCAAAGCGATATTCCAATACATCGCCTGCCGTGACGGCTATCGTCCAGTACCACGTGCCATCCTGATTGTCGGCCATGTCGTATTCCGTACCGTCAACGTAGAGTTTCACGCCATCATCTGCCACTGTTTCATTCTTCATGTCCACGTTGAAAGTCAGGTCAACTACCGGCAACTCGTAGAAGGACACTTCAAAGTCAAAGCCGCTGGGATCCCAGGCGTCGTCCCAGTGTATCAGATAGGTTTCGCCTTCCTGCACGATGACATCCACGCTGGAAGCGTAGCTGTCGCCGCCTGGCTCTATCGAGCAAGCGTCGTCATTAGAAGCGAGCAGTACCAGGCCATTGCGGCAACCCTGAAGAATTACCAGGCGGGTGTCGGCGCCGCCGTTGCAGGAGTTTACATTCATCACGCCCGTCTGTGGAGCAACGATGGAGTAAACTTTAGCGGCTGTGGAGTTGGCAATGGAGGAAAATGTTCCCGTCAACTCAGTAGCGGTATAAATTCCGGCTCCGGGGAGCGCAATCGGGTTGGTGATGCTCTGACCTTCTTCAGACGGGCCTTCGCTGGGGAAGGTAACGGTAACGCCGTTGGCCAGTTCCGCCTTAATGATCTGGCAGGTGTTGAAGCTGACCATTACCGACGGAATCTCAATGCTACAGTCAGTTCCGCCCATAGCAATGGCGTCGTCAGGGTTGGCTTCGTCGTTATTGCAAACGATGGCGGCAATGGCGCCGGCAGCTTGCGCATTGGCTACCTTTATAGTAAAGCCGCACACGCCGCGATCTACCAATGCAATGGCGCCCGTCATGTCATTGACTATTTCGCAGCCATCAGACACACCTGCGCCATCATCGCCCAGCACTACGGCAGCGCTTTCGCCATTGAGATAATTCCCGAAGGCTGCAGCTATGCCATCGTAAGTTCCTGCGATTCCAGCCGGCGCATCTACAGTAATGGTCGTCTGGCTAAAGGCATAACTCCAGCCCAGCGTCATCACGACCATAGCGAGAAATTTGGATAAGTAGTTTTTTGACATAATTCAATTTTTTAGTTAAAAAATATTTTATCCCAATGAACATACCGGCAATGCCGGCCTGTGATTTTGGCTAAGTGTATAAGCCCTTCGCTGAATGAATTTTATGAAAAGCAATCACCTCCATCAATTCAGGAATTCAGTTTTAGGCTTTAAAATTCTTAGTTTTCTCTGGAGAAAAAAGAAACTCCAAATTCCTCAGGGAAGCGTCGCCTGGAGTTTCTAATGAGTAATGGTGTTTATTTAATGGGCGACAAGATTTTGTCTGAACAGAAATACAGCCTGATAAATAGGTAGGGTCAAAAACAGAAACCTTAAGCGTAGCCGGCTGACAGCATTTATTCACGAGGTAGTGGGCGTTTTCTATTCATTGTTTGGCGCTAAAATAATCAGATTTTATTCCCGGCTAATAAAATACCCGTAAAATTTACCGCCGGCATTTCTTATTTCCGGCAATTGAAGACTTTTAAAATGGAATATGACAGCCGTTCAAGTCCAGACGCCGTGTGCGCTATGGCTTCCGGCAGAGACTGCGGCGCCTGTATCAGTGAAAAGGCCGCTAGCAAACCGATAGACTCTATCGCCTCCGTATCCACTTCCATCGCTCCGCAAACTGCGATAACGGGTACTTCCGCCATAGCAGCCTTCCTGCAAATCCCGTGAATCAGCTTTCCGCGTAGCGTCTGGGCGTCTAATCTCCCCTCCCCTGTTATCACGAGATCGGCATTTTGCAAAGCCGCTTCAAAGCCGGTCAACTCTATCGCCGCCTCAGCTCCCCGCTTTAATTGTGCATTCAGAAAGACCATCGCTCCCGCTCCCATTCCGCCCGCCGCTCCCGCTCCGGGTATTTTTGAAAAATCCCTCCCAAACTGACGCATCATTATTTTTGAAAAATGGCGGAGTCCTTCATCGAGCCGGGCGATTGCGACATCGTCGGCGCCCTTCTGGCGGGCATAAACATGAGCCGCCCCCCTTGGACCGTACAGAGGATTGTCCACATCGCAGAGGACGACAATTCGAGGAAAAGGAAATTCGGGACTGGCCTGCGCCTCAGGCGGAAGGATGGTTTCGATCAGGCTCAGGTTCTCTCCGTTTGGGATGAGTTCCACTTTACTTTTTGAAAAAAAACGCCAGCCTAAGGCCGCCGCCATCCCTATCCCCGCATCGTTGGTGGCGCTGCCGCCAATGCCTAAGAAAATATTTTCCACGCCTCTGCGCCAGGCGTCCAACAGCATTTCGCCCGTACCAAAGCTGCTGGTCTTCAATGGGTTGCGCTCTTCTATATCCAACAATTGAAGCCCCGACGCCTGCGCCATTTCTATGTAGGCTGTATGGCCCTCGGCGCTGAGGAAGTACTGAGCGGAGACCAGTCGGCGCAGAGGGTTGCCGACGTTGAGTTTTACCGTCTCGCCATTTAAATGCCAGGCGACGACCTCGGCAGTTCCTTCTCCGCCGTCTGCAAGCGGGAAAAGCACAATTTCAGCATCCGGTTCAGCTCTTCGCAAACCTCGCTCTATAGCCCTGCATACCTCCAAAGCGGAAAGGGCGTCTTTAAAGGAATCCGGCGCCACGATTATTTTCATGCTTTACTTTTTCAAACAAAATTAACCAGGCAGGTCTTACTCATTTTTTAAAAAGGTCGGTATTCGCTTTCCAAAAACCGGTCGGCTGCCTTTTTGGAAAATTTAAAATCTGCGCTATCCCATTTCAATGTTTTCCCCGGAAACCGGCCTGCTATAAGCCCCAACAGGATGGTCTCCGTCAGGCGGGAAGCGTAAGAAAATGGAGCGCTACAGGCGTCTTTCCCCAGACAGGCATCCACGAACTGATGGTAGTGGTCGGCCTCGGGCAATTCCGGAAAAGTCAAAGGCTCGTATTTCCCATTCACTATCAATTTGGGATAATCAATATGCGGCAACAGCAGTCGCCCCTTTTCGCCGACGAACATGGCGCCCTGGCCGGGGAGTCGGTCGCCATCGGGCATTTCCAAATCTATGAGCCGGACAGGCCCCGCCCCGCCATCGTACCAAATCCACTTCAGTTTTTTTGTAGTAAAACGGGTTCCGGGAAATTGGTATCTAACAATGTTGCGTTCGGGGTAAGAAAAGCCATTGGGTCGGCGGCAGTTGCATTTTATTTTCTCAGGCGCGTCTAATTCCAAAGCCGTGTAGGGCGTGTCAAAAATATGCACCCCCATGTCGCCCAAAGTGCCGCAGCCATAGTCCAGTAGTTTCCTCCAATTGCCCGGATGATAAATTTTGTCTTTGTAAGCCCGTAGCGGCGAAGTACCCGACCAGAGATTCCAGTCGAGACTGGCAGGCACGGGGTCGCTTCCGGTTGGCGGCAGACCGTCAAAGCCCCAGTTTTTGTCAGACCAGGCATGCACCGTATGCACCTTCCCCACGATACCGGACTGAATCAACTGCACCGTTCCGCGATACTGCTTCCAGGAATGTATCTGAATACCCATTTGGGTGACGAGCTTTTCTTCTTCGGCCATTTTGCTCATGGCTCTGGCCTCCGAAACGCTGTGAGTCAACGGCTTTTGGCAGTACACCGCTTTTCCAAACTCCATCGCCCGCATGGCGGCGGGGGCGTGCGTATGGTCGGGCGTGGAGACGATGACGGCGTCAATATCCTTTCCCACCTGGTCAAAGAGCCGGCGGTAATCAGAAAAAACTTTGGCTTTGGGATAAGCCTTTTGAGCGGCGGCTAAGTAGTCGGCGTCCACGTCGCAAAGCGCCGTCGCTTCCACCTGGCTGTGTGAGGCGATAGCGTCTAAGTCGTACCGGCCCATATTCCCGACGCCGATGTGAGCCGTCCTGAGCTTTCCATTTTTTACAATCGCCCAGGCGGAGGAAGGTAACAAGGCGGCGCCGGCCAGCGCGCCGGTATTTTTCAAAAATTTTCTTCTTTTCATGGTATTGAAATTCGGTGGAAATTCTCCCTTCGGGAAAATGCTTTTTGTTCAGACTCAACTAAAGCCCTGGTAAATCTTTCAAAACTTCGATGTAGGTCTCCCCTATCGGCAGCCAGGCGCCGTTCACCAACAGGCGGGACTTCTGATGGGCCTCCACTTTTCCGATATTGACTAAATAAGAGCGATGGATGCGGCGGAAGCCCCGGTCGTGCAGGCGGTCGGCAAGCGTCTTCAGTCGCTCCAAAGTTAGGACAGGTTTGGTTTGCGTATTGAGGAAAATTTTCACGTAGTCGCCCATGCTTTCGATATAGAGGATTTCTCCAATGGCGATTTTTACCTGCTGATATTCCGAATGTACATAGAAGAAATCTTCAACCGGCCGGACAGAGGGAACGGCCTGCGCCCTCCGATGCAGGTCGAGCAATTCAGAGGCTTTAGCCAGCGCCTTTTTGAAGCGTTCTAACGAAACGGGTTTGACCAGATAATCTACTACGTCGAGGTCGAAGCCCTCGTGAGCGTGCTCTTTGTAGGCGGTGACAAAAATAACCATCGGGCGCTCTTCGCTCAGGTCTTTCACAAACTGAAGGCCGCTGACATCGGGCATATTGATATCGCAGAGCAGCAGGTCAACCGTATTGTGCAACAGGAAATCCGCCGCTGCGGCTGCGTCGGTGAAGGCGCCGAGCAACTTCCACTCCGGCGTCTGTTGAACGTATTTCTCAATCAGCACCAGGGCTAAGGGTTCGTCGTCGAGGGCTATAAGGGTCATTTTTAAAAGCGGATTTTTCACAAAAGACGCAAAGATTAGCCAGAATGGGAGGAGTCAGCGCCGATGTCGTTTTCAGGCTCCGGAGAACGCTCCGGTTCTCCCGGCAATCGCCCAGCCATTTTTATAAAAAAATAATGGCTGCAGACCCTGGTCAGGGGGAAGGGGGGACAAAAAAAATGGGATGCAGCGGTGCGGACTTATTCAGGCGTTTTCTAAGTTCAGTTCCAATACCACCTGGCGCTCCTCTTCAGCGGTCTCAATTTTTAAGGTATGCGATTTAGGATAGGAATGCTCCGGTCGCTGGCGGGTATTGGTCAGGCGTTTTCTAAGTTCAGTTCCAATACCACCTGGTGCTCCTCTTCAGCGGTCTCAATTTTTAAGGTATGCGATTTAGGATAGGAATGCTCCGGTCGCTGGCGGGTATTGGTCAGGCGTTTTCTAAGTTCAGTTCCAATACCACCTGGTGCTCCTCTTCAGCGGTCTCAATTTTTAAGGTATGCGATTTAGGATAGGAATGCGCTAGCCTTTGGCGGGTATTGGTCAGGCCAATGCCGGAGGAGGCGCCGTTGTGATTCTGTTTGGCGGGGAGCAGCGGATTTTTCACCATCAAAGAGAGCCGGCTGCCTTCGACTTTTATGGAAATAAAAATATCGCAGGTTTGGCGGGTGGTTAGGCCGTGTTTAAAGGCATTTTCAATAAAAGGAATGAGTATCATCGGCTCAATCTGGGTACCGGAGGAAAGATGCTGAGGCAGCTCCGTGTGGAGCTTCACATTGGGCGAAAGGCGGAGCCGCTGCAAGGCGATATAATTTTCAATAAAGCCAAGGTCGCTGGCCAGTGGAACCTTTGGCTTAGCGCAGTCGTGGAGGATGTATGAAACCATTTCCGACAATTTGAGCAAAGCTCCGGGTGTCTTTTCAGGGTCGGTGAGGGCAATCGTGTAGAGGTTATTCAGCGTGTTGAGCAGAAAGTGCGGATTGATTTGCGATTTCAGCAGTGCTATCTCTGCTTCGAGGCGGCGGTGATTGGCCTCCTCTTCCGCTTTCTTCTTGTCTTCAAATGCCGAGAAACCCCGGATGGTGGCGGCGGCGCCGAATAAGGCTATGCTGACAAAGACCGGCGGCATGATCAGCCAGGACAGGGGGATTTTTCTATGCGCCTTTTTTGCATCGCCTTCCTTCATCACATACATTTTCTCCGGCCTGGCCAGCGTCAGATCCATAGTGATGGAGTAGGCCACGTATCCGGCAAAGAGCAGAGGCGCCATGAGGAAAAACGTCCTCCTTTTTTCTTTAAAATAAAGTGGGAGAAGGGCATAGTAGGCCAGATTGAAAAACAGGGCAAAACCGGCCACCCGCAACAGGATTACCAGATAGTACATCGGCAGACGGGACTCCGTATTACCAGTGAAGGTAAAGATAGACCAGACGCCGAGCCAGATGGCCAATTGCAGGATGATGGGCGCAGTTTTTTTCATGGGTGCAAAGTTCAGGATATTTTTTTGCGGAGCAGCATCCCCAATCGCCGTTCACCGATACATTTTGCCGTTTCATCGGGACATCCAGTTTTCAAACTTTTAATAAGGTCAATTTTGCGCCTCAATTAAATAATCACGCCGGCTGACACCCGACAAAATCTTTAAGTAACAATGCAAAAAACATTTTTTCTCGCAGCCATTCTGAGCTTAGTCTTTGCTTTTCAGGCCCCTGCACAGCAGCCCCAGCAGGGAGGCGCTCCGGGCGGCGGGCAGGGTTTTGACCCCTCCAAAATGAATGTCGGACGAATGTATGGGAAAGTAGTGGACGAAAGAGGCGCCGGCGTCGGCTACGCAACGGTGCAGTTGTTCGGCAAAAAATTCGACCCCGAAACAAAAGAAATGAAAGACACCCTGCTGGCCGGACAGTTCACCGAAAACAACGGCGACTTCAATTTGGAAAAACTGCCGGTAATGGGAGAGTTTGAATTGGTTATCTCCTTCATCGGCTATACCGAAATACGCAGGACGGTTTCTTTCGACGCCCAGGCGCCCAAAAAGGGAGCAAAGCCCATTCAGGGCCAGAACGGAGGCTTCTCCGGAACGGGCGGAGGCAATTTTGAAAAAGACCTCGGCAATATTCGCTTAGTGGAAGACACGGAAGTGCTTTCCGAAGTGACCGTGACGGCGCAGGCCTCCACCACTACCCTGGCGCTCGACCGCAAGACTTTCAGGGTGGACAAAGACCTCACTGCCGCCGGAGGCACGGCGCAGGACGCTTTGAAAAACATTCCCTCGCTCTCCGTTGACCTCGACGGCAACGTCAGCCTGCGCAACGGTTCCCCACAGGTTTTCGTGGACGGTCGCCCGACGACGCTTTCTTTAGACCAGATTTCGGCAGACCTCATAGAAAGCGTGGAGGTCATTACCAACCCTTCCGCCAGGTTTGACGCTGGCGGTGGAACGGCAGGTATCGTCAATATCGTTCTCAAAAAAGAGCGCAAAGTCGGCTACAACGGAAACCTCAGAGCGGGCACAGATTCCAGGGGAGGCGTCAACTTCGGCGGCGATCTCAATGCAAGGGGCAACAAAATCAACCTGTTTGGATCAGCTATGTACAACCAGCGAAAAGGCAGAGGCGAGGGGACGACCCTCAGAGAAAACTTTTTCGGGGAGCCACCTTCCAATGTGATTCAGAATTCCAAAACAGATATGAAGGGCCTCTTCGCCAACGTTCGGGCGGGCGTGGATTATTTCATGGACAATCGCAATACATTGACGCTCAGTGGTATGGCGATGCGGGGCAAGTTCCAGCCCGGCGACGAATTGACCACCACCACCAATCTGCTGTATCCGGGCAATACCCTGTCCAGCCGATACATCCGCACAACGAATAACAACCGCAACTTCCGCAACATGGGCGGCTCGCTGCAGTACAAGCACCTCTTCCCCAAAAAGGGCGCAGAGTGGACGGCAGACCTGAACTACAACCAGGTGCGCTTCGAAGGCGGCAGTAATTTCACGAGCACCTACGACAACGGCCTGCTAAAGCGGGAAAAACAGGATGGACTCGGAAAGGGCAGCTTCCTTACCCTCCAGGCCGACTTCATCAACCCAATTACAGCTAAAACCAAACTCGAAGGGGGAATCAAGGCCACCATGCGCAAAAACCGCAACGACAACACCAGTTCCGAATTCAACGACGAGAAAGATATTTGGGAACCGGTTCCGCAGATTTCCGACCACTATAAATATAACGACGACGTCTATGCCGCCTACCTCCAGGGCAGTCGCCAGTCGGGCGCCTGGGGCTTTCAGGCGGGATTGCGGGCGGAGAGCAGCTTCTATCGGGGCGAGCTGACCGATCAGGATTCTTCTTTCCAGATCAACTATCCGATCAGTTTATTCCCAAGCATGTTTTTGACCCGCACCGTCAGTAGCGACGGCGACCAGGTGCAATTGGCTTACACGCGCCGCGTGAATCGCCCCAATTTCTGGCAGACCATGCCCTTCACCGATTTTTCTGACTCGCTGAATCTGCGTCGGGGGAATCCACAACTGCTGCCGGAGTTCACTAACTCGCTTGAATTGTCGTATCAAAATATCTTCTCCAAAGGCCATAACCTGCTCGTGTCCGTGTATTACAAGCAGGCTACCAATCTGATTGCCGCTTACCAGTTCACCGAGTTCAACGAAGACCTGAACAGGGAAATCGTGGTGACGAGCTTTGCCAACGGCAACAGCGCCTCCGCTTACGGCGCAGAAATCACTGTGAAAAACACCTTTTTCGGCTGGTTAGACCTGACGCACAACCTCAACCTCTTCCAGGCTTCCGTGGACGCCACCAACGTGGAGAATGAACTGAAAGTCAGCCGTACCAGCGCCTATCTGAAAGAGACGGTACAGCTCAGGCTTCCTGCGGGTCTGTCGCTCCAGCTCAACGGCGAGTACCGAACTAAGGCGTCTTTCACGCCTTCCACCGGCGGCAACTCTTTCCACGGCGGCGGCCCATCCGGTCAGAATACGGCGCAGGGCTACACCAAACCCTGGTGGTTCGTTGATGTCTCCATCAAAAAGGATTTGATGAAAAATCAGGCCTCGCTGACTTTGAGCGTGCAGGATGTTTTCAAATCGAGAGAGTTTGGCTCCTTCACGGCCACAGATTTCTTCACGCAGGAAACTTCCCGTCTGATGAATCCACAGTTGATCAGACTGAACTTCGCCTACCGCTTCGGCAAAATGGATACTTCGCTGTTCACCCGCAAAAACACCCGGATGAACATGGAAGGCAACGATATGATGCAATAATAATTTGATTTTGGTATAGACTAAACTGCCGCTCTCATGTCCGGGAGCGGCGGTTTTAGTTTTTGAGGGGATTCAGCATATTCTCTGTTTTTCTTTCATTTTTTATCCAAAACCTTGTCGGGAAACTCTCATTAAATGCGCCTGTCAGCTTCGGGCTTTTTTCTTTTAATTTAAGTTTAGTCAGGTTCAGTTCTCTTTCTGTCTGTTTCACCTAACCGAGCTCCATGCCCCATTGGACAACCCGATACTTTTGCCGGGTTTTTCGCAATCATATATTAATCAGACAATGCAATATTTCGTGAAAGGAATTATGAAAATGAGGGCCGCAGTTTTGATAGCGATTATACTGCTGGCCGGCAGCGGAGCCGTTGCGGCCCAACAAGCCCTGTCTCTGAAAGAGGTCATAGATTTTGCGCTGCGCAATAAGAAGGATGTAGCAAAAGCGCGCCTCGATGTGGAGAACGCCAATTACCTCATTCAGGAGTCAACAGCCATGATGCTGCCCCAGATAAACGGAGCGGGTTCATTGACTTACAATCCCAAACTCCAGCAAATGGCTCTGGACTTCAACGGAGAAACGCAGGTGTTGAAAATTGGAACTCCCTGGCAATCAAATGCGGCCATTCAGTTAGACCAACAGATTTTCAATCTATCGGTGTTCAACGGCCTAAAAGCCGCCAGAACGACGCGGGAGTTTTACCAGCTAAACGTGAATCTGACCGAGGAACAAGTGATTGAGAAAGTAGCGGAAAGCTATTATGGAGTTTTTAAAACCAGATCGCAAATTGTCACGCTGGACAAAACCATTCAAAACACTACCCGCATCAAAAATGTCATCGCCGGATTAGAGGAAAACGGCTTAGCCAAAAAGATTGACGTAGATCGAACCACGGTGGCTTTGAACAACCTGAACAGCGCCAGAATACAATTGGAAAACGCCCTGAAACTACAGGAGAACGCCCTGAAATATCTGATAGGAATGGATATAGCCACCCCTATCGTCCTGTCGGAAAGCGAATTTCAAATACAGCCGGAGCTTCTGATTAAGGAAGATTTTAATCTGGCCAACCGCACTGAAATACAACTTTTAGAAAAACAGGAAGAGCTATTGAAACTGAGTAAATCAACCATTAGCGCCTCCTATTATCCGATAGTCGGCATCAGCGCCAACTATGGCTATCTGAGTCAGGGAAGCCGCTTTCCATATTTCGCAGGGATTGAAAAGGGCGTAGCCGGTTCTGATTTTTCAGCTATAGCCCTGAATTTGAGAGTGCCCATTTTCAACGGATATTCTGTGCGCGCCAAAGTAGGCCAGGCCGAAGTAAATATCCGCAAGGTGGAGGCGGATCTCGAGGATGCAAAGCTGGCGCTGAGCTTAGACGCCGAGAATGCCTTTATCCAAATCAACAACTCCATTGTCAATCTTGAAAGCCAGCAATCCAATATGGAACTGGCAGAAAGAGTATTGAGAAATGTGGAGAATAATTATAAAAAAGGGCTTTACTCCCTCACCGATTTATTATATTCC
>CAZXQI010000012.1:34130-47198 GCA_964643005.1 uncultured Saprospiraceae bacterium | reverse complement strand
ATTCGGGAGGGAGGGGATTTCAATCGGGCCAGAGTAGAAATCAAAAACCTGTCGGCACAGGTTGCCCAGTACATCTCAGAAATTCAAAAATTGAAAAGTGAAAATGAGGCCTTAACTCTGGAAAAAGACCAGCTCGCCCAACTCAGCAGGCAATTAGAGGAAAACTTAGACAGCGCCATCCTCGCCAATCAAAAACTATCCGGCGATTTTGAAGCGACGACTAATGAAAAGCAACAGATTTCAGCCGAAAGAAATAAGCTGGCTGAAACGGTCGCTTTCGCTTCGGTCGTCAAGGTGAGCGATATCAGCGTGACGGGTCTTAAAGAAAGGAACAGCGGAAAAATCGTCAAGAAAAAATACGCTAAGAATGTGGAGGCGCTCAAGGTCTGCTTTAAGGCGCTCCCCAACGACATCGTTCGCGCGGGATTGGAGCGATTTTACATCCGCATTATCAACCCCGTGGGGGAAACCCTGGCCATTGAAGAACTCGGCTCCGGCGTCATAATCAACAAAGCCACCAACCAGGAAATCCGCTATACCCACTTAGCAGAATCGAGCTACGACGACAGCGGCGCAAAAGAGGTTTGCTTCAACTGGGAACCCAATCTCAGCCTTTTTCAAAAAGGGACATACTCGGTGGAAGTTTACAACAAAGGCTATCTGTCGGGGAAGGGAAGTTTTGAGCTGAAGTAGGCGGGGATTTTAAAATCCTCCTCTTTAAATGACAAACGGATAAAACAGACGCTCATGCCCTGTTTTATCCGTTTGTCATTTATCCATTATCCGACCCATCAGAAATACTTGAAATTATGGCCTCGCTCAATTTTCTGTAGCGATTCGTAAATGAGTCGGATTACATTCTCCACATCTTTTTTATGCGCCATCTCCACAGTGGTGTGCATATAGCGCAGAGGCAGAGAAATCAGCGCAGAGGGCACTCCGCCGTTGCTGTAGGCGAAGGCGTCCGTATCCGTTCCTGTGGAGCGGGATGCGGCTTCCAGTTGAACGGGGATTTCTTTTTCCGCAGCGGTGTCGAGGATTAACTGGCGCAGCTTGTTTTGAACCGCCGGTGCATAAGTCACGGAGGGGCCTTCGCCCGCCTTGACGTCGCCCAGGGTTTTCTTTTCCATCAAAGGAGTAGAGGTGTCATGCGTCACGTCGGTCACGATAGCAGCGTGAGGTTTTATCGTTTCAGCCACCATTTGCGCGCCCCGCAGGCCGATTTCTTCCTGCACAGAGTTCACCACGTAGAGGGTATAGGGCAGTTTCACCTTGTTTTCGTGAAGCAGTCTGGCCACTTCTGCAATGCAAAATCCTCCCATGCGATTGTCCAGAGCCCGACCCACATAGTAGCGGTCGTTCAGCACCATGTACTCGTCCTCGTAGGTAATGACGCAGCCCACATGAATCCCCATTGCGAGCACTTCCTTTTTGTCTTTGGCGCCGACGTCAATGAAAATATTATCCAGTTTGGGCGTGATTTTATCTTCGTTGGTGCGGGTGTGAATGGCCGGCCATCCGAATACGCCTTTTACAAGACCCTTGTCGCCGTGAATGTTTACCCGCTTGGAAGGAGCTATCTGCTGGTCGCTGCCGCCATTGCGAATGACGTGAATGAATCCTTCCTCCGAAATAAAATTGACAAACCAGGAAATTTCGTCGGCATGGCCTTCAATGACGACTCTGTAATCCGCACCGGGATTGACGACGCCATAAGCCGTTCCGTAGTTGTCTAAATGCCATTCGTCTAAATGAGGTTTGAGATATTCCAGCCAGAGTTTTTGGCCGGGGGCTTCAAAGCCGGTAGGTGAAGCGTTGTTTAAATAGTTTTTCAGAAATGTCTCTGAACGGGTCGTAATAATTGCCATTCTTTTTTGTGCGATTTTGCCTCTCAGCGCATTAGCGCTTAAGAGCTACAGTTAATTAGGTATTATATTCGATTTCAAATAGTTAGTATGGTAGGATTAAAACGACATGGAAAATATTGAAAACAGCATTCGCAATTTAAATTTACCTCGCCTGTCCCCCATTTTTCATCCGGTAAAAACCTTCTGATTTCGGCTGCAAGTTAGAAAATGAGTTCTATTGAACCTGAATTTTCTAAAATTGTTACCCGCTTTTCCTCCTTTTTAGCCCCCGATTTTTGTCCGCCAAGTGGTCAGCATATCCACATCAATTAAATTAATGTATTTGATAGCCAGCGCCTCCCGGATGAGTACATCGTAGTTGGACAGGGTTTTCAACGGGCAGGCGGCTTCCTTAAAGGCTCTGTTTGCCTTTTCAAAATTATAGGAAAAAATAGCCAGCGCGCCCACCACTTTGCAACCGGCGTCCCGGACGCCCTGCACGGCTGCCAGACTGCTTCCCCCCGTAGAAATCAAATCTTCCACCACTAATACCTTTGCCCCTTTAGGCAATTCGCCTTCGATGAGATTTTGCCTGCCGTGGTCTTTGGGTTTATTACGAATATAGGCGTAAGGTAGTTTCAAAGCGTCCGCCAATAATGCCCCATGCGCTATCCCTGCAGTGGCCACGCCCGCCACGGCGTCAAAGGCTTCAAAATCTTTCGACTTTTCAATCAGGCACTGCTTGATAAAGTCCCGCACTTCAGGGTGAGAAAGCACGATGCGATTGTCGCAATATATCGGCGACTGAATCCCCGAAGCCCAGGTAAAAGGCTTTTGCGGGCTTAGTTTTATTGCTTTTATTTGCAGCAATCGTTTGGCAACTTCCGAAGCAAAATTCATGGTAGGCGGCGGTTAAACTCTGGTTCATGACAGCATATTTTTTTTTAAAAATTAACCTTAGACTGCCAATTGCCAGGGAAAAAAAAGGACGGCAAATGTATAAAATTTACATCAACGGAACGCCCCTGTTCCTTACCAGAGCGACAGAATTCCTCTCGGTCGCTCCTCTTTTTGAAAAACACCTTTTGCTGCGCTATTCCGGCAACCGCAAATTTTTACTGAACATCATTGACCAGTTAGAAAAGACCGACCGATTTGAAAAGGTGGTCGTTTTTCACGAAAATTTTGAAAAACTCTGGGCAGATTTTCAGTCTGTCTATAAGTTGATTAGCGCTGCCGGCGGCGTGGTGCTTAATTCAAAGAATCAGGTGCTGATGATTCACCGGCTGGGTTATTGGGATCTGCCGAAAGGAAAAGCGGAAGAAGGAGAAACGCCCTCCGTCACAGCTCTGCGGGAGGTGCAGGAAGAAACCGGTCTCTCTCAGCTATCTCTTGGGGCGCCCTTAGCAGACACCCTGCACACCTACCGCCAAAACGACAGGCGCATCCTGAAAACCACTCACTGGTTCCTGATGAAAACCGACCAAACTGCGCTGACTCCCCAGCGAGAAGAAGGCATCGAACTGGCAGTCTGGAAAGACCTCGGCGCCTTTTTGGAACAACCTGAAAAGGCATACGGCAGCATACTCGACACCCTGAACAATGCCAAAACAGCCATTGAAAAAGGAGGTAAAAAATAAACAATGCTGATTCGCCGCATACATTTCAAAAATCTCCACTCCCTCCGATCCGAGGTTGATATTGACTTTACCTCCCCTCCTCTGTCGGATAGCGGCCTTTTTGCCATCACCGGCGACACGGGCGCGGGGAAGACCACTGTCTTAGACGCCCTCACGCTGGCTCTATACGGCAAAATCAGCAGAGCTCCGAAGGCCAAAGGCGAGCAGGCGCTTTCTTTTGGCGCCGGCGAGGGCTACGCTACCTGTGAATTTGAAGTGGGCAATCGGCGATATGCCGCTCGTTGGAGGGTCGAAGCTACCCGATCGAAGAAGGGAAATAATTTCAAAACATCGCGGGAAATAGGCGAGCTAAACGAAAGGACGAACGAGTTCCACATCTTAGCAACGAAAGTGCAGGAAGTTAACGAGCTGGTTGTGCAAATAACGGGGCTGGATTTTCAGCGCTTCACCCGCTCCGTCCTGCTGGCGCAGGGGGAATTTGTCGCATTCCTGAAGGCGCCTTCCGGCGAGCGCAGCGAATTGCTGGAGCACATCACCGGCACGGAAATCTACAGCCGGCTGTCAATGGCCGCCCTCGAACGCTTTCGCATGGAAGAAAAAAAACTGAATGAGCTGGTCGCGCATCAGAAGGCGCTAATGGTTTTTTCAAAAGAAGAATTAGAAGAAAAAAAAGCCATTTTAAAAAATAAAGAAAAGGAGGGTGGGGCGCTAAAACTCGCTTTAGATCAGGCCAATAAGAGCCTGCAATGGTTGGAAAAGCTGGAAGAGCTGAAAATGCAGATTGCTGGCAGCAAAGCAGGATTGGAAGCGGCAGCCGTCGAAAAAACAAAAATCAGGGCAGACGAAGAAAGCTTAGAACGCCACCGGAAGACCATCCCCCTACACCTCAATCTCGCCCGTCTGGACGACCTCCATCGGGAAGTAGAAAGACTCGTTAATGAGACTGATTTTTTAAAAAAACAAAGAGGTACACTGGAAATTGTGGCGGTTCAGGTAAAGCAGGTATTGGAAGAAAGGCGGAAGAGCTTCGAAGCGCTCAAAAGCAAACAGCCCGAATCCCTCCGGCTTTTTGAGGACGTGAGCAGGCGCGATCAAAATATCGAAGCAGGTAAGAAAGCGCTGAACCAACTAAACAGCGAACTGGCAGGCTGGCGGCAAAAGAAATCGAATGCCGACGCCCGCTTAAAGGAACTTGAAGAAAAAATCGCTCAACTCGATCAATCGGGTACGAGGCTCCGGCAATGGTTAGAAGAGCGCAAAGTCATGGAATCGCTGGGAAAGAATTTGCCGGCTATCCGCCTACTTTCGGGGCAGTTGAAAGAAAAAATTCAGGCACAGAGCAATCTCGTAAAGGAGCGGCAGGCTCTACAGCAAAAAGTTCAGGAAACGACCGCCGCAACAGAGACCCTGAACAAAAAACTGGCTGTAGAAAATGCAGGCTTAAATGAATTGCTCTCCGCATTTCAAAAAGAGGCGCCAGACGAGTTTGTCCCCAGCCGCCAGGAACTGCTGGAAAAAATGGCGCAGGATATCGAAGACCTTTCTCGCCAGACCGAAAGCGCCAAAAACTTCCATTCACTGAGTGCGGAGTACAATCAGGCGCTGGCTGAAACGGTTCGGCTGAAAGAGCGCTTAGAAAGTCTGCGCGCAGAGGAACTGGCGCACCTCAAAGCATTGCTGAGCCTGCAGGACGAGGAGAGCGCCGCAGAAATTTTCAAAAATTACAAAGAGGAACTTTATCTCCAGCAAATCCAAATCGTCAATTACGACAAGGATCGGGCGGAATTAAAGGAGGGAGAACCATGCCCGCTTTGCTTCTCTGTCCACCACCCTTTCAGGGAACACGAGGTAAAAGCTTACGTGGATCAGACTAAAGCGGAGTTTGAAAAAGCCAAAAATGAGCACAGCAAATGGCAACAGGCTATAGCTAAGCTGACCGGCCGCCTCCAACAGATTTACCTCGGCATTGAGCGAATAGAAGAACCTGAATCGGGAGAGCTGACTAAATTAGAGCTTCAGCTTTCCAGCCTTGAGCGAAAAATAGCCAAACCGTTTCCAAACCTTTCAGAAGAAGATTTCTCCATCTCAAGCGTCAGCCAGCTTTTAGAGAAAATTAATTCTTCGGAAAATATATTGCTGGCAAAAAGGCAATCCAGGGCGGGACTCGTCGAATTAGACAGACAAATCTCCACCCGCGAGGAAACAGTCTCCAGTCTGGAAAATCAGTTGAAGGAGCGCAATTTTGAGTTGGCCGCTTACCAGAATAATTTGAAAAGCCGCACGGAGGCATTGGAAGATCTGAAAGAAAAATCCAGACAGGAAGTTGTGCAATTAGAAAGCCTGATGGACAGGTATGGCTGGAAATTTTCGGTTGAAAAGACCGGCTTTATCTTTCAGGAAATGGAGGGCATGGAAAAGGAATATTCTGACAAAAAAATGCAACTCGCTGAGAATGAGCGGCAAGAGGAATTGGCAAGGCAGGAAATCCGGCAGCAAAAAGAAAGCCTGGCTGAGTCCGGTCAAAAATATCAGGCGCTATGCGATGCGGTTGAAAAGGAAGGCGCCACCCTTTCTGATTTGGAAAAGGAGCGCTTCTCTATTTTTGAAAATAAAAATCCGGCAGAGGAAAGGGAGCGCCTGTTGAACGAACTGGATCGCTTACAAAAGTCCGCCGACGAGGCGAAAGCGGGTTTTGATAAAAACAAGGAAGAGCTGGACGCCGCTCGCCACAGGCTCGAAAGCCTCGCAGCGCAATTGGAGAAAGCTGAAAAAGGCAGGGGAGAAATATCCATTGCTTTAGAAAGTGATCTAAAAAAGGCGGGCTTCGCTTCATTAGCAGAATTGCGGAGCGCCATTCTGCCGGAAGAAAAAGCCGCACAAATTGATCGGATAGTGGCGGAGTTAAAAAAGCGAGAGGAAAACCTGAAATCTCAGCTCAGCCTTTCCCAAAAGAACCTCGACAGTGCCAATGCCCTCGCCCTCACAGAAAAAACGGCGGCGCAACTCGCAGAGGAAGTTTTAAGGCTGAAAGAAAGCGAACAGCAAATCCAGCAGGCTATCGGCGCCCTGAAGCAACAATTAGAAGACAACAAACAAAAGGAAGTCCAGGCGCAGCAATTACTGTCGGAAATAAAAACCCAGCGCAGTATTTATGACCGCTGGACGGCCATGTACCACCTCATCGGCTCCAATGACGGCAAGAAATTCCGCAGCTTTGCCCAGAGCCTTACCCTGCAAAAACTCGTGCAACTGGCCAATAAGCACCTTCAAAATCTGTACGGCCGCTACGTCATTCTGAAGCGCTCCGACGATATTCTGGAAATAGACATTAAAGACACGGAACAGGCAGACAATGTCCGCCCAATGAGCACCCTTTCGGGTGGAGAGAGCTTTTTAGTCAGTCTGGCGCTGGCGCTGGGCTTGTCTGACTTAGCCGGAAACAAGGCCAATATTCAATCTCTGTTCATTGACGAGGGCTTCGGCTCCTTAGACGACCAGACCTTAGACATAGCCATCTCCACCCTCGAAAACCTTCAGGCCAGAGGTAAGACCATCGGAATTATTTCTCACGTGAAAGAACTCAAGGAGCGCATTTCAACCCAAATCCAAATCGTCAAAAAGGGCGGAGGCCTCAGCGAAGCGCTAATCGTCTGACGGGGTTGAAATACGAGAAAACGGGTCTTGCTAAGTTTGGCGATAACCAGTAGCCAGGCTGTAAGACGAAGCCTCAAAAGCGCTATTTACGTTTTAACCGGGCTTTCTGCCCACAGAAGGAACACACAATGAGTGCCAATACCTTAAATACAATTACCTGGTGCTGGATAGCCTGCGCATTTTTGCTGATTCCGGTACAACTAAAAATTACCGCCCCTTACGGTCGCCATACTTCTACGGGCTGGGGGCCGCTCCTTCCCTATCGGCTGGGCTGGATACTCATGGAACTTGTATCGCCTGCGACCTTCGCCTGGTTCTTCCTTTCAGGAGAAAATGAAAAGACGGCTGGGATGTGGTTTGTATTTGCGCTGTGGATGGGGCACTACTTCAACCGCAGCATCATTTATCCCATTTACGCCCGGATGAAAAAAAGGCGTATCCCTTTGAGTATCATGATATTCGCCGTGTTTTTCAATCTGATGAACGCCGGCCTCAACGGCTATTTTCTCGGCTCTGTCGCCACGCCATTTCCCGACGGATTCTTTTTACAGGCCAATTTCTTCATCGGCGTCCTACTCTTCTTTGGCGGCATGGCCGTCAATATGCAATCAGACCGCATCTTAGTCAATCTCAGAAAGCCCGGCGAGACCGGCTACAAAATTCCGCAAGGAGGAATGTTCAGGTGGATTTCCTGTCCCAATCATTTCGGAGAAGTCGTCGAGTGGACGGGGTTTGCCGTCCTGTGCTGGAACCTGCCGGCTCTGAGTTTTGCCATCTGGACGGCGGCCAACCTCGTTCCCCGCTCGCTCAGCCACCACCGCTGGTATCGGCAGAAATTTGAAGACTACCCCAAAGAAAGGACTGCCGTTTTTCCAATGATTTTATAAAATGAAAAGTTTGCCCGTATTCCTCTCTGGAAAATGATTTTTACCACTGCTTTTGCTCCGGTACAGGCTTGCATTATTTGGCGAGAATAGGAGAATCCCTATGACAAGCAGACAGGTTTTTAATCGCTGTTTTTTTTCTTCGACATAATTTTTCAGGAAATCATACAATTCCTGTAATTCATTTTGCCCGATAAATTCGGCGCCTTTGAGTTCGGATTCTATGAGCTTCTCACAGGATTTGAGATTGCCATCATTTAGTTTGGAGAGCGTTTCCCTAAAAAGCCGATCGTAGGGGTTGTGCGCTTTTTCCATCTCATGGTATGATTTGAGACAAAGAACGTAAATAAATTATTCCTGGCAGCGCCTGGCAAAACATATAAATCTACCTAAAACACCAGGTCATTCCCAGCAGGGTTCCCCTCGAATACCATCATCTGAACCTGATTGTCCAACACAGAGATCCAACAAAAAACACCTCTCTGCCTTTCAAAGAGGTGTTTTTTTTAAAAAAAATAGAATATGGAAAAAAGGGTGTCTGAATTAAAGCGGCTACGCAGGCTTACTTCACTACCGCCACTTTCGTACTCATACTCCCCTTCTCTGATGATAGCTGTAGTAAATACATCCCAGGTTGAAGCCCATGGGACTCCACACTGAAGGTCTGATTGCCCGGCGCCACATCCCACTGGAAGGCGCTGAGAGCCTGTCCGGAGATAGTCAATAGTTTTCCTTCCATGGTGAAAGGATGCGCGCTGGAGAGACAGACGCTGATTTCTCCGCCCTGCCTGACCGGATTCGGATAGACGCTCCAGCCCGACACGCCTACAATAGGTTGGGTAGAAGACAGCGTTCCCGTCTTAAAAGAGGCCGACTCTCCATGCCCTATACAGGTATAGTGACCGCTAAAAGGTCGGATCCTCCAGTGTAGCGTTTTATTCTGAGGGAGGTCGATAGCGGTAAAGCTGGTTCCATCGGCCACGTACCTGTTTAAAACAAATGGGAAGGCAGGCAGCGGGCTGATTTCAATCAGGTAATGCGTAGCGCCGGCGACGGCCGTCCATTCAAAAGTGACATCCTGGTAATAGTCCACCAACTCTCCCTGGATAGGAGAAATCAACTCTGGTAATTCGGTGATGGTATCAGCCGGGGTCTGATTGTATAAGTAAGAAGCTTTTTGTGTCTGCAAATTGGCTCGCATAGCGCCAATCTGGTCGTTGGAGAAACGATCCACGCAATTGTCATCAGAATAAGACATGAACAAGGAACCGTCCGAACGAAATGAAACCCCGTCGGGATCATGCTGAACGATATTGCTCTGTTGCTGACTGTTGCAATTCCAGCGGAAAGGCAGGTAATCCGGCGGCGTATCACAAAAGCCGTCGCCTGCTGTTTCGCAGTTACTGCCGTCCATCCGCTCGACAGAGGAATTGCCGATATATGCCGGCGCCGGTTCGCTATAATCATGTTCGTATCCTTCCCAGCCGTAGAAAGTGTGCGGCAGAGAAAGGTAATGCCCCACCTCGTGCGCCCAGGTATGGTCGTTGACTTTCATACAGCTTTTTGCCAAAGCAATGCCCCGATTGAAAGAACTATAGCCACAGTTCCCCGCAGGGCTTCCGACGATATAACAGTTGATGGTGTTTTTCACCCGGTATTTATTCATCATCTGGGAGCCTTGCTGAAAGGTGTGGTCGTAGTAAACAGAATTTGGGATGAAATTAAACTCGCCTTCAATAAAAAACTGAATGCCTGCCTGCACATAATCTGAATTCAAAGTGCAAAAAGCATCGAGTACGCTACTGACAGGGAAGTACCCGCTCCCGTCGTCTAAGCCGACAATATGAATGGTGATCGGCACATAAATCGTTTCGTTAGATTTAGGAAACTGCGCAGGATTTGCCTGGTATTTTATCAGCCAGTCCGACTTGCCGTCTAAGGTTCCACAGGGCGCCAAATCGTGCTTTCCCTGGGCGTTCATTTGCATTGCAACGCCGAGTATTAACAATAAAAAGGATAGAATCTTTGACATAAGTTTTAAGTTGAATTTGACCTTTTAATAAAAAAATGCTCAAAGTCCCATCGGGATTTAAGCGACAGGAGGCAAAAATAGTGAGTTGCCTCTGGGAATCAGAGAGAAAAAAGCGTTTGGTCGGGTTCCTTTCAACTTAACTTGAATCGCCGCCAAATAATCGGATAGGAACCTTACCGCATTGTATATTTGCCTCGTCACTTGCTCAAAACTTTTGTAGAATGGCTTTCACAATTCGTACTAAGATTAAACTCGGAACTCTCTCCCCGACGACCTGGCTGACAGGAATGTGCTTTCTTCTCCTCTCCACATTTGCTTTGAGTCAGAATCTGCTGCCTGGCGACCTGGCCGTACTCGGTGTGAATGCCAACAATCAGTATTGCGGCGGTTCAACCGCGGAGGATCATATCAGTTTTGTCTGCTTCAAAGATATCGCTCCAGGGACTGCAATTGATCTGACGGATAACGGCTGGGAGCGAGTTAATCCAGGCATGTTCGGCAATTCAGAAGGCACGCTACACATGATCTTTAATACCGGAATTCCAAAAGGGCAGGTGGTGACAATAGTCTCTTACAATAACGATAACTACTCCTGCCTCAGCCATCCCGGAGCTATCTCATTTACCAACGTCAACAACCCTCCAGGTTTTGCCATGAATATGAACTCCGGGGGCGATCAGATTTTTTTCATGCAGGGCGGTACCTGGAACCCCGGCGTTCAAGGCCAGCACAACGCCAGCTATATCGGAGGCAACGTCCTGTTCGGCTTCAGCACCAGCGACTGGAATGTCGTCCCACCTGGTTCCAGTAAGGAATCTAAACTTCATCCCGACGTCATCCCATGCTACCACATGGAGCCGACTACCGGCCAGACTGATTATTTAAAATATACCGGTCCCATGACCGCCGCCACACAACTGGAGTGGATCAATCGAATAAAAAACTCGGGAAACTGGACGGCCTTTTCCTCCTGTGGAGCCTACAACAGCGCTGCGCCGAATTACCCGCAACCAATTACGCTGGAAATACTGCCCAACGAAATGTCCATTGCCTGCACATCAAATTGCACAGGTTGCGCCCCGCTGAGTTCTATGTTGACATTCAACATGCCCGGCACGGGCGGGCCGTTCAATGTCGTCTATTCCAATGGCATACAGACCAACATCGTAAACGGAGTTACAGACGGCATCTCCTTATCCATAGAGCATAGCTCCACGACAACCTATTATCTCGTCTCCGTCACCGACCAAAATGGATGTCCGGTGTATTCCAACTTCGAAGGAGAAGCTACATTTACAATCGTCAGTCCTCCTGTTCTGACAGGTGTCGGGAGCAATAGCCCCCTCTGCGAAGGGGATGATCTGTTCCTCACGGCGCCATACACGCCGGATTGGACTTATAGCTGGACAGGGCCGCAGGGCTTTACTTCTAATTTGGCAAACCCTACCCTTCTCAATGTCAACGTCGGCATGTCGGGCAATTATACCTTAGTTGTTAACGCAGGCGGTTGTTCAAGTCAACCGGTTACGGTGAATGTCACAGTGTCTCCCAATCCCGAAGCCAGCCCTGCTTCTCTTCAGGAATGTGGAACCGCCGGCGCCGCCGTTTTCAACCTCACTGAAGCCAACAATGCAGTCAATGGGAATACGGGGCTGCCCGTCAATTGGTTTTTAGATCCCTCAGGGCTGAACGCAGTGCCGAATCCCTCTAATTTTACTTCAAACTCGACGACGGTTTTTGCTCAGGTTTCCAGCGGCGCCTGCCATTCGCAGATCGTGTCGGTCTCGCTGGAAGTATTAGAATCTGCCGTCAACAATCTGTCTCCAACCCTTTGTTCAGGAAATAGCCTCATCGTGAATGGAACAGTTTACAACGAAAGCAATCCCGTGGGAACGGAAGTTTTCCCCAATGGCGCCGCAAGCGGCTGCGACTCAACAGTGAACGTCAGTCTGAGCTTTTATCCGCCAGCCTCTTACAATCTCAACCAGACTCTCTGCGCCGGGCAAAGCATCATCGTCAACGGTCTGATTTTCGACGAGGGCAACCCGAGCGGATTGGTTACCTTCCCAGGAGCTGGTTATCTCCATTGCGATTCGATCGTGAACGTCAACCTGAGTTTTTATTCTCCTGCTATTTTTAATTTAAATCAAACACTGTGTAAAGGGGAAAGCATAGTAGTAAACGGAACGGCTTACAACGAAAGCAATCCCACAGGAACGGAAGTGCTGGGAAATGGCAGCTATTTCGGATGCGATTCTATTATCAACGTCAGCCTCCTCTTCTACCAGGAAGCTATTTTTTACCTAAATCAAACCCTTTGTACAGAAGAAAGTATCGTCATCAACGGAACGACTTACAACCAAAGCCACCCATCAGGGACAGAGGTTTTGGCCAACGCCAATGTAAACGGTTGCGACTCGACGGTGAACGTCAGTCTGAGTTTTAGTCCGCCCTCTGTTTTTAATTTGAACCAAACCCTGTGCGAGGGAGAAAGCATTATCGTCAACGGAACGACTTACAATCAGGGTCATCCATCGGGGACGGAGATTTTGGCCAACGCCGATGCAAACGGTTGTGATTCGACAGTGAATGTCAGTCTGGACTTTTATCCTCTCTCCTCTTTCAATCTCAATCAGACTCTCTGCGACGGAGAAAGCATCAGCGTCAACGGTTTGATTTTCGATCAGGGCAACCCGGTTGGAACGGTTACCTTCCCCGAAGGCAGTTATCTCGGATGCGACTCTGTCGTGAACGTCAGCCTGAGTTTCTTTCCCCCCGCCATTTACAACCTAAATCAAACTCTGTGTGAAGGGGAGAGCGTCGTCGTCAACGGTTTGATTTTCGATCAAGGCAACTCTGGCGGGTTGGTTGTTTTTCCTGGCGGCAGTTATCTCGGATGCGATTCCATCGTGAACGTCAGCTTAGACTTCTTTCCTCCCGCCATTTACAACCTAATTCAAACCCTCTGCGAGGGGGCAAGTATTTTAGTAAATGGAACTGCCTACAATCAG
>CAZXQI010000012.1:28294-34030 GCA_964643005.1 uncultured Saprospiraceae bacterium | reverse complement strand
CGGCTTACAACCAAAGCCACCCCATTGGAACGGAGGTTTTGCAAAATGCCGGCGCGCATGGCTGCGACTCTACGGTGAACGTCAGCCTGAGCTTTTATCCGAAAGCCATTTTTAACCTAAATCAAAGTCTGTGTACGGGCGGAAGTATCATCGTGAACGGAACGGTGTACGACGAGAGCCATCCCGACGGAATTGAAGTTTTGCAAAATGGCAGCGCTAAGGGCTGCGACTCAACAGTAGTCGTCAGTCTGACTTTCAACTCTGTCGTTGTGGAGGAGTTGGCGGCTGTGCTCTGCGATGGGGAGAGCCTCGCAATCAATGGGGAAATCTTTGACCAGGCCAATCCGAGCGGCTCGGTTACTTTCCCGGCGGGCAGCTATCTCGGCTGCGACTCAGTGGTAAACGTCAGCCTGAGCTTTTATCCGGAAGCCATTTTTAACCTAAATCAAAGCCTGTGTACGGGCGGGAGTATCATCGTGAACGGAACGGTGTACGACGAGAGCCATCCTATGGGGACTGAAATCCTCTCTAATCTCGGCGCAAATGGCTGCGACTCCATTATTAATGTCAGTCTGATATTTAGCGATATCGTCGTCGCCAACTTCCATCCTACCCTTTGTCCCGGGGATTCAGTGATTATCAACGGCGTCGTCTATTCTGCTCTCAACCCTGTTGGAGCGGAGGTTTTCCCGGGCGGCAGCTATTTGGGTTGCGATTCTGTGCTCAATATCCAGCTCAGTTTCTACCCCGAGTCGGTGTATCATTTGAGCCTGACCCTACAGGAAGGTGAAGAGGTGGTGGTCAATACCGTCGTATATGATTATCAAAACCAGAATGGCGTAGAGGTGCTTTCCGGCGCCAGCTATACCGGATGCGATTCCATCGTCTTCATCCTGTTGACCTTTACCAACGAGGTTCATTTTGATCTCGTCGCCAACTCCCCGCTTTGTCAGTTTGGCAATGACGGCAGTATCGTCGTGAACGGCATTTTTGGAGGAACGCAGCCCTTCGTGCTTGCCTTAGATGGCGGTAATTCAGCTCCGGTAGTCAGCTTCCCCGTCGCATTCAGCGACTTAGATGCGGGCTTCCACACGCTGACCCTTGTAGATGCCTCCGGCGAAGTCTATCATCAGGACGTTTTCATTGCGGAGCCGCCGACGCTGACGATTGATCTGGGCGGCGACCAAACGGTGATGCTGGGCGAAGACGTCCAACTCTCAGTTGTGACGAACTTTGCGCCGGCCTCCTGGTTCTGGTCGCCGCCTGATTACCTCGACTGCACGGACTGCCCCTATCCCGTCGTCCAAAAGCCATTTGACGATATCGCTTACACGCTGTTGGCCACCGACGCCAACGGCTGTAGCGCCACGGGCAGGGTGAGTATTTTGGTAGAAAAAATCCGACAGGTTTTTGTTCCAAATGCCTTTAGTCCCAACAACGACGGGATCAATGACGAGCTAACGGTCTTTGCCGGGCCTCAGGTCGCCAAAATCAATTCATTTAAAGTATTCAATCGCTGGGGCGGCCTGATGTATGAATATTACAACTTCTCCCCTAACGACCTGCAATTTGGCTGGGACGGGAAATTCAATGGGAAGCTCATGGATTCGGGAGTTTATGTCTGGTTGGCGGAAGTAGAATTCCTCGACGGGCAGATTGAAGTGTTTAAGGGAGGCGCGACATTAATGCGATAAAAACAGTCAGCCCGGGTTTTAACTTCAAAAACCCGGGCTGACAAACGCTTTTCAAAAATCAGGAGCTTATTCTTTCACCAATTTCTTCACTACCAATCCCCGCTCCGTTTTTACCTGAATCAAATAAAGGCCTGCGGGCAGATCGGAAGTTTCCAACTGGATTTTGTCGGCTGCCTGGTCGAGAGCAACTAACTTCAATAGTTGTCCCTGAATATTAGACAGGGCGACTTCCACTTTCCCCTGAACGGGCTGGCGAAGTTCGACTGCGACTAAGCCGGAAGTAGGATTGGGATAGACCAGCACTTCCCTTTCGTTTTGCACATCCATAGTACCGTCCGGAGCGGCATTGGGATCCATTTTAATATTAAAACGGGGCGTTCCCAAAAATCCACCCTGGCCATCGTGGACGGTAAAGGTGAAATAGTCGTAGAGCGCGTCAGGGTCGGCGTTGGCGTATTCAACTTCGCTTGCATAAATATTTTGCATCGTGAAATGGCCGCCGGCGCCGAGCGGTTCGCCTTTCAGATAGACCGTACCGAAGTCCGTATTTTTCACTATGGTAAATTGCAGTTCATGCGCAGGGTTGTCGGTATCCTCCACGACTAATTTATTTTTATAAATCAGACGGGCGCCATTTGGCGGCACTTCTAAGGTGTCATTTTTTTCTAAAAATGGGTTTTCAGACTGGAGCGCAGCGCAATATTCCAGCGACCAGGTCTGGAAGGTTCCGCCATAGCCCGAGGCCAAAGCTGCTATTTCTAAGTTCCATTCGCCCTGAACATTTTTATCATTAAAAATAGAAAGGGGTTCCAATGGCTGGTAAATCAAACCTGTGCTTGGGCAGCCGCTCGGAGTATTAGGGGACTGGTCGTCGAAACCCATGTTGAAGTCGCCGCCAGCGCAGGGGGGCTTGGACATGAGTTTGACGACGGTACCATCCGGCCCTTTCAGGCGGAACTCGAGCACGCCTACCGGGGTGTATTTACCTTTGATAGCTTTCACATTGATATCGCTGATAGCGCCGCTTTGGGTCACGTTAATCGGCGCCGTAATAGAAGGAAGGCCGCTGGCAGAAATGGTAATGGGAGCATGACTGCTGGGAACCGTAATACAGGCCTGAGAAACGGTGTGGAAGGAGGAAGGCTCCGTAAAAGGCCCCGCGCCACATTCGTTGACTCCCCGCACCCGCCAGTAGTAAGGGGTGTTATCTTCCAAAGTAACCGAGGCGGAGTATTCATTTTGCGTCAGACCGGTAGCCTGATCCACAGGTTCGGCAAAGGAAGGATTGTCTGAAACTTCAATATCATAAGTCAGCGCATTGGGCATGGCTGTCCAGATGAAAACCGGCAAGGTCGTTTCTCCGGAAAGGCCGTCTGCGGGCGAAGTTGTCTTCAAAGCCGAGAAATCGTTGTAAACCACATTCAAATCTACCGTTCGGGCGGCGACAGGAAGGCTGTCCGTTTCTGCATTGACGACTACTACGAACTGATTGTCGTCCGTCACATCGGAGAAGTCAATGGTCAGCGTCGTCTCTTCGCCTGCCACAATGGGATTGGCGCTGAAAGAAGTAGCGGCGCCGGCAGGAAGGCCGGTCACTGAAAAAGTAATCGTATCGCTAAAGCCCAGCAGAGCCGTCGTTTTCAGGTTGACTTCAAAAACGTCGGGGATGCAAACTTCTCCGAATTGGGGAGAGTGGCTCAGCGCAAAGCCTGGCTGGGAGGGAGCTTCGATAGCGAAGTCGGCATTTGAAATATCAAAGAAAATGCTGCCGGCAGCTTCCACCCGTACTCTGGCCTTAGTAGTCAGCTCATCCGGCACGACGACAAAGGCGCTGCCATCGTTGGGGGTATTTGCCAGCAGGGTAACGGGGTATGTGAGACCGCCGTCTTTTGACAATTTAATATTGACAAATTTGCAATTGACGGGCGCATTATTTGTATTGGCCACGTTCCAGGTCACCTCTCTGTACTCGCCTACTTCCCAGGTTATCCCGCTCGCGTTGGGCGCCGTCACCACGAACGGGCCGGCATCAGCCGTCGCATTGAACTGGATTTCTTCATAGCCCCAGGCGCCTCCGTTGGAGCGGTTATCTCTGGCGGTGAGTCTGAATGTCATCACCCGGGAAATGTTGGGGAGCACCTCGGCTTTGTCTGTCGTGTTGTTGATGATTGTTCCAATTTTTGGAAAAACCCGCTTCGTAGAATTAGACGGGAAGATCGAGCGGAAAAGAGGCGCCGTACCCAGGGGCATACCCAATGGAGAAAGCGGCCCCAAATCGTATTGCTCCCAGGTATAGGTAAGGTTATCGCCATCGGCATCCGCGCCGAAGCCGTTCAGCTCAAAGGGAGTACCAATCGGTATATAGAAACCTCCTGCAATCGGAATATCCACCTCGGGGGCAGTGTTATTAATCGGAACAACCTGAGCGCAGGCGCCCCCGGAGTTGGGGTCTCTGCTGAAATCGTGAATAAAGACTAAGGAGTTATTGTGAAAATAATCCTCGTGGTCGTTTTGGATTGAATTGCTGGAACAGGCGCCGGCATAGCACATGATGGTGGTGCCTCCTCCTGGTTCGTAGGCGGTCGGCCCATTTTCATTCATTCCATCGCAATTGTTAAAATTGTGGCGGGCGCTGAACTGGTGCCCAAACTCGTGAACTACGGTAGAGTAAAAAGGAACGCCGAACAGGTCGTTGCTGGCTCCCCGGGCTTTATTGACGCCGCAAACAACCCCCACAGACGCCAGGCCAATGGTGCCGCCCGAAGACTGCGTCCCGAATACGTGGGCAATGTCGTAACCATCAATGGTATAGGCCGCATTCATCACCCCGGGGTTCTCGTTGAGGCAGGCGCTCAGGTTGCCATTGGTGTAGGGGTCGTTGCTGTTGGGTGGGAAGAAAAAGGTCTCGGTCGTATTGCTAATCAGCACTAAGCGAATGGCGTTTTCTTTTTCAAAAATGCTGTTCACCTGGTTGACAACGGTCGTAACGGCTGAAAGCACCGAGGCCACAGTGCCGCCTTTCGAGGTGGAGTATTCAGCGGTAGTTCCAATGGCCAGTCGGTAAGTCTGCAAATTCACGACAGCGCTGTTCCTTCCTCTAAGGCCTGTTGAAGCTCCTATGCCGGAAGGTTCCAGCGGGATATTTTTCATTTCCTCATCGCTTCCACACTGGAAAGGAAAAGCGGGCTGCATGTTTTTTGCAAAAAAACTTGCGTAGCCGTTCTCCTGGGGTTCTACTAATACGGTTCCATCCGAGCCGTGAACAATGGCGTTAAAACCATTCAGGGTCAAATCAAAACGAGTCGTGAGACCGGAGTTGTCGAGTCCGGCGCCGGCAAAGGTTTTAATCATCGGATAGGCGGCGGCCAGTTCAGGCTCCATGATGGGCGACTCATAAACGGCAAACGGTTCCATCGTCCCATTGGGCATAGGCAATTGGAGTACCAATGGGTTGTTCCTCGCCGCATCGGAGTTTTCCAATGGCGCCTCTCTGAGATAATTCACAATAGCCTCTAAATCAAGGGAAAAGGATTGATAAGACGCAGGTAGATAGTTTTGCTCTTTGGCATTACTCCCATTTTGTAAGCCATTGCTCGTCCAAAAATTCCCATTGGACTGGGCAGTCAGGAGAATGGCAGCCATTAGAGCGATACAAGTAGTTAAAATTTTTTTCATACTAATTTGAGTTTTTTACTAATTCGAAAGGAGTTGAACGGGATCCGTTGAAAGGTTCGCAAAACTAATAACTGAAAATTGTTGGAGAAGCGAAAAGCCACGGCGTTTTTTCTCTATGGGACGAAATCCAGCAACAAGTTTTCAAAAAACGCAGCCTGAAACTGAGTCTGAGGCTGCGTTTTTTTAACTTAAAAGGAGCAAATCCCGACTAGCGTTGTACGATGAATTTCTCTGTAAAAATCCCGGAAGCCGTATGGACAGAAAGGAAATAGATACCGGGAGCAAAGTCGCCCAGATCTAATTGCGCCTGTTGCTGTGCATTTCCCAGATTTTGTTTCAGGCTCATCCGTCCACTCAAATCTGTAAC
>CAZXQI010000012.1:0-28284 GCA_964643005.1 uncultured Saprospiraceae bacterium | reverse complement strand
AAGCCCCTCTCCTTCCAATGGCTCGCGCAGATTTACGGTCAGGCGCTGGTTAGCCGGATTGGGAAATAAGAAGATGGCATTCTCTCGTTTTATTTCTTTCGCAGAAACTACGGCGTTTTCATCTACCACGATATTCACCTTTGGAGTTCCCAGCCATCCACCGGTACCGTCTTCCACGACAAAGGTGAAGAAGTCATACACTGCATCTGGATTGGTGTTGGTGTAGGTAATTTTTTCAAGGTGTATATCGGTCATATTGAAATGGTCGCCAATTTCCAACTTAACTCCATTCCTTGAAAGATACCCCTCCGCCGTGTTGTTTATCACGGTGAACTGTAGCTCGTTGCCATTGTTGTCCTCGTCCTCTACGGCAATTTCATAATTGTGGAGAATCCGGGTATTGAGCGGTTTTACATAAATCGTATCGTTATTGACTAAGAAGGGATGGTTGGGCGAGATGGCTGCGCAAAACTCCAATTTCCAGGACTGTAGGGTTCCGCCGTTACCCGCGGGATCGGTGACAGTCACCTGCAGCGTCCAATTTCCCAAGGTGCTTTCGCCAATAAATTTGGCGAGCGGTTCCTGCGGCTTAAATTGTTGCCCGCCCGAAGGAGGGCATTTAATCTCGTAAGGCGCCTCGTCGTTGAAGCCGAGGTTGAAAACAGAGGTGTTTCCGCAAATATCTTTGAAGAGCAAACCTTCTAATCCCGACGGGCTGATAATTTTAACTTCAAGGTGCTTTACCAAATCGTGCGTGCCTCTTACCTGGGTAACATTCAGATCCGAGATCGACCCCACCTGTGCAATTGGGATAATGGACTGGACGACCGGCAGGCCGTTTTTTGAAATATTTTTTGGAACGTCAGAACTCACGAAAGGCGTGCAGGTCGTCGTAAAAGTCTGGAATGCAACGGTTCCCGTATAATCAGCAAGGCCGCATTCATTGGAAGGTCTGACCCGCCAGAAATAGATGCGGCTTTCGACCAATCCGGTATCCGGCACAAAAAAGGCGTCTGTCAGATTAAAAGCCTGAGAAATGATCGTCCCAGGCTCAAAAGTGGGACTGATGGACAATTGAAAATCATAGCGGTCGGCATGTGGAAGGTCTGTCCAGGTAAAACTTGGCAACAGGCCGAGGCTGGATTGGCCGTCAAAAGGTTCTAATAATTCGAGCGCTGAAAAGTTATTGTAAACGACATTGAAGAACAGGCTGCGATAAACCGTATCGGCGTCGGCCACTGCCCTAAGCACTATTTCAAAGAGGCCGTCATCCGTGACCTGGTTCATATTCAGGCTAAGAAATGCGCTCTCCCCCGGATTGACCGGGTTTTTGCTAAAGACAGCCTCAGCTCCAATGGGAAGGCCCTCCATAATTTCGAACTCAATGGGCGAGCTATAATTCAGGATGGCGCCCGTCTTCAGTTCTACTTCCGCCTGATCTGGCACGCATATCTGCTGGTATTGCGGGTTCATGGAAAGGATATAGCCGGCGCCGGCGGCGGAGTTGATTTTGAAATTCTCATTTGAAATGTCAAAGAAAATATTGTTGTCGGCCTCTACCCGAATCCGAGCCTGGTTAGTCGTCACATTGGGAATAAAGACAACTTCAGAGCCATCATTAGGCGTTGACCAGGCCAGGGTATGCGGGTAAGTATAGCCGCCGTCCAGGGATAGCTTAATATTAACCGCATGGCATTTCACTAAATTATTGTCCGTATTCGCGACGTCCCAGGTAACCTCCACTTCCTGGCCTGCATTCCAAACGACGTTGCTATTATTGGGAAAGGTAACTAAGAAGGGGCCTGCGGAAGCCGTAGCTTCAAAGGAGATATCTTCCCAGGTGACGCCTCCCGTGCCTTCGCTGGTGTTGTTATCTCTGGCCAAAAACCGGAAGGTAAAATTCCGGGAGTAGGTAGGCAGAACCTCCGTAACCTCGGAGCCATTCGCCAAAAGGGTGGCCAGGCGAGGGAAAGTCCGTTTGGGAGAATTTGACGGGTCAAAAGTTCTGAAAGAAGGAGAAGTTCCAATCGGCTGACCCAGGGGTGCGCTGGGCCCGATATTGATCTGATCCCAGACGTAGGTCAGCGCGTCTCCATCTGCATCGGTCGCCTGCGCTTCCAGTTCAAATGGCGTTGAAATAGGAATGTAGAAGCCATCGGAATAGGGCCAGATGATTTCGGGAGCGTGGTTGGCCGTCTCGCCAATCAGGCCGCAGGAGGTTCCGCCGCCCGTTCGGGTATAAGACCAAATCTGGCCAATCGTCCCGCCGTGATACTGAACATTGGTTCCCGAAATGTTGCTGGGGCCGCAGGCTCCCTGATAAGAAAGAATCGTACTGCCGCTACCCGGCTCCCAGGAAGTTCCCTCGGCAAACTGTCCTTCCTGACCTGGGCAGTTGTTCCAGGTATGGCCGGCGCTGAGTTGGTGCCCAAACTCGTGCGCTCCGGTATTCAACATGACCGAAACTACGTTGCTGGTAAAGTTACAGGTAGTGCCCGCCGCTTTACCCTGCGCACATACTCTTCCGCTGACCACTCCGCCAACGTCCGTGCAGGGGCCTGTAAAAACCTGGCTCACGTCGTAGCCGTTCACGCCGATTATTGAATTGACCACCTGGGGATTTTGATTCATGATGGCGCCGCCGACATTTGAATTAAAAAATGGGTCGCTATTGGGGTCGAGGAATATCAGGCTTTCTTCATTGGGAATCAGTATAAAGCGAACCGCCGTCTCCCTCTCAAGAATGGTGTTCAGCGTGTTTACCGCTGTGACGATGGACGACAGAACAGACTGCAAAGTGCCTCCGTGCATCTGCGAGTATTCGCCGGTAGTGGAGATAGCCACCCTGTACGACCTTCTGACAATCTGTGTGCCCTCGCCTCCTCCTCTGAATTTAATGACCGGCTCCTCCGGGCTTAGAGCCGGATCTATTAACTCTTCCACCTGATCAAGTCCGCAAAATAATTCTGGTACCTGGTCGGCATACTGGTCGAATCTGGCCGGGTCGAAACAAATATGATATTCATTTTGATTGTCGGCATACCAGGTAATGGCAGAGGCGGTACTTCCGCCTAAGACGATCGCATGAAAAGCGTCGTACCCGTAGCCAAAGCGAAGAGTCATAGCCGGATTCCTCAGACCCTTCCCTCCGAAGGTTCTTATTTCCGGGTATTTCGCCGCCAGTTCTTCAGGCAGGATGGATGATTCCCAAACTTCAAAAGTTTCCATGGTTCCGTCGGCCATCGGCAATTGCAGGCGGAAAGTACTGTTGGAACCTTCCTGCGGCGCCTTGCTCAGGTAGTTTACCATTCCATTGAAATCTAAGGAATAGCTCAAAAACTCCGATGGCATTATCATGGTCTCGGATTTCTCGGGAAGTAAAATGTCCTTATAGTCAACCTGTTTCCAAAAATTAGGAGCCGTCTGTCCAAACAGTGCGGCTGCAAAAAAGAGTGAAAAGAAAGTAGTTATAAAATTCCTCATTGATAAGTGAAAGTTTTATTGAAGAAATGAAAGCGGTCAAAATATTAAGGGAAAAAACAATCTGTCTTTGTTATTGTTGCGCAAAATTATGATTAGCAGGCAGTATTGAAGAACAGATGAGCTGCAAGTTTAGCTATTTGAGTGACAAACCACACAGCAAAGGCAAAGTACCTTGCCATCAGGCGGGGATTCAGCGGAAATTCGACGGGATTCTTTTTAGACTGAATTTCACCCTCCTGGAAGGAAGGCCGTAGCGCCAAAAAAAGTAATGGCCAACTAACGAGCATCCGTCAGTCGACCATTATTCTTCTGGTTTCCGTCGGGGTTTAGCCGACGATATTTCTTCCGATACTTTCGTAATAAAAACCTTTGTCCTGCATGGCGTCCACGTCGTACAGGTTTCTGCCGTCGAAGATTACCGGATTTTTAAGCAGTTGTTTCATCACTTCAAAGCTGGGCGTTCGGAAAACGCTCCATTCCGTGACAATCGCCAGGGCGTCGGCTCCAATCAGCGCTTCGTATTGATCCTGGGTCATCTGCACCTGTCCGTCGTACATGGCGCTGACGTTTTTCATAGCTTCCGGATCGTAAGCTTTTACTTTCACTCCCGCTTTCAGAAGATCCTCAATTAAGTAGAGCGCCGGCGCCTCGCGGATATCGTCGGTATTCGGTTTGAAAGCCAGCCCCCACAGGGCAATCGTTTTGCCGGCGAGATTTCCGCCGAAGTATGTTGTTATCTTTTCTGTCAGGCGCTGCTTCTGACCTCTGTTGACCTTCATCACAGATTTCAGTATTTTAAAATCATAACCGGCGTCTTCGGCGGTTTTGGCCAGAGCCTGGACGTCCTTTGGAAAGCAGGAACCGCCATAGCCAATACCGGGAAAGAGAAAGCGCTTCCCGATTCTGCTGTCGCTGCCCATCCCCACCCGGACGGCGTCAACATTCGCTCCGAGCCGTTCGCAGAGGTTGGCGATTTCATTCATAAAAGATATTCTGGTGGCCAGATAGGAATTCGCTGCGTATTTGGTCATTTCAGCAGATCGCTCATCCATGAAATAAATGGGATTCCCCTGCCGGACAAAAGGCTCGTACAATTCCTTCATCAGCTTGCGAGCCTTCTCGGATCTCGTTCCAATCACCACCCGATCGGGCTTCATAAAGTCGTCCACCGCTACCCCTTCCCGAAGAAATTCGGGATTGGAAACCACGTCGAAAAGATCTTCGCTCAGGTTTTTGGCTAAGATAGCATGCACTTTTTCTGCGGTGCCGACGGGAACCGTGCTCTTATCCACGACCACCTTGTAGTCTTTGATAATTTTTGAAAGATTTTCTGCCACGCCGAGGATGTATTTGAGGTCGGCGGAGCCATCCTGACCCGGCGGCGTAGGCAGCGCCAGAAAAATGATCTCCGCATCTTTGACGCCTTCCTCAATGTCTGTCGTAAAAGTCAGTCTGCCCTGGCGGGTGTTGCGTTCAAAAAGTGCGTCGAGGCCTGGCTCGTAAATGGGAATTTGTCCGTTTTGCATGCGCTGAACCTTCTTCTCGTCAATGTCCACGCAAATAACCCGATTTCCGGATTCCGAAAAACAGGTGCCGGTCACTAAGCCGACATACCCCGTTCCAATCACTGCAATATTCATCTCGTCATGATTTTTTTTGGTTGAATTTTAGCGGCGCAAAAGTAAGCCTGATGCCCGCTCATTTTATTTATTTTATTAAAAAAGAAATAATTTATTCTTTAAAAAAAGAGGGGAAAGCCTGTCACAAAGCTTGCATGAATTTTTAAAAGGGAGGATTTCAAAACGTAGCTCTTGAGACTGCCTTCCTAAAAGAAGTAACCAAAGCAGAAAGGAGGTAAGAAACAGTTTCTATTTTTGAGGCCTAAAATCTTTCTATGAAACCATTTTTTCAAATCCTGCTTTACTCCGCTATTCTGTTTTTATGGCAATCCTGCGCGGTCAAACCCTTCCTACCAAATACTATTCCGCAAGTTCCAAATTACGCAAGTCCCGACTCCTGGGCCGCCTTACCCAACCGGCCAGACAAAGCAGATTTGACGCCCGACCCCTCTTTAACCGACCGCCAGGCTGAAGCGGCGGTGGACGTTTTTTTCCTCCATCCCACCATTTATTGGGGCAAAGCCAATAAAAACTGGAACGGCTCGCTGGCGGATGAGGAATTAAATCAAAAAGTGGACGAGACAAGCATTCTCTTTCAGGCGAGCATTTTCAATGCGGCTGGCCGGGTTTATGCTCCCCGCTACAGGCAGGCTCACCTCCGTAGTTTTTTTACAAAAGATAAAAAATCCGCCGAACAGGCCATCAATCTGGCGTACGAGGATATCAGGTCTGCTTTCCAATTTTATTTGGAGCACTTCAACCAGGGTCGGCCTATCATCATCGCCGCCCATAGTCAGGGTTCCAGGCATGCCGAGCGGCTCCTAAAAGAGTTTTTCGATGAAAAGCCCTTGGGCAATCAACTCGTCGCCGCTTATCTTGCGGGTTGGCCGGTTTCAAAAACCGCTTTTAAAACCATCCCGCCCTGTGAAACGGCAGACCAGACGGGTTGCTTTTGTTCCTGGCGCAGCTACCGGTATAGCTACCTGCCTAAAAACGCTCCCCGAGGAGACAACATCGCCGTCACAAATCCGCTCGTCTGGACAAGCGCTTCCGAACCCGCCGACAAATCTCTCAACGAAGGATCCGTGCTGAGGAAATTCGACAAAATCTATCCCGGCATAGCAGACGCCCAGGTTCATCAGGGTTTCCTGTGGATACACAAACCAAAGTTCCCCGGCAGTTTCTTTTTTACCAGAAAAAACTACCACATCGCCGATTTCAACTTTTTCTATGTCAATGTCCGGAAGAATGCCCTGAACCGGACAGTTCATAATTTGAAATAAAAAAAGCCCCGAAGGAATTTTCTCCGGAGCTTTTTTCTTTACTGTGAATGTACAGCAGGAATTACCAGCGGTTTCCGCCGCCGCCGCCATAACCGCCGCCGCCGCCGCCGCGACGATCGCCGCCGCCGCCGCCGTAACCGCCGCGACCGCCGCCGCCGCCGTAACCGCCGCGACCACCGCCGCCGCCGTAACCGCCGCGACCACCGCCGCTACCGCGATTTTCTCTTGGCTCTGCTTTCTTAACGACAATCGTCCTTCCATCCAACTCGCTGTCATTCAACTCATTAATAGCATTTTGCGCCTCGTCGTCATTCGGCATCTCTACGAAAGCAAATCCTTTGGATTTACCCGTAAACTTGTCTGTAATTACGGAAACTGACGAAACCTCGCCAAATTCTTCAAAGACTTCCCGAAGGCCGTCTTCCCGAGTGTCAAAACTCAGTTTTGCAACGAAAATGTTCATTACTAAAAAAAATTAAGTGAAAAAAAAAACTGAGACTCCTGTCTGGACAACGTAATTTACAACTAAAGTTGGGGATGAATGCAGATAGACAGGAAGGCGATTTGCGAGTTGGAAGAAACTGACGAAAATATACTTGCCGGACTACTGAATGAGTACCACTTGAGAGGTAAAATTTCTCTTGCCATGCAGAGAGTAACTCAATGAACGCCACAAAGGTAAAGTCTTTTTTTTATGTATTGTCTTTTTCTTCCTACAAGGTAGAAATTATTCTAAAAGACCATCCCTAAAATATTGCTATTCTTTATTGTTTGCCATGAGAAGGACGCCCGTAGCTATGAATTTTAATTCCTCTTTAGGCTCCGTAATCGCAGCAATCTCTTCCTCAGACAGGCCTTCGTCTTCCGCAAAATGGCGCAGATCCTCCACCGAAGTCACGTCCCGGTAGGCATACCCGTCCATGATTACCTCGCGGCCTGCAATATCTTTCGGCATGAAGAAGCCGTAATCTTCAAACTGGACAAACATTTCGCCGGCCAGCTCGTCGGCGATATTCATCCAACAGCCTTTGGTCTGGCACACGGCGTCCACTGTGCCCTTCACCTTAATGGCTAAAGAGTCCAGGCCTTCCATCCGGGCGACTAATTCGGGGAAGCTCACGGCGCCTTCAGCGCTGATTTCTTCGCCAAAGGATTCAGGTTGCTCTGTCTCTACAGTAGTCTCGGTAGCCTGCTGGCCACAAGCTGCGAAAATGGCAGCCGCACATACGAACATGAAAAACTTCTTAAGCATAACGCAATTATTTTTTGATAAAAAAAACAGTGTCGCAAATCCAACTGCCACACTGCCGAAAATTAGTCGGCAAAAGTAACCAATTCCTCCATGATTTTAACGCCCTCCTGCTATGGAAAAAAAGTAATTCCACAATAGCTTTTGCGAGCTTCGTTCGCAGATATTTATCCGAAAAAAAACAAAAGTGAATTCAGATGAGCCTACCGCTTGGGAGTAGGCCGTCCGCTGATTTTGCGGCTTTTGCCATAGGAAAACAGCAACCGTCAGGTAGCGCACATTACTTTTTTTCTAAAATAAACAATTCACATAATAAACCGCCGCCATCTCAACGTTAAGCCCCCCATGAAAACTGAACCGCAGATTTCAGTATCGCTACGAAGCCAACCTTTCCGTTTTATAATCCAACCATCATTTTCAAACAAGAAAATTGCCTCTATGCAACACCGCCACCTTTATGTAACTCTCACTTCTTATCACCCTAAACTTTCGTCTCATGGAAAAGTTATTGCAACTGGTAATGGTGTTTACCCTCCTCACATTCGCCAATCTTCCCGCCTTGCGGGCAAGCCCCTATTCTAAGTCTAATGATGAAAAGGCCGCCGTCGCAGGCTGCGTCAAAGGCGACTGCTACAACGGCTACGGCGTCTATAATTACGCTAATGGCAATCGCTATGAAGGCAATTTCAAAGACGGCTCGCCGGATGGAAAGGGAATCCTCTCCTTTGCCAATGGCAGCAAATACCTCGGCCATTGGGAACAAAACTGGCGTCAGGGCGAGGGTCGGCTCGTCTTCATCGAAGGCCATGAATACTTCGGCAACTTCCGCCGCAATCAGTTTCACGGCCAAGGCGTCATGCGCTTCGCCAACGGCGACATGTACGACGGCAACTGGGAATACAACCAGCCCGAAGGCTTTGGCGTGTATTCGTTTCACACCGGCAGCCGCTACGAAGGCAACCACCATCAGGGTCGCTTTGACGGACAGGGAACCATGTTTTACGCCGACGGCTCTAAATACATCGGCGGCTGGAAGACCGGCAGGAAATACGGCGAGGGTACATTTTTCGATGCTGCGGGAAAAACAGCGTCGGAAATCTGCGAGAGCGAAGACGGCGCTCTACAGACTAAACTGTCGCTGCCCGATGAAGAGTCATATGTCACTGTGCGGGTATGGGCGGTAGTGGTCGGCATTGCCAGCTACCAGGAGGTCTCATCCCTACACTTTACCGACGACGACGCTTACAAACTGTACGCATTTTTGAAAAGCCCCGAGGGAGGAGCGCTACCCGACGAACAAATACACCTGCTGGTGGACGAGACCGCTACCCACGACAACATCCTCTCCGCACTGACCAACACCTTCTCTAAGGCGGGCGAAAACGACGTCATACTGTTTTACTACTCCGGGCACGGCATCCCCGGCGCCTTTGTCCCCACTGAATCCAATGGGCGCAACTCCCTGCTCTATCACCAAGACATCCTCCAAATCTTGGAACAGTGCAGAGCCAAACACAAAATCATCATCGGAGACGCCTGCCACGCCGGCTCGCTATACGAGGATGGGTCGCAGGCAGACATACTCGCTTCCCGCGGTCTCCAAAGCCTGTTGGACACTTATTACAATGCATTTAGAAACTGCCGCAGCAGCATAGCTTTTCTGCTTTCCTCCAAAGGCGCGGAAATCTCCTTAGAAGATACCGGCATGCGCTCCGGCGTCTTCAGCTTCTATCTGATGCAGGGGCTGAAAGGCAGGGCGGACGCCGACCTCAACGGCATCGTCACCATTCAGGAACTGTACGACTACGTCAGCGACGAGGTCAAAAAATACACCGCCGGCGCTCAAAAGCCGGTCATCGCCGGAGAGTACGACAAGAATCTTCCAATAGGGGTGCGGAGGCTGGGGAAGGAGCTGGAAATGAAAGAGACGGGCAGATAAAAAGATAGTCGCTGGCGGGGGGAATTGCTCACCCGTCGGCGGCTTATTCAAGTCTAACAATCTGGCGATAATCAAAATATCCTGCCCCTGTCCTGCCCCCTATTGAGCGGCGCCAAAAATAAGTAGAGAAAGTCTATGCAGTATTACTTTCACACTTAAAACAAGCGCCATGCGAAAGAGCAGATTCAACAACAGTCAGCGCAAAGCCATACCAGGGCAGCAAGACAGTGGAAGCGCTGTGCGCCTCAACGGAACACTTTGTAAAGAATGTCTGAACCTGAACTGGTTTTATTCCCCTGAGGAGGTCAACGACCTGTTGGGGAAGTGGTACAGGAAGTAGAACTTTATCCGACCACATTCCTGCCTGGAATATCAAACACCTGCTAATTTTGAAAAATCAAACCTGAATCTCTACTTTAAAGCGATACCGTAAATCGGGAGGCATGACACTTCCATCGGCATTTTGCACTCCTATAAACACAATACACCCACTCGCCATTCTCCTGTCAGACCTTCGTGAAAAGCCGACCTATATATTTCAATCTCCGTCGCTCTATCCTTGCCGGAAAGTATTTTGTTACATCAGAGGTATTTCTCTTATCTCTCCCCCATCTGCACCGCCGTCAGCACTATCAGTCCGGCGAGGAAGAAGCCGGCCAGAGCCAGTACGCTGTAGCGCATTCCCCCCAGAAGCTGGCCGGTAAAGGCGAAGCTGAAGGCGCCCATGGCCGTGGCCGCCTTTTCCAATACGTCGTAAAAGCTGAAATAAGAAGTGGTGTCGGTGGTGTTTTCCGGTAAGAGTTTGGAATACGTGGCGCGGGACTGCGACTGCACGCCCCCCATCACCATGCCGACGCCGGCAGCTAAGAGATAAAACTCCCATTTTTCCATCACAAAAAAACCGGCGGTGCAAATGGCAGTCCACAAGCTGAGCATAATGAGCAGACCCGTTTTGTTGCCTAAGCGATCCGATAATTTGGCGAAGAACCAGGCGCCGGCGATGCCGAGAATTTGCAGCAGGAGGATGACGACAATCAGCTCGGAAGTCTCCATCCCTATCTCCACTTTGGCAAAAAGCGAGGCTAAGCTCAGCACCGTCTGCACTCCGGCGCTGTACAGGAAAAAGGATAGCAGGAAAAATTTGATATTGCGAGCCTGCTTCACCGCCTTCCAAACCTTTTTGAATTCGCTTACACCCTTCGCGAGCAGTCGGGCAGAAAAGGCGTTTTTGGCATCCTTCGGCAGGCGGCGAAAAGAGACCTGTGCGAAGCCGAGCCACCAAAACCCGACCGTCAAAAATGCCAATCTAGCCGCCAGCGTCCCATCTTCAGGGATGCCAAACCAGCCCGGGTTCAGCAGTACGAGCAGATTGAAAACCAACAGGAGCACGCTCCCGATATAGCCGTAAGCAAAGCCTTTGGCGCTCACGCGGTTGTAAAGGTCTTCCGTCACGATGTCCGGCAGGTAGGAATTGTAAAACACTAAGGAGCCGGCAAATCCAATCGTGGCTACCATGAAACCCAGCGCGCCCAATGCCAAATCGGCTTCACCTTCGAAGAAGAAAAGCGACATACAGGCTAAGGAACCTAAGGTGGTGAAAAATCGTAGAAAAAATTTCTTGCGCCCGCTGTAATCGGCCATCCCCGAAAGCAGGGGAGAAATACCGGCGATGATGAGGTAAGAAAAGGCGACGACGACGGCAAACAAAGTCGTGTTGTACATTTCCACGCCAAAGACGCCGACCACATCAGGTGTATTCTCTTCAAAATAGGCGGGGAAAATGGCGACTGCAATGGTCAGGGCGTAAGCCGAATTGGCCCAGTCAAACAATACCCATCCATTGATTACTTTGGGGTCGTTGCGTTTAAAGCCGGTATTTTCGTTCATTAGCGTCATATTTGGCCGAAAGTTAGAAAAACAGGCGGTTTGCCTGTCGCAGTGTACGTTTATTTGTGCCGGGCAATTTTCAGGGCATCGCGCCTGTTTGCCCATTTCTCAATCGCTCCGGTTTCAATTTTTAAAAAATGCTCAACATTGCCATCCTATCTCGTGGAGCTTTGCTTTATTCGACCCAGAGTCTGTTTCGTGCGGCTCGCAGCCGGGGGCATTATGTGCGCATTATTGACCATCAGCGCTGTAGCATAGCCATCGAGCGCGGGGCGCCCCAGGTCATCTACGAGGGTACCCGGCTCTTCGGCATGGATGCGCTAATCCCCCGCATCGGCGCCTCAGTGACGGATTACGGGGCGGCCGTCATCCGCCAGTTTGAGCTGATGGGCGTCTATACCGCCACCCGCTCCGAGGCCTTGATCATGGCCAGAGACAAGCTGAAATGCCTGCAAAAGCTGTCCGCCGAAGGCGTCAGCGTGCCCCGCACCTTCATCTGCGGCGCCCCGGAAAACGTGCCGGATTTGCTGAAGAAAATGGGCGGCGCTCCGGTAGTAATCAAACTGTTAGAAAGCACCCAGGGCGTCGGCGTCATTCTCGCAGAGACGACCAGCGCCGCCATTTCCATCGTGGAAGCATTTTCCAAATTGGGGCAGTACGTGCTCTTGCAGGAGTATATCCAGGAGGCCGAAGGCGCCGACGTCCGGGCTTTCGTCGTGGGGCGGCAAATCGTCGCCTCCATGCTCCGGCAGGCTGCGGAAGGAGAGTTTCGCTCCAACCTCCACCGGGGCGCCGAAGCAAGGCCGGCAGCGCTGAGTCCCGAGGAGGAAAAGATCGTCCTGAAGTCCGCCCGACTGATGGGTCTCGACATCGCAGGAGTGGATATCCTGCGCTCAAAAAAAGGCCCCTTAGTCATGGAGGTGAACGCTTCCCCCGGCTTAGAGGGAATCGAGACGACCACCGGCATAGACATTGCCGGCGCCATCATCGCCAATGTGGAGCGGGGCGTCGAGCGGTTCAACAGGAGAAGCGCAAGGATCTAAGCCCGGGGGAGTCGCTATAGATTCACCCTCCCCGCCCGCCTGCCCTTTTTAAAAAAAAATTCAGAACTTTTAAAAATGCTTATTCAAAATACGGAAATCGTACCGGGTCAGAATCAGGTCGTCCGACTGAGCGTTGGCCGTCTGCCCTCAGACACCAAAATCTATCTACAGGTCTGTGTCTATCGGAGTATAAATCCGGGGCCTTCCGTGCTCGTTCTTTCCGGCGTTCACGGCGATGAAATCAACAGCGTCGAAATCGTCAGGGCGGCGGTCGCCTGTCGTATGTTTGAAAAAATAAAATGCGGCAGCGTGGTGGCTCTCCCCCTGCTGAATGTGTACGGCTTCAACAATTTCTCCAGAGATGTACCCGACGGCAAAGACGTAAACCGCAGTTTCCCCGGCTCTCCGAACGGCTCCATGGCCGCCCGCACTGCGCATATTTTTACAAAAAATATCCTGCCCGTCGTTGATCTCGGCGTAGATTTTCACACCGGCGGGAATTATAATTTCAATTACCCTCAAATTCGCTACTCCAAAGGCGACGCCCGCAGTCGGGAGCTGGCGGACGCTTTCGGCGCTCCCTTCACGGTCGCCAGCAAGCCCATCGCCAAATCGCTTCGCAAGGTAGCGCTCGAAGCCGGAAAGCCCATCCTCGTTTACGAAGGCGGCGAGAACCTGCGCTTCGACGGCTATTGCATCGAACAGGGTCTGGCGGGCATTCGGCGCCTGCTTTACGCACAAGGAATGTGGGAGGAGCCTGAGCCGGCGGGCGAAAGCCATCACATCGCGCAATCAGCCTGGCTGCGGGCTAATCGCTCCGGCATGTTTCGATGGTTCAAAAGCTCCGGCCAATGGATTAAAAGCGGGGAAATGCTGGGCGTAATCAACGACCCCTACGGCCAGGACGAGACGCCCGTCGCCTCCAAAAAAGACGGCTATATCATCGGGCACAATAACAATCCGGTCGTCGGTCAGGGGGATGCCTTGTTTCACATTGGTCAGTGATTCCTCATGTCCACCCCCCAGGCCAGTTTGTTCCGGATTGTCCCCGGGAAGCCCTCGTCATAGAACTGGATGAGATTGACGACAAAATCTCCTTTCCGGAGGGAGAGCTTGTTCATGGAGGAAATCAGCTCGTAGCGGGAGTCCAGGGTGCAGAGGTAATTGTCCGACCGGCCTTCCACCTCAAAAGAAATCACGGAAGAATCCGCAATCACGAGGGGTCGCATGTTGAGGTTATGCGGCGCCACCGGCGTCAACACAAAGTCGTTGGAATTTGGAAAGACAATCGGCCCGCCGCAGCTTAAAGAGTAGCCCGTGGAACCCGTCGGCGTGGAGAGGATCAGCCCGTCGGCCCAATAGGTATTCAGATAGACGTCGTCAATATAGGCGTGAATAGAAATCATAGAGGAATTATCCCGCTTGAGGATGGTGAAGTCGTTCAGCGCAAAGGGCACGTCGCCGAACAGGGGCGGGTTGGCGTCGAGGTGGAGAATCCGCCTGGAGCTCGTCGCATAATGCCCCTCCTGCAATAGGCGGATGGTTTCGCCGATGCGGTTTTTATTCACCGTCGCCAAAAATCCCAGCTTCCCTAAGTTGATACCCAGAATAGGAATCTCCGTTTCCCGCACCAGCGTCAGGGCGCCTAAGATAGTGCCGTCTCCTCCCAGCGTGATGAGGAAATCACAGGGGTCCTTTTTCAGTTCCTCATAGCTGTCAAAAACCGCCGGTTCTTTCTGAAAATTCACCTTCCCCCGAATGGATTCGAGATAGGGGGCATATATGATGGTTTCCATCTCCAAATGCGTCAGCACGTCGAACACCTGCTGCACAAATGGCAAATCGCCTTCTTTTAAATATTGACAATAAACGGCTATCTTCATCTGCCTTTTTATTTTTTACAAATATTTGGGTCAATGGGATTTTCGTTCGCACAGGCGCTCCCGGCAGTTTTTAGTTTTTCCGATTTTTTAATTTATCAGAAAAAATAAAAGACCTCTGGCCTTCTCTCCTATCCGCCCTCTCTCTCCTGCCATTTTCTTTTTATTAAAAAAAATTAAAAACTGGCATTGAGACCAATGGTAAAGCTCCTCATCCCCGGGTAGGAAGCCCATTCCAGGCCCTGCGCATTGCCGGAGCCATTGGCGCCTTCCGGATTGATTCGGTCGGGCAGGGAGTTATAGATATAGAACAAATCCCGTCCCGTCAGGGAGATCGTCAAATCCTGAAACACCCTGGTCTTCTGACTCAGATGTTCGGGAAAGCGGTAGGACAGCGCCAGCTCCCGCAGTTTCACCCAGGTATTTTTCAAAATGCCCGGAGTAGAAATAAAGCGCCCCCATCCTCCCGTGTTGCCGATGTATTTATAGTAATAATGCACTACCTTTTCGTTCGTCGTCCCGTCGGCATAGACGCCCGGCAGGACGACGCCGACATTGCGGACATTGCCATCGGGGTCGGTATAGGGCAGTCCGTCGCCCAATCGCTCTTTCAGGGTTTCGGGGCTTTGGCCGGTCTGGAGGCCTATGACGTAGGAACCGGCGTAGATGTCGCCGCCCCATTTAGTGTCCACTAAGGTGCTCAACGTCAGGCCTTTGAATCCAAATCGCATCGTCCAGCCACCGATGAAATCAGGGGAGGCATTGCCGATGGGAACCCTGCTGTCAGAAATCTTGTACAGCGTGCCGTCCTCGTTCAGGATGGGCTGCCCCGTTCCCTCGTGATAGACGTAATCGTAGCCAATAATCGTCCCGTATTCCTGGCCTTCGAGCACTGCGATGGCCGGTCCGTTCAAGTCCCAGATGTCGGCAATTTCGAGCAGTTTGGCGCCGTCGCCGAGGCTGACTACCCAGTTGCGGTTGCGGCTAAAGTTGAGACCCGTCTGCCAAAAGAACTTGCGATTTTCCACTAAGGTCGCATTCAAAATCGCTTCAATCCCCTTGTTTTCCAGCTTGCCCGTGTTGATGCGTATCTGAGTGGCGCCGGAAGAGGAAGGCAGCGGCGAGTTCAGTATCTGGTCGAAAGACTGAATATAGTAATAGGTGAAATCCAAATTGATTTTGTCATTGAACAAACCGAAGGTGGTTCCGAATTCATAAGAATTAGCCTGCTGCGGTTTGAGCGCTATCGGAGGAATCACGCCGGGCAGGGCGGCCGTTTGTTTTCCTCCAAAACTTCCCGTCGTATAGACGAAGTCCACCTGATAGGGATCGGTGTCAACAGCCGTCTGGGCGTAGGCGCCGCGTATTTTCCAAAAGCTCAACCAGTCTAAGCGGTGGAGGTCCAAGGCTTTGGTGGCGATAAAACTCAGAGAAGCGGAAGGATAAAAATAGGAGTTGCTCTCCAATGGCAGCGAACTCGTCCAGTCGTTGCGTCCCGTGAGTTCGAGGAATACGAAATTGCGGTACCCGAGATTCAGGAAGCCGTATAGGGAGTTGATTTTTTTTTCAAAGCGAAATTCGTTCACTCGCGAGCCTTCCAGTATATCCTCGTAGTTGTTGAATGCGTAGAGTCGGGGGTTCACCCAGCGCCCGCTGTTGCCCTTCAGCCCATAGCGATCCCTGCTCCACTGCGTGCCGCCGAAGGAAAGTTTGGCATCGAATCCGGGCAGGAACAGTCCGTCTTTGTAAGCCGTGATGAGAAATTCATTGTTGCGCACCACGTCTTTGCTCAATTCATTGGAGTAATAGCCGTTGAGGAGGCCCAGCGCATCGGTGGGTTTGTTGCGTGTTTCAAACTGGTCGAGGTTGAAATCCGTACCGACTCTGGCGGTCATATTGAGCCAGGAATTCAGGTCGTAAGTCAGCGCCAGTGCGCCGATAAGTTTGTTGCGGCTCAGTTCTGTGTTGTTGTTGTAAGTATTCCACCAGAGGTTGGGCGGCGCGAAAGTAAAGGGATACAATCCATCGTACTCGTTGCGGGTTCCATCGGGCAGGATGTTGATTTCTTTTTCCAAACCCTTATAACTGCGGGGCCAGCTATATAAAATGCCCTTGCCAAAAGAGTTGTCATTGTCGTCGCCCAGCGTCGGGCTGTTCAGTCGGTTGTAATTGATATAGTTCAGAGAAATATCCGCATGAACTTTTGACGAGACGTCCAATCGGGAGCCTATGCTGACGGTGGTCTGGTCATATTTGCTGTTGGGTACGACGGCCTTGTGATCGGTTCGGGTGAGCGATACCCGCATGGTACCCATTTTCCCTCCTCCGGAAAAAGAGAGGTTGTGTGTCGTGGTATTTCCATCGTCAAAATACAGCTTCAGGTTGTCGGGCTGCGGGTCGAAATTGCGCATGACGCCGTCCCACCAAAGTACCTGTTGCCCCTCCATCTTCGGCCCCCAGGATACGCCCGTCGAGTAGTAGCCGAATTGTTCGGAAGTCGGCTTGCCGTAAGGGCCGTTGTCTGCCTGCGTCTCTTTCGGATAGACATAGACGCCGTCGGCATTGGTGGGCAGCGTGGGTTCGAGCAGGCTAATCGGGCCGCCGGCGCCGAAGATATTCTGCACGTCCCGGTAATAATACGGCTGGATGATTTTGTGACTGACGTTGTAATTAATGCCGATGCCTTGCTGTTTGCGTCCCCGTTTGGTAGTGATCAGGATGACTCCGTTGGCGCCCCTTGAACCGTAGAGCGCCGAGGCGGTCGGGCCTTTCAGAATGTTCATATCCTCGATATCGTTGGGATTGATATTGTTGATGGCCGATCCCCAGTCCACTCCCCTTCCGATGTCGGTGAGGCCGGGGTCGTTTTCTAAGGGGATGCCGTCCACTACGATGAGCGGTTCATTGTTGGCATTAATGTTATTGTTGCCCCTGATGACGATGCGGGTGGTGCCGCCGTCCACGCCGTTGGGCGAGGTAATCTGCACCCCTGCCGAGCGGCCGCTCAGCGAGCTTACCACGTTTGGAGCGTTGGAAAGGACGAGGTCTGATCCGCTAAAACTCTCGGTAGAGTAGCCTAACTCCCGTTTCTGCCGCTTGATGCCGAGCGCGGTGACGACCACCTCGTTCAACTGCTGCAAATCCTCGCGGAGCGCGACGTCGAACGCACTCTGGTCGCCCACCTTTATTTCCACTTCCCGATAGCCAATAAAGCTGAACACCAATACCGATTCCGCCCCCGGAACTTCCAATTCAAAACTCCCGTCAAATTCGGAGATCGTTCCGAGGCCGGGACTTTCTTTCACGACGATGTTGACGCCAATGAGCGGGTCGCCCGTCGCACCGTCCGTCACGGTTCCCGTTATTTTTTTTTGAGAAAAAATAGAAGTGGTCAAGGAGAGTGAAAAAAGGAAAATAAAGAAAAATAAGCGCGTAAACTGACTGGTCATGGCAGGAGCGTTTTTCGTTTTTTATCAAAAAGTTGGAATGGCAATCATCCGGGTCTGGGCATAAAAGTAGTATTTTTTTCAATTTGTGCAGGCCGTTTCCCGGATTGCAAATTTCCACAAAATACAGAGAGCGTGAATTGTTTTCCTTCCTTTATTCTTTTCAAAATACTCTCCCATTTTTTATCTTTTGGAAAAAAAATAAGGCCAATGCTTCCCTCTTTTCCGGAATGGAACCCTACCTCGAAGCCTGCCTCTGGCCGGATGCGCATCACAGCTTGGCCTGCCTGAGCAAAGTACAACTGGCGCTCTGACTCAACTCAGCGCGCGTCGTGCATTTGCATCAATACACGGTTAAAGACGCCTCGCCCGAAGATGGTTTTGGAATTTGAAAGGCTCATTGACTACGGCGAGACAGCGCCCTGCCAAACTTTTGGAGGAAGATTTCGCGCGGATGAGGGGATTGAAAGTTTTGAAAAAAGGGAGTTCGCAATTTTCAGTTAGGCGACCTCTTTGTTAGAATCAGGGTTCCCAGCGCCAATCTGATAAGCATCAATGCAGGAGCCATAAGGGCAAAAGCAAAACACGCAAACAGTGTCGCAATTCAAGTCCACAATATAATCTGAACCATCGAAGGGTCTGGTACCCGTTGGGAGCAGGTAGTGGTATTCGCCTGCCGCCTCCATGCGATCTACTGCCTGTAGCGCATTCGGCTCGTTTGAATGATGTCGTTGATGCAGTCGGGAAGTCTGGTAAGGTTTTTCTCTTTTTTGCAGGCGGCAAAAGCGAGGGGAGCGAAGCAGAGAAGAATTAATTTTTGCATAGCCCTGTCTTTTGTTTTCAGACAGTCGGTTTTGGGAAAAAAGGTTGAGAGGGAAAAACCCGTTCGACGGCAATCAAATCCGAGGATACAAGACTCGCCTCTTGGCTCTGAAATAAGTCTATAAAGTATTGGCTTGAAAAAATCGCCGGCGCCTGCCGTTTCCCTGTAACTATTTTTCCTCCTTTTGCGTCCTCTCTTCAAAAGTTGCAACCTTCCGGAAAATGTTTACTCCTTGAAAAAGTAAAAAATCTGCTTCCGCTTTTTCATCTGAACGGCCTGAGGAAACGGCCATTTTTTCAGAATAAAAAATCGGGTGGCAGCAAAGGCGGGAAATAGCTATTCTAAAATTTTGTCCTGCCTGTGAGGAGAAAACCCAAAGCGCTTCCATTTATTCAGATTTCAAAATAGTCTTAAAAAAAACGCCTCTCGTCTATGCGGGTCGGGTCTTTATCAAAATACAGTGTAAGCAATACTACTTTGTAATGCATGATACTTTGCAGACAATTAATTTTGTGTTGTCATTTTTTTAAAATAAAGAATAGGAAGCATTTATAAGACAGAAGGAGGTCATCGGCAGCCATTTGATAATCAGTTTTTTATAAAAAAAATAAATACTGAACGGGCTTCGGCAATTCCTCTGCGTAAGCCGAAGAAATCCTTCTGACAAATTGCGCTTATTAACTACTTCACTTTTTTAACCATACTAAAATACGCCCACTCATGAAAAGAGTAGCCATCCTGACCGCACTACTGGCAACCTTTGTTTTTGCCGCCGCCTTTGCCGGGAAGTCCACCGGAAACATATCCGGAAGAGTGCTCAGCGACAACCACGAGCCGCTTTCCTTTGCCAACGTTTTGCTTTTTTCTACTGAAGACAGTCTGCTCGTCAAAGCCGAGTACAGCGCCGAAGACGGCTCTTTCGAGATGTTGAACATCCCCGCCGGCAACTACCGGCTCAGCATTTCTTACGTGGGTTTGCCCGAATTCGCCACCGATCCCTTTGAACTGGCGGCGGGGCAAAATCTCAGGCTACCGGAAATAATTCTGAGCGGCGAGGGCATCGAACTGACAGAGGCGACGGTGACGGCTCGCAGGCCATTAGTGGAAGCGCTGCCCGACAAGATGGTCTTTAATGTGGAAGGCAGCATCAATGCAGCGGGGAATAACGCCTTAGAATTGTTGCGCAAGGCGCCAGGCGTGGTCGTGGACAACAACGACAACATTATGCTCAACGGCAAAAGCGGGGTCAGGATATATATTGACGACAGACCCAGCCGGTTAGGCTCCAGAGATCTGGCCGCCTACCTGAAAACGCTGCCTGCTGATAACATCGAGCGCATCGAACTCATCGCAAATCCTGGCTCTAAATACGAGGCTGAAGGCAATGCAGGCATCATCAACATTCGGCTGAAAAAGGACAAGCGGCTCGGCGCCAATGCCAATACGAGCCTCGGATACGGTATCGGCCTAAAGCAGCAGTACAGCGGTTCAGTGAACGGGAATTTTCGCAACAAGGCTCTGAATACATTCGGCAGCTACTCCTACTGGAGAGGTGATAATGCCAATCACCAGAATATTTACCGCGAGCAGGAGGGGCAGTCTTTTGACCATCGAAGCACAGGAGAAGGCTATTACCAATCACAAAATTTTAAACTCGGTGCGGACTTTTTTCTGAATGATTTCAATACTATCGGAATCCTCGCCGATGGCAGCCGGGTCGAAACGGGATGGAATAACAAGAGCTTCACGGCCATCGGGCAGATGGGTTCGCCTGTGGTGGACAGCGCCCTTATCGCCGGAATGGAAAATGAGCAGACCTTCGGCAATTACAATTTCAACATCAACTACCGCTTCGACAATACCAAAGGCGTCGTCTGGAACATAGACGCCGATTACGGTTTTTTCAAAAACAGGAGCGATGAATTTCAATCCAACGAATACCGGATGGGCGAGGGCGGGGAAGGGAGCGCCGTGTCAGGCCAGAAGTTTTACAGTACTGACGCCGCTACCGGCGTCAATATCGCCACTTTTAAGGCAGACCACGAAAGGCCATTTCTAAAAGGACAATTAGGCGCCGGCGTCAAGTTTTCCCACGTGAAAACGGATAACGATTTCAACTTCTTCCGCCTCATCGAGAACAAGCCGGTCGAAGATATAGAGCGCAGCAATCGCTTTGTTTACAAGGAAAACGTCAATGCCGGATACGCCAATTACTCCCGACCGCTTGGGAAGTTTGCTATCCAGGGCGGCCTGCGCATGGAACAGACCAACTCCGACGGCAAACTGACGGCTATGAAGCCAGGCAACGAAGCTCCGGTTCGTCTCCACTACTTCGACTTCTTTCCTTCCGGCGGCTTTACCTGGACGCCCGACCCGAAACATTCCCTGCAACTAATTTACAGTCGCCGCATAGACCGCCCGTCTTACGAAGATCTCAATCCATTCGAAGAGCGTCTCGATGAACTGACTCTTCAGAAAGGCAATCCTTTTCTAAAGCCGCAGTATACCAGCAAATTCCAGCTCAACCACACTTTCCTGCAGACGTATAACACCTCCCTGAGCTATAGCCGCACCACCGATCTAATCACTAAAATCGTTGACATTGATTCGAGAAATAGCGCCGCTACTTTCATTACCCTGCAAAATCTGACGAGTCAGAACAACCTCAGTTTGAGCTTCAGCGCCCCCGTCCAAATCACTAATTGGTGGGATCTCTTTTCCAATTTGCTCGGTTATTATCAGCACAACGAAGCCGATTTTGGAAGCGGAAAAATCATTGATCTAAAAGCCGTATCCTTCAACGGATACGTCCAGAACACCTTTAGCCTCCCCCATGACATGTCGGTAGAAGTGTCCGGCTGGTACCACTCTCCTTCTATTTGGGTTGGAAATTTTAAAATGGCCGCAAAGTGGAGTATGGATATGGGTGTGCAAAAAAAATTGCTAAAAGGCAAAGGCAATCTGAAAGTAACCGTCAGCGATATTTTTAAAACCAACAACTGGCAGGGAGACGGCCGTTTTGGCAATCTATACATGAAGATCAATGGAGATTACGACAGCCGTCGGGTAAGGGTCTATTTCACTTACCTCTTTGGCAACGAGCAGGTAAAAGCCGCCCGCAATCGTTCGACGGGACTGGAAGAAGAGCGGAGAAGAGTTGGGGAGAATAAATGAGGTTGGCGGGAAGTGCTTGCCGGGCTATATGGTTGGGCAAGCGATTGAGGTATTGATATTATATTCACTCAGGGCAGGTTATATTGGGTATATATTGCGAAACATTCTGCATGCCGATAGGGAATTAGAAATGATAGTTGAGCAATATTTCAACAATTAAAAATCAACTGAGGATATAATTGACAAGATAAAAACAATTCGGAGCTGCCGTCAAAAAAAACATCAGGATAGCTGGCTATAAGTTTTTGTAGGAGGCGGGGCATAAGTCGGTTATTCAGCATTTGCCATAAGGCGCTTCATGGCCATCTCTTTTGGTTTCTCTCGCTTCCCCGTACTATTTGCGTCAATTTTGGAGCCGTATTGAATTTTTTTTGACGTCAACCTTTTTATCCAATTTATGCGTGTCAACAAATTGGTAGGGCAATTCTTTAATTCTCTTCTCAAAATCCGGTTTTAAATCAGGCTGCTCAATAGTCTCGATTTCTGCTTTTATAAAAAAATCATCAGTCCCAATTTTTTCTTTAATAATCGGAATAAAATCGGGGTTGATTTCATAGCCAACAGAGTTTCGGTTTAAGTTTTTCGCCGCTAAAGCCGTCGTTCCGCTTCCCATAAATGGGTCTAAGACAGTTTCTCCCGGGAATGAAAACATTTTAATTAAACGGTGCGGCAATTCTTCTGGGAACATCGCCAAATGCCTGTCCTGCTTTGCTCCTGAAAAATACCAATGCCCGTTAAAACAGGTATTCCATTCTTCATTGGTCATTGCCGAATTTTCTTTCTGCTCTTTGTTGGGCTTAGGCGCATCTCCTTGTTTCTTAAACAATAAAATATACTCAAAGTCCAATTTCACAACCCCGTTTCCTGGATGCGGGTAACTTCCCATTATACTTGCCCCTCCGGTGGTATTCATCGTGGTTTGTTTCTGCCATATAATCTGCCCCATGAAATCAAAACCAATCATCTCACAAAATTTGATAATTTCTGCATGTATAGGTATGATTTTATAGCGGCCATAATATGTTGAACGAGCAAACTGATCGCCGATATTGATACAGAGGCGGCAGCCTTTGTGTAAAACGCGAAAGCATTCCTGCCATGTCAAATTCAGGTGATTGATGTAAGTTTCATAATCGTCGTGAAATCCAATCTGGTTTTCCGTTCCATAATCCTTTAGCTGCCAATAAGGTGGAAAAGTTACAATCAAATGAACGCTTTCATTTTTAAGCTCGTCCATCTGTCTGCTGTCTCCGTTTATAATTGTATGTTTTGTTTTTCCTGTCATTTCTGTTTGCAATTAGTAAAAAATGTCTTTAGCAAAATCAGGAATTATAATCGGGCTAATCCTTATCTGAAGCGGATTTCTACGCCTGGCTGTAGCGCCCATATTGTCGGGGAAACAACTTCAGGCACAGGCGTCTGACAGAAGCGCTGCCGCTCAGGCTTTTGCGCAGTCGTTTAGGTGAAAGCTAAATTTCGCAGCACAGGTTTCCAGCAGATTTATCGTAATTTGACGGAGATTTTAACTTTCTCAGAATTGCTGCAATCAAAACAGGTTGGCGCTTTTTGGAGAGGCTTCGGTTTTGAACCACGGCCTTTTTTGCTGGAAATCAACGCTCCTCTTCAGGGCGATTCATCTTTTGAAAAAATCAGCAAAAACCAACAGAAAAGAAAATCGCATTGAGCTAATTCGTTATTTTGCTTTTAAAATAGTTTCCATGTCAAAGCTCATAGATATTTCCGTTACCCTGCAAACCGGGCTTCCCATCTGGCCCGGGAATGAACCAATGAGCGTCGTTCAATTGGAAAAAATTAAAGACGGTAGCGCCGCCAACGTCACCCAATTTGGAACGAACAGCCATACCGGGACGCACATAGATGCGCCGCTTCACTTTGTAGATGGCGGGAAAACGACCCTCGACATTCCTTTGGAAAAACTGACAGGCTCCTGCCAAGTGGTGGATTTGCAGGGCAGAAAGAAAATTACGGCGGACGACTTAGAGGGGCTTCAACTGCATTCGGGAGTAGAGAAGCTGCTCTTCAAAACGGACAATTCCCGCCTCTGGGAAAATATGGTGGATCAGAGGTTTTACGAAGACTACTGCGCGCTGACTGCCGACGCTGCGCAATGGGTAGTGGATCGCAGTATTCATCTCGTCGGCATTGACTACCTCTCCATCCAGTTGTTTCGCGACCCGCCCGATACCCACGTCATCCTGCTGTCCAATGAAGTCGTCATAGTCGAAGGACTGGATTTGCGGCAGGTCAGTCCGGGGAGCTATCGTCTGATTTGCCTGCCCCTGAAGATTAAGGGAGTAGAAGGCGCACTGGCCAGAGCCGTGTTAGAAGTCTGACCGATCCGCCATTTTCTTTTTTCAGGATTCCAGAATCGGTCTCTTCCATGACCTGCCCGCCTTTTCAGAAGTCGGTTTATTTTTAAAAAAAATGCGACTCAGTTTTCCTTTATGAGCTTCCCTACCTGATTTACGCCTCCGGTGATTTTATAAAAATAAACTCCGGCAGGCAGGTAAGTCATCTGCAATTTCAACGTTCCCTCGTTGAGATGGCGGCTGAATTTCAGGCTGCCCATTGCGTCATAGACTTCAACGACTGAGGTCTGTGTTGTCGTTGGCAACTGGATAGTCAGGTTGTCCCTGAATGGATTGGGAAAAAGATTCACCCTGCCCTCCCCTATCTCGCTCGCAGCGCTGGGGCCGGTGTATCCCAGCGCAGCCTGAACGGCAGCCAGAGCGTCCACCCTGCCAAATCCGTAGGTGTTGTTGGGCACGAGATCGCCGGTAATATCGCCGCAGTTCTGTTGGATGGTTTTAGGGACGGCGGTCAGCCGAATAATATTCTCGATGGTATCTACCTGCCCTGCCAGTTCCGGATTGGCGGAGATGACCAGAGCGACAAGTCCCACGACGTGCGGCCCTGCCATGCTCGTGCCGCTGAAAGAAGCGTAATTTCCATTCGGAACGCTGGAGCGAACGCCGACACCGGGAGCGGATACGTCGGGCTTCATGCGCAGGCTTCCATCCACCAGCACGGGACCGCGGCTACTGAATCCAGCAATAGTGTCATTGGAGGCAGTAGCTCCTATGGAGAAGCTGTTTTCAAACATAGCCGGCGGCGCATCAACGCTGCTACAGCCGGAGCCGCTGTTTCCCGCAGAGACGACGACTACCACGCCAGCGAGTTTTAGATTGTCCACCGCCACCCGAAGTATTTCAAAATTGTCGGGATTGCAGCCTTCCAATTCAGGGCAGTACCAGGAGTTGTTGATGACGTGCGGCGCTTTGGAAGGGTCGGGATTTTCGTTGTTCAGGTCGGTGGGCGCCAAAAACCACTCGAAACTTTCCAAGTAGGTGAAGGGCGAGCCATAGCCTCTCTCCATGTCCCGGCATCCAATCCATCGGGCGCCAGGCGCTACGCCAATCAGGTTGTCGCCGTCCTCGCCGACCATGGTGCCCATCGTGTGGGTGCCGTGACTGCCGTCGTCACAGGGAATGGGCGAACTCAAACCACAGGGATTGTTTTCCGGCAGAGGCTCCGGATCGTTGTGTATCGGACTCAGTTCGTGAATGGCGTCATGCCAGTTGTAGTTGTGGTCTGCCGTCTGGGTTGCGGCGTCCCAGCCCCGGTATTTTTCTTTAATGGCGGGATGCTCCCAGTCGTAGCCCGTGTCCTGTCCGGCGACGACGACGCCCTGCCCCGTATAGCCTAATGCCCATACCTGATCGGCATTGATCATGCTGATGCCCCACTCAATGCCGTTGAGGCTGCGCCCGTCAATATGTTCTCCGCCGATATTCCCGGGGACGGTTTCTTCTACTTTGCCCGGCGGATTGCTCTGGATAAAGCCAATCTCCGGCATTTGCGCCAGCGCCTCTAAAACAGCCAAATCCGCTTTGACGTAAATTGCATTGACGATGTAAAAGGCGTGATGCGGTATATTTTCATCCCGAAGATAGCGAAGCGCGCGAAGCTGGGATTTGCGGGCAGTGGCTGCTAAGGTTTCAAAGACGTAGCGCCCTTTCTGCTCTTTTGTCCTGAGTTTTTTGGCGGCAGAAACGTCGGCCTGTTCTGTCAGTATGGCGATGCACTCTACCGCCCCACCACCCTGAACTTTCTCTAATAATGCAGTCTCAATTTTTTCCTGCCAGGGATCTGTAGATGCGGAAACCCATTGGAACAAAAGAAAAAGGGGAAGGAGAGCGGATAGTCTAAATAAGAATTTTTTCATTGGAAAATATTTTAAACATAAGGCGGCAAAGTTAAAACGGCGAATATTTTTCATCGGATGATTTGCCTCTTTCAGCGAGCTATTCTGGTCAGGATGGTGACGAATTAGCAGGTTAGCGCCCGGCCTGCATTTCAAAAATCTTCCATGTATTGCCGGCATTTCTGAGCGAGCGATTACTTTAGCCCTCTCCATTTTTTTAAAATTTTAAAATGAGCGTTCATCTAAACATCCAGTCCAAACCCCAACAGAGCTACGATGCTATCGTAGTCGGTTCCGGCATTAGCGGCGGCTGGGCGGCCAAAGAACTTTGCGAAAAAGGTCTCAAAGTGCTCCTGCTCGAAAGAAGCGGAAACTTAGTGCATGGCCGGGATTACCACGGCGCCATGAACGCCCCCTGGGATTTGCCCTATCGGGGGCGGCTGACCGGCAAAATCCGGGAGACATACCCTATCCAAAGCAGGTGCTATGCCTTTGCCGAAGACAATGCAGACTTCTGGGTAAAAGACCTGGAGCAACCCTACATTCAGGTCAGGCCTTTTAACTGGTTGCGGGGGGGTAAATTAGGCGGGCGCTCTCTGATGTGGGGAAGGCAGAGCTATCGCTGGAGCGACCTGGATTTTGAAGCTAACCTTCGGGACGGGCATGGCGTGGACTGGCCCATCCGCTACAAAGACTTGGAAAAATGGTACGACTACGTGGAGACCTTTGCCGGCATCAGCGGCGCTGCCGACGGTATCCCACACCTGCCCGACGGCAAATTCCTCCCGCCGATGGAGATGAACTGCGTGGAAGAACACCTCGCCGGTCATATTCGCAAAAACTGGAAAGACCGCCATCTGATTATCGGCAGGGTGGCTAATCTCACCCGCTCAGATCCACAGCATCAAGCGGTCGGCCGGGGCAAATGCCAGGCTCGCAATCGCTGCCACTGGGGTTGTCCTTATGGCGCCTATTTTAGCTCCGTGTCGGCGACCCTTCCGGCTGCCCAAAATACCGGAAGGCTCACTATCCGGACGGATTCAATCGCCCATTCTGTCATCTACGACAAAGACAGGCAACGGGCTTCTGGCGTGCGGGTGATTGACGCGATGAGCAAAGAGACGGAAGAGTTTTATTCCAAAATCGTTTTTCTCAACGCCTCTACGTTGGGCACTGCCTTTATTTTGCTCAACTCTGTTTCGGACAGGTTTCCCAATGGCCTCGGCAACGACAGCGGGGTCGTCGGCCACTATCTCATGGATCACCACAAGCAGGCTGGCGCCACCGCCACTTTCGAGGGCTTTCAGGATAAATACTATTCTGGTCGCAGACCCAATGGCATCTATATCCCTCGCTTCCGAAACCTGCCCGGACAGGCGCCTCAGAAAGATTTCCTTCGGGGCTACGGCTTTCAGGGCGGCGCTGGACGACAGAGCTGGGGCAGAGGAGCAGGACAACCCGGCATTGGCGAGGAGTTTAAAAACAGCTTCCGCGATCCGGGACTTTGGCAGATGTGGATTGGCGGCTACGGCGAGTGCCTGCCGCATTTCGATAACCTGGTCTCCTTAGACCATAGCCAAACCGACCAATGGGGAATGCCCTTATTAAAAGTGGACGCCCAATGGCGCGAAAACGAACGCAATATGCGCCCCGATATGTCCTAGTCGGCGGCTGAAATGTTAGAGGCGGCAGGTTTTGTAAATATTCGCCAATACAACGATTTGGAAAACAACCCACCCGGTCATTCCAACCACGAGATGGGAACCTGCCGCATGGGGCGCAATCCAAAAACTTCGGCGCTCAATTCCTGGAATCAGATGTGGGCGGTAAAAAATGTTTTTGTCACGGACGGAGCCTGTATGGTATCCAGCGCCTGGCAAAATCCTTCACTAACCTATATGGCGCTGACAGCCAGAGCAGCTGAGTATGCAGTGGCTGAGTTGAAAAGAGGAAATTTGTAAAGGAAGAAAAGCTTGGACGTCGGGCTGACTGAGAGTTTAGCTTTTGTAACTATTAAGGTAGTGCAACTTTTCTAAAGTGAAGTGCGCAGGTTTTTTCCGTGGAGAGTTCTCTGGCGCAGGCTATTTCATTTTTAAAATTTCCTTCACTGTCTCGCCTTTCCGGTCAAGGTAGGCGTCGCTTGCCCTTTTTGAAAATCCAAACTGGCGCATCAATTGAGATAAGCGGGGAATTAAATCTTCTATCTGATCTAAATCTCTCGCTTCTTCGATAT
>CAZXQI010000011.1:0-48328 GCA_964643005.1 uncultured Saprospiraceae bacterium | reverse complement strand
TTCGGTTTGTTTTAAATTTTTACGGCGTCTCAAAATTATTATTGGTAAATCTTTTCAAAAGCCATGCTTGAATTAAATTATATTAGAACTAACAAAGAACTTGTTATTAAGGGGCTGGAGATTCGGAATTACTCCGATGAAAGCCTGAGAGTGATTGATGAAGTCCTGGAATGGGACGATGTTAGGAGAAGTTCTCAATTAGAACTTGACAACAATCTTGCCGAATCTAAAAAGCTGTCTTCTGAAATCGGGAACTTTTTTAAACAAGGAAAACAGGCTGAAGCTGAAAACCTTAGAAATAAAGTAGCAGAACTAAAGGAGGTTAATAAAGACCTTGAAGCAAAAATGAAAAATGCCGCAGAACAAGTGGAGGAACTACTTTTGACTATTCCCAATATTCCCCATTCCTCCGTCCCTCCCGGCAAAACCAGCGAAGACAATGAAGTCTTCCGCGCCTGGACGAAGCCACTGCCGAAGCTGGGGTCAGATGCTCTACCGCATTGGGAGTTGGCAAAGAAATACAATCTTTTCGACCTCGACCTCGGCGTCAAACTGGCCGGATCGGGCTTCCCCGTTTACAGGGGCAAAGGCGCCAGATTAGAGCGCGCGCTCATCAATTTTTTCCTTGATGAAGCTACCGGAGCGGGATATGAAGAAATCCAGCCCCCTTTGTTAGTCAATCACGATACGGCAAAGGCTACAGGCCAACTCCCCGATAAGGAAGGCCAGATGTACTTCGTAGAACGGGATGGCTTCTATCTCATACCTACGGCGGAAGTCCCCGTCACCAATCTCTACCGCGACGTGATTGTGGAGGAAAAAGACTTCCCCATCAAGCTCACCGGCTATACGCCCTGCTTCCGCCGCGAAGCCGGTTCCTACGGCGCTCACGTCCGAGGGCTGAACAGGGTACACCAGTTCGACAAAGTAGAAATCGTACAAATCGCTCACCCGGATACATCTTACGAGCAATTGGACAAGATGCTGGCTCACGTCTCTAGCTTACTTGACAAGTTGGAATTGCCCTACCGCATTCTTCGGCTGTGCGGAGGCGATATGGGCTTTACGTCTGCGCTGACTTTCGACTTTGAAGTCTGGTCGGCGGCTCAGGAAAGATGGCTGGAAGTCAGCTCGGTTTCCAATTTTGAAACTTACCAGAGCAATCGGCTGAAGGTGCGCTTTAAAGATGGCAACAAGACCCGTTTGGCGCACACATTAAACGGCAGCGCTCTGGCTCTTGCCCGTATCGTAGCCGCACTTTTGGAAAACAACCAGACGCCAGAGGGCATAAGGATGCCTAAAGCCCTGCAAGCTTATACCCGATTCGAAATAATTGACTGACCTTCAAGGGAATAAATAGGAGAGACAGCTTGTTTTTCCAGACGACGCCCGCCAAAAGGACAGCGCAAACAGGATTCAATCCGCTTTGGTAGATGCGCTTTCTTTCAGCTGGAGCAGGCTCACCGTTTCCACGTGGTGCGTGTGCGGAAACATGTCTATTGGCTGGATTTTGACCAATTCATACTTTTCGCTGAGCAGGCTCAAGTCCCGAGCCTGGGTGGAAGGGTTGCAGCTCACATAGACGATTTTAGGCGACTCCAATTGCAGGAACATCTTCACTACATCGGGGTGCATGCCTGCCCTGGGCGGGTCTGTTATGACCAAATCAGGCCTGCCATGCTTTTCGGAAAATTCGGTTGTGAGAATTTTCTTCACGTCCCCTGCATAAAAAGTACAATTGTCAATCTGATTCATGCGGGCATTTTCTTCGGCGTCAATAATGGCCTCTGGAACCTCCTCAATGCCGACGACTTGTTTGCAAAACTTAGCTATATAAATGGCTATGCTGCCCACGCCGGTGTAGAGGTCGTACACATTTTCTGCCCCCGACAGCCCGGCGAACTCGATGACCTTGTCATATAGGACATGAGCCTGATTGGAGTTGGTTTGAAAAAAAGATTTAGGCCCTATTTTAAAACGAACGTGACCCAACCGCTCCTCAATGAAGTTTTTTCCGTGAAATAAAACCATCTCTAAGTCGCCCACATAATCGTTCATCTTTGGGTTGATGCAATAGAAAACGCTCGTAAGTTGCGGCATAGCTTCGACTACTGCATCCAGGAATCGCTTGATTTTCTTTTTATCATTTTTAAAAAAACTGACGATCAACATTAGTTCGCCCAGAGTCGTCAGGCGAATCATGATATGGCGCATAAAGCCTTCGTGGGCGCGGAGATCGAAAAAGGGAAGCCCTTGTTCGATGGCAATCTTTTTTACTAAAAGACGGAGCTCGTTGGAAGGCGCCGCCTGAAGGTGGCAATGCCTGATATCTACAATTTTGTCAAAAGCTGCCGGTCTGTGAAAGCCCAGCACGTCTTCTTCATTGGAAACTCCGGCACCCACTTCTTCTTTTGTCAGCCAGCGCTTATTGGAAAATGCAAACTCGAGTTTATTGCGGTAGTAGGTCGTCTCGGCGCAGGGAATGATGGGTAGAAATTCTCTCGCTTTTATCTTGCCAATTCTTTGTAGCGCATCTCTGACCATGACTTCCTTGTGATGAACCTGAGCTTCGTAACTGATGTGTTGCCAGCGACATCCGCCGCAGGTGTAGAAATGTTCGCAAAATGGCTGAACCCGATCGGGAGACAGCGAATGGTATTTCACTGCGTACCCGTCCATGAAGCCTTGTTTTTTCTTTACAATTCTGACATCGACGACATCTCCCGGCGCCACGTGTTCGACAAAAAGCACGCGTCCGGTCTGGTCTCTTCCTACTCCTCTTCCCTTTTCCGCCACGCCGGTAATCTTCACCTCTTCAATTATTAGTGGTTGTCTTTCCTTTTTTTTATCCATTGTTCAAATCAAGTCTTTGTAGAAATCAGAATTTGGCAAGATGTAAACGCTTTTGCCCAAAAGCTGTTTGCGGCGAATTCCCGTCTGCTTTTAAAAGGTTGTAAAAGTCGGACTATTTCCTATCAAAAGAGAATGTCGTAAAGGTCTGGCAAAAGATGTGAAATAAGCCGGAAACTCACTGGGCAAAAAGTGAAAGATGCCAAGTTCTCTGTCCTGTGCGTGACCCCTGCCGCCAGTAGCCGTCTTTATGCCAAAATTAGGAATGGAAGAACTTTTTGATAAAATAAATCCAATCTGCCATTACCTTGTTTACTTTGAGCAAACTTTAAAAACAGTCCTTTAAATCGAAAAACATGAATTTCTACTTCATCCTTACCGCAGTACTTTCCATGATAGGGATGTTTGTCAGTGGGCGACTGCAAAGCAAATTCAAAAAATACAGCCAGGTGGGTTTGCGCTCAGGCATGACCGGGCAGGAAGTTGCCGCCGCCATGCTCCGCCATTATGGCATTACCGATGTGAAGATTGCGATGGTCAATGGATTCCTGACAGACCACTACAACCCGCTCACAAAAACTGTCAATTTAAGTCCCAATGTTTACCAGGGTCACAGTATTGCCGCCGCTGCCGTTGCCGCTCACGAGTGTGGGCACGTCGTTCAGCATGCCCAGGCTTACGCCTGGTTGCAGTTGCGCTCCGCCATAGTTCCGGCTGTCAATCTGGCGGCGAAAGCGCAGCAATGGCTGCTACTGCTTGCCTTCGTAGTACTCGCTCAAACGGGATCTACAACCCTACTCTTTATTACCATCATTGCGTTTGCGGTGACGACATTATTTGCATTTATTACGCTGCCGGTAGAGTTTGACGCCAGCAGACGGGGGCTGGCTTGGCTGAGTGACAGCGGCATAGCCAAAGGCGGCGAATACGACAACGCTAAAGATGCGCTCTGGTGGGCGGCAATGACCTACGTTTCCGCAGCCTTGTCTTCACTTATTATCCTCGTCTATCTAATCCTTAATTTTATGGGATCGAGGAGGAATTAAACAGAGCTTTTCAAAAAAAACGCCGACGGATTGTTTCCGCCGGCGTTTTTTTTTTGGGGAAAAATAGTTTTCTTTTATGTGAACAAGGCTATAATAAAAGTCAGCACTGTCGCTACGAAGCCTACCATGAAGACATTATATGAAATAGAGAGATAGCGGTATTTCTTGTTCAGAACTTTTCCGAGCTGATAGAGGTCGCGCGCCATGTTGCCGTACAGCAAATCGCCGTCGCTGAACATTTCATCTATCAACTCCTCGTAGCGCTCTACGTTGAGCGAAACGAAATTGCCAAAAAACATCAGGTGACGTTTCGCTTCCTCTGGGGGAGTTTCCTCATTGATCATGGAAGTGACCTTCGGGCGGGCGGCCAGCACAGCAAAAATGAGCGACGATAAGCCCGCAACCAAAAAAATGACGACGGGCATCAGGATGGCCGGATTAGTTTCCGTCATGTTCCGATAGCTGATGACGGAAATCATTACCGAAATCAGAATGGCGTTCACGCTAATCATGATGTGCGCCTTGTTGTCGGCAATAGCGCTAAGGTTGATGTGCGTGCGGTAATTGGTGCGAAAATAGGTCTGTATTCCGGGAGAAATCTTTCGCTCCACAGCTTTTGAACGGATAGCTTCGCTGCTGCGGTAATTTTTGGCTTCCCTCTTTTTCATTCTTTCTTTCAGTTCAAAAATGTGTTTTGCAACAATAGGTTCAAAACTGATTTTCCCCTGGGAAGTGTAAAAGTTGACCCGGGCTAATTCCTGTATTTGCATTTGCTCCCATTCTTCTTTGGAAAATTGTCGGTTGAGCAATAGATCTTGTTCTAATTGTAACAATGCAGAACTCTCCAGAAAGTCCTGGCCGTACCGGACGGAGCGAACGGCGTCAGACAACAATCTCGCTTCCACTGTTCGGGAAGGCTGTTCGGAAAACAGGGACTTCAGCGTATTCAGAATAACTTCTTTTTTTTCATGCGGGAAGCCATGCGCTTCGAAAAACTTCTCAGCTAACTCAATGCTTTTTTCTTCCGGATGGTCGTAATTGAACAAAAAGCCGACATTGCTGAACCAGGCTGCCAACTCTGCCGCTTCCCATTCGTCTGCTGTGCAGGCTTTGGCTTGCGACAGGTTGTTCACAGCTTTGGTAATTTGAAGCGTCTGACCGTAGGTGTGATAGACTAAACGAGAGTCCATCTTTTGGTTAAAAAGATTTAACACAAAATTGCGGGCAAGGGTAGCAATATCTGTTTGTGAAATAATTGCTTCAGAGGAATGTGATTCACTGCTCATTATTCAGCTTTTGTTGGACGCCCAAGTTAGTAGGATTTATTCAAAAAACATCCTTGGCGACAATAGTTCCGATTGCACTAATTACTTTCCCGGGTAATTTTTATTTTTGACAACGCTTTTTGCGGGTCAACTTTTATAGAGTCTGAAAATTTTTACAACATGAAATGTACCTCGCAACTAAAATTCCGTCTCAACGACTGTACTATTCTCATAGCAACTTTTTTTTCATCAATTTAAAAGAATTAAAATGGCAAATTTTCTCGATTTACTTCAGGGTCAACTGAGCGATGGTCTCATCAACCAACTCAGTTCTCAGATTGGCGCCAATCCTCAACAAACTGCAACAGCAGCGCAAGGTATTATGACTACACTGCTTTCAGGTTTGGCTAAAAACGCTTCGACTCCAGAAGGCGCCGCCAGCTTGGCCAATGCCTTGGACAATGACCACGACGGCAGTGTGATTAACAATCTGATGGGTTTATTTTCTGGAGGCGCACAGGCTCAGCCCTCACAGGCTCGCGCTTTGAATGGCGCAGGTATCCTCAGCCACATCCTCGGCGATCGCCAGAGCGGAGCTATTGACATGATTAGCAAAATGAGCGGTCTGGACAGTTCCAAAACCGGCAGTCTGATGACGATGCTCGCGCCAATGATTATGGGCATGCTGGGTCGTCAAAAACAACAGCAGGGTCTTAACGTCAGCAGCTTAGCAAACCTGCTCACCGGCGCCGTAACGCAGCAGAATAAATCCGGTAACCCATTGATGGACATGGCCAATCGCTTCCTGGACAAGGATGGCGACGGCAGCGCTCTGAATGACATCGCCGGAATGGTGGGTAAAGGTTTACTCGGAAAACTCTTTGGCGGCAAGTAATTCTGCACCGAAATTGGCGTCAACATAAACTTACAATACAGCAGAAGGGCGTAAAGCGATTTTCGCCCTTTTTTTATTTTTTAAAACTGATGAAACTGCCTTGCCTCGACATTGCTGAAGAAGTCAAAGAAGCGCTCAGCGCAGGTCTTCCGGTAGTGGCCTTAGAGAGCACCATCATTTCCCACGGAATGCCTTTTCCTGAAAATGTGGAAATGGCAATCAGCGTGGAGCAAAGGGTGCGCGATAATGGAGCTATTCCAGCTACTATCGCCATCCTCAACGGTCGGCTTAAGGTGGGATTGTCAGCGGCTGAAATTGACTTGCTCGGTCGTTCGGGGCAACAAACCATCAAAACCAGCCGGCGCGATCTCCCCGTAGTGCTGGTTAAAGGCCTGATAGGCGCCACAACAGTTGCCGCCACAATGATTGTCGCTGAAATGGCCGGTATCAGCATTTTTGCCACTGGCGGTATCGGCGGCGTACACAGGGGAGCTACGGCAAGCTTTGATATTTCGGCGGACTTGCAGGAACTGGCCAACACGAAGGTCGCCGTCGTCTGCGCCGGAGCAAAATCCATCCTTGACATTGGCCTGACCCTAGAATACCTCGAAACTCTCGGCGTGCCTGTAATCGGTTTTCAAACAGACGAATTCCCCGCCTTTTATACCCGGCACAGCAACTGCCAGGTAGATTACTGCTTTGACCGACCCGGGGATATTGCCGACATGCTGAAGATAAAATGGGAAATGGGTCTTAAAGGCGGCGCTGTTATCGCTAACCCAATACCGGCAGAGTATGAACCGACGCTGGCGCCTATTCAGGATGCGACGATGGCCGCCTTAGCCGAGGCAGAGCGGACAGGACTTAAAGGGAAGGAACTAACGCCTTTCTTATTGACTAAAATTAAAGAGCTGACCGGTGGCGAGAGCCTGCGCGCCAATATTGAACTGATACTAAACAATGCAGGTCTGGCTGCAAAGATTGCTGCTGCATTTTAAATGGTCAAAGCGCTTGTTTTCTGAAAAATGAGACGGCCTTAACGACTCCGATTTTTGAAAAATCCCAATAGCGAAGTCGCGTAATTTTCATCTGTGCGAATACTCACTAAGTCAATGCCCGTGCGGGCGAAGGTCGTTTTAAAATAATTGAAATTTTCCCGAAACCACTTTGCGTACTTTTCTCTAATCTGGGCAGATCCAGAGTCGAGCCAAACTAATTCTCCCGTTTCAGCATCCTTTGTTCTAATGAGACCCAGATTGGGGAGCGTCTGTTCTTTGGGGTCGTAGATGTGTACGCCAACGACGTCGTGACGACGGGAAGCAATGCGCAGAGGCGCCTCGTATCCCCGACCCATGAAGTCGGACAGCACGAAACAAATGCTTCGCTTTTTTACCACATTATTTAGAAACCTGAGCGCTTCGGCCATGTCTGTGCCGCTGCCTTCGGGCTGGAAGCTGATCAACTCCCGAATGATGCGCAGGATGTGCGAACGTCCTTTTTTTGGCGGGATATACTTTTCAATTTTATCTGTAAAGAAGATGACTCCCACCTTGTCATTGTTCTGAATGGCGCTAAAAGAAAGCACGGCGCTAATCTCGGTGATGAGGCCCTGCTTGAGTTGATTGACCGTTCCAAAATAAGCGCTCTGACTCATGTCTATCAGCAGCATGACGGTCAGCTCCCGCTCTTCTTCAAAAATCTTGACATGGGGGATATTCGTCCGGGCTGTCACGTTCCAGTCAATGTTCCGGACGTCGTCGCCGTACTGGTAATAGCGCACTTCGCTAAACGACATACCCAGACCTTTGAAAGCGCTGTGGTATTCGCCTGAAAACATCTGCCTGCTCAGACCTTTGGTCTTGATTTCTATTTTCCGTACTTTTTTGAGTAGTTCGGTAGAGTCCATGTTCTGTTTTAGCGCTTAATTTTTAGAGAAATTCTTCAAATTCAGATGGTTCTGTGTGATGCGGTTTCTCAGCAGGTCGTTATAGATCAACCCGGTCTCATCCTTTTGTTTGACGATGTTGGTGATGCTCACTGTCTGTACCAATCCGAATCTGTTCATGATGAAGCCATTCCACGGGTCGCCGTCGCCTCCATATTGGTGGAATTGCTGAATGGCTTCGAGACTGAAATCCAACCGGTTTTCGCACCATTCCCTGAACCATTTCCGACGTTGTTCACGAACCTGCGCCGTGTAAAGAGAAGCGGAAGACCACATGTAAAAACCTTTGCTGTCTAATTCTTTTTTGTAGGTATCTTTCCCATCCCAACGCAATTCGAACAAGCCGCCCTCCTGATTCACCATGATAAAAGTAAAAGGCTCCAATCCTTCGAAATCATATTTTTTAAAAAAATCCTGAACAGACGGGAAGATGAAAAAGTCGAGTACCATTGTGCCGCGGCTGTGCTTGTAGGGCGGTTGGTGCTTGTGCTTTTCAAAAGCGCCATTCAATAGGCAGACAACGCGCCCGTCGTCAGAGGCAGCTATCCAGGTACCTCCGGCCAGCGTATCTCGAGGAAAGATCAGCGTGGCGCCTGCCTGTTCTACCTGTGAAATATTCTGGGGGGAACGCACTGCGTTTTCGTCCCGATTAGAAGTCAGGATGAAATCGCCTTTGGGCTGCGGTATAAAAGTTACGGTACACATTAGACGAAAAGTTTCGGTTGATATGGTACCAACAACATTTAAAAATCTTCGGTTTTAAATTGCTCGTAAAGAGACATTCCCTTATGGTAAAGCAATTGGATTTGGTTGGGTAAAATGAGTTTGTTGTTGAGATAAAAAATCATGAAATAGCCGATGCCCTCGAGCGACCAGTCTTTTTCAGTCGTAAAAAAACGAAGCACATTTCTGTTGCCCATTAAATGGCGGATGCGTTGCTCGTCCTCTCCCTGTAGGAGGTAATTTTTTGAAAAAACAGGGAACTCTTCGAAGTTAATATCCTGCATACCGAACCATTGGCCAAGCTTATGAAAAAAAGTTTCCGGCTTCATTAGTATCTCCGGCATGGCCAGTTTTTTTGACTGCATGAAAAAGACGGTTTGCCGATAAGTATAGGACGATTTGCCTGAGCTGACGGTGTACTGATAATCAAAGATATTGATTCGCTCATTTAATAAACCGAGGTCTTTTGTGAGGAGGTTTGTGATCTTTTTTCTACCGCCTACATTGAAAAGTTTGAAATCGCCTAATAAGGCAACCAGGCCGTATTCTTCCTTTTCCCTGAAGTTCATCTCGAGATTAAAAGCTGTCTGACGGAGCAATTGACTGCGCGCATCTTCTGATTTACCAAAAAGGTCGCTTAGATAGTCAAACATGATTTAGGAAGGGTTGTCAATTGATTTTCAGAACCTTTCCGGATGCTTTCAGGATTCCGCGTTCATTCAGTATCCGATAGAACCATGCGCCCCTGCTGAAAACTGAGAAGTCTATCCGCACTGTATGATTGCCTTGCAGGTTCAATTTGTTATCCAGAAACATTGCGCCGTTTGCGTCAAAAACCTGGAGGGTATAAAACCCTGGAGACCAGTTTTTGAACTCGAAAACGGCCTCTGTTTTCACAGGATTAGGAGAAACAATGACGGAGAACTTTTCTGCCTCAACCGGGCTGACATTGTCGAGCACTCCATTATCTTTAAAAGTCACCCGCTGGACGGTTACTCCGTCGAGCGCCGTCTCTACGGAGGCGATGATTTCTTTTTCCGTATTGCTGTAAAAAAGATAGGTAACAGTTGTGTCTTTGCCGAGACCCTCCGCAATGCTGCCTCCACCGCCCAGAATGAGACTGGTGATATCCTGCCAGCCGAGGAAAGTGTGGATATCCAGGCGCGTTTCGCGGTACTCTGTGCGTTTTTCGCGCAGTACGTCGTAAGAACCTCCCGGAATAGACAGGACGCCAAAAGCGTCAACAATGTCGTAACGAGAAGCCGTTCCACGGATGCGGATAGAGTCGGCGAGCGAGCCGATGGGAAGGCTATCTAAAATCCCGCCCGGAATATCGGAAAGAGCAAGGGCGATTTTCAGGCTTGCTTCGGCCAGATGGTTGTCTATGAAATTGATTGGCGCCCTCCGCTCTGGTACCGGCGGGTCAAATTTGAAGCTCGTCTGTAGGGGTAGCCCGCCTAATGCAGAACCGTTAAATCCTAAGTTGCTAAAAACCGAGGAGCTGACGGAGTAGTAAGATTCGCTTATGCCGTTTTCGGGAAAGGCGACCAGGGTGGCGTCCGGAAACTTGTCGGCAGCTTCGCCTTCTGCGGCAGGTCTGTAAGCCGTTTTTCTTGTCGTTGAATTTTTTAGGGATTTAAAATCCCAGACGTAAGGGCCGCCGGATGGAGTTATTTCTATTCCCTGAGGCTCTATGTCAATGATAGTTTTCAAGGTGTCGCCCGCTGCGGGGAAGGTGGCGTTAGTGACGGTAATCTGGGCGCAAAGCGTACTGGCAAGGCCAAAAATTAAAAGCAAACCGAAGAAGAGATTTTTCATTTTAAAGAATTTTGTTTGAGCGATGGCTTCCATTGGTTCTGAGGTAGGCGCCGATAGCGATTTGAATCGCCGACAGAACCCGGAAAGCCATTTGAAATATAACAAAGGGTTTTCGTTGTCAAAGGTAATTTGAAAAAATTGAGCCCGAGGGCAATCTACGTGGATAATATTCAATTAACTGAGTTAAAGAACAGGTAGTTAGCCTGCCCGCTTCTTTCCCTTTGATTCCCTGATTTTGAAAAAAAGAATGATGAAGGAAAGGCATATCGTAATGGCGTTGGCCAGAATAATTGGCAGGTCGTTTTTGAAAATACCATAGAGGAGCCAGATTGCCGTACCCAAAAAAACCATCAAAAACATACTTAGCGAAAGGTCGTTTGTACTTCGGGTCTTCCAGGTTTTGACAGCCTGTGGGACATAAGCCCCCGTTGTCAGAGAGGCGCCCACAAGCCCGAGAATGGTAATCCAATCCAATAGCTGAGTTTTTTAAAGGTGGTGATAATGCCGCAGATTTAATCATCCCATTGGCGACCCGAAAGTCATAATTTTTTCTCAGACTTATCTGAAAAGGATTTGAACTCCATGAATTATCACACCGAAGAGCAAGAGAAAGGAACTACTTTCCCATCTAAACAGAGTAGGGATAAGCGTTACTTTTTCCAAAGCCGATATCGCTTCAATATTTTCCTTTCATCCCTGATGATGGCGAGGTATTTTCCCGAAGGTAAATGGCCGAGTTTCAAGGCCTGAAGGTGTTCCTTTGCCAGTTGGTTTTTTAATTCAAGCCGAGAGACTTCCTGTCGTTCTAAGTCTAAGATTCTGATCAAGACGTCACCCTGCTCGAACAATTCATATTTGATAACTGCCTCTCCACTGCCGGGATCGACTATCACTTGGGGCAGGGATGCCCAATTGGAAGTTTCTTCCCAGTCCTGTTGGTTTTGGTCAAGCGACTTATTGCCTGGGACAACGGCGCCTCCCTTTTCTTCCAAGACATCTTTCACTACGTCGGGAACTTCCGCTTTGTTTTTCACGATTGTTATCACGTCGCCGGTAGGAGGACTCCAGATGGCAAGCCCCTGAGGCGCCTCAAAAATATTTTGAGGATTGATATCGGCAACCTTTTCGGCGCCGTCTGTTTTGACAACCCTCACTTCCATTTTATTTTGGTCTATAAAAATCCAATTGAATTGGTTGAAACTGCCACTGGCTCGGGTCCACGATTTGTCGTCGTCGTTGATGCGCAGGGGGGCACCCCAGCATCCTTCGCCCACAAAAACGATTCCGCCGTCGTCGTCGCGGATAAAGCCTTCCTCGCTGTAAGGGCCGTTGTCGGGGCGGAGGGGATAAGTGGTTTTCACCACATGAGCGTCGCATTCCACCGCCAAATTCACGCTGTATTTATAAAAAAGTGGCGCCCAAAGAGCCACCAAATCATTGCGTTCGGGCTTGCGATTGTTGTGCGGTCGCATGGGGTGGTGATACTGGGCGATTTTCCAGATGGCTCTGCTGCTTGCCCGAAGGTCGCTTTCTAACCAGTCGGTTTGATCTCCCTTTATAGGTATCAGTGTGTTCAGTGTATAGACCCGCAACAAATTGCCGCCGATTGAAAAGGCGTAATACGCCTGAGCAGAGCGGAGGTCAAAGAGATCAATCAGCGATTGATTGCTTTCCTCGTGATTCCCCCGAGCTACGACGATAGGCGTTATTCTTCCGTCGGGCGTGATAGAGAGTTGCCAATCGTCGAACCACTCTATCCAGTCTTTGGGTCTGTCGCCGCCGGTGAAATCTCCGCCAAAAAGAATGCAGTGCGGCCTTAGTTTACCGGCGAGCAAGTTGGCGTCCCTGCGCGCCTCGCGATGATTGCGGGAATCTCCTCCGGCTACGATGGAAAGCCTCCGGTCGGGCGTATTGGGCGCTGTAGTGAAATACATTCTGCGGCTGAGACCCTCGCTGTCTTTTATTAAAAAAAAATAAGTTGTGTTGGGTGTTAGCCCTTCTAAGCGCACGAAGTGATTGTTCATGCCTTTGGCCGACAGGATGCGGTAGGGTCTCTTGGCGACTCCATAATGATAGGCGTTGTCGCCAAAGTCATTGACGTCGAGCAATAGTGCCGGATCGGATCCTGAGACCTGATTCCAGCCAATCGTGATGGAAGAAGAGGGGTCGCGCTCCCAGATTGCTCTGAACTTGTCAGCATAGCCCCAAAGCTGGAGCGTCAGTATAGAAAAGAGAAAAGTGAAGTGGACTAATTTGACTTGCTTATTCTTCATTCAACAAAAATTGGATAACCCGACCGGTACAATTTTGTAGATAGCTACGCCTTCTTTTGATATTGGTAAAAATAGAAAAATCAGAATAGATAGAAAATTAAAGCAAAGAGACCGACCATCTGATAAACGACAAACGACTAATCTAAAAGAAATTTCAAACAGGTTTTATTGTAACTTCGCAGCGTTTTTTTTGCAGGCAGCGCCATTTAAAATTTTATTTTTTTTAAAAAAAACTCCCTGTAGGGGAGCCTTGCAAAATTCGCACCCGCTAAAAATATTCACACTGTATTTCCCAAATATAATTTAACATGAAGAAAGATACTGCCACTTTTGACCTGATTCATCAGGAGATGGAGCGCCAACGCAAAGGCATCGAATTGATCGCTTCTGAAAATTTCGTCAGCGCCGACGTACTACATGCGATGGGTTCCTGCCTCACTAACAAATACGCCGAAGGTTACCCGGGTAGGCGCTACTACGGAGGATGTGAAGTAGTGGACGAAATAGAATCGCTGGCTATTGACAGACTGAAGGAATTGTTCGGAGCTGAGTATGCCAACGTACAGCCCCACTCCGGCTCTCAGGCCAACGCTTCTGTTTATTTGGCCATTCTCAAACCCGGCGATAAAATTTTGGGTCTGAATCTGTCTCATGGCGGCCACCTTACCCACGGCTCTCCGGTGAGTTATTCTGGAAAGACATTCCAGGCTTCATTCTACGGCGTGGAAAAGGAAACGGGCACGGTCAATATGGATCACGTCGAAGAACAGGCGATGAAAGAGCGACCTAAACTGATCATCTGCGGCGCATCGGCTTATTCGAGAGACTGGGACTACAAACGCTTCCGCGAGATTGCCGATAAAGTTGGCGCGCTGCTGATGGCCGACATCGCCCACCCTGCGGGGCTGATTGCCGCCGGTTTGCTAAACGACCCGATACAATACTGTCACATCGTGACTTCCACCACTCACAAAACTTTGCGAGGCCCGAGGGGAGGCATTATCATGGCAGGCAAAAATTTTGACAATCCTTGGGGAAGGACAACGAAAAAGGGAACGCCTATCAAAATTTCCAGTATCCTGAATAGCGGCGTTTTCCCGGGGATGCAGGGCGGGCCGCTGGAGCACGTCATCGCAGCAAAAGCAGTCGCCTTCTACGAGGCCTTGCAGCCCGAATTTAAAACCTATGCCGCACAGGTGGTGAAAAACGCAAAAGTTATGGCGCAGGCTTTTGTCGAAAAAGGCTATAAAGTCATCTCTGGAGGAACTGACAACCACCTGATGCTCATTGATTTGCGTTCAAAAAATTCTACGGGTAAGTTTGTCGAGGAAGCGCTCGTTCGCGCAGACATCACCGTGAATAAAAACATGGTTCCCTTTGACACCGAATCGCCGACGATCACCTCCGGCATACGGATAGGAACTTCCGCTGTGACGTCCCGCGGCTTTAAGGAAGCTGATTGCCGCAAGGTCGTTGACTGGATTGACGGCATCGTCGTGAATGCCGGAAATGAAGAGGTCATTCTTGAAACCCGCAAACAGGTCAATCATTTTATGGAGGGTTTTTCGCTCTACAAAAATGAGTAAAACCCGGTGGCCTGATTTTTAAACAAGCGGCAGAGCAAAGCTTAATACCCGCTTTGTTCTGCCATTTACCCTTCTGGCGTGTCAGATACTGCCACTTTTACCATACGACTGCCTCAGTTTGAGGGACCTTTCGACCTGCTTCTCTTCTTCATTGAGCGGGACGAACTGGATATTTACGACATCCCTATTGCGAAAATTACGGATGACTTTCTCAATTTCATTCAGCAAATGGAGCGGTTGAACGTGGATCTGGCCAGTGAGTTTATCTTAGTAGCGGCTACCCTCTGCCGCATCAAGGCGAAAATGCTGCTTCCCCGAAAACAGATAGACGAAGAGGGCAATGAGATTGACCCGCGCGAAGAACTCGTCAGGCGCCTGCTTGAATACAAGCGTTACAAGAGCGTACTGGACGAGATGCGGCAACTGGAAGAGGAACGCTCCCTAAAGGAGTACAGAGGCAATACCACGCGGGAGCTTCGAAAAATTGCTTCCGTCGCGCTAGTGGATGTCGAATTAGAAAGCCTGACTTTATTTAAGCTGCTAAAAACTTTTGAGCGTTTAGTACAGCGAATGGAAGAGCAGGGAAAACATCGCATCGTACACACCATCGCAAAATATGATTACACCATCGAGGGACAGCAGGAATATTTGTTTTCAAAAATTAAATCGGGTAAGAAAGCCGACTTCAAAAGCCTGTTCCAAAAACTTGAAAATCGCATTCACGCCATCGTCACCTTTCTGGCGCTGTTAGAGTTGCTCAATGCGCAGAAGATTTCCATCATCCAGGGTTTGGGCGTCAATAACTTTTGGGTAACGGCCTCCGCCGCGGAGGTTCCCGCCGAATCATAGGCGGATCTTTGTCGTTCTCTCCAAATCACGCTTAGTGTCTTTTGCTTTAATGGTCTCCCGTTTGTCGTAGGCCTTTTTGCCCTGGGCTAGGGCGATTTCCAGTTTCACTATATTTCTTTCAGAAAAATAAATCCGATAGGGTACCAGCGTCAGACCCTTTTCTTTGACTCGCCGCTCTAATTTCCGCAATTCCGATTTGTGCAGCAGCAATTTCCTGTCCCGACGGGAAACGTGGTTGTCGTAGGTCGCATTTTCGTATTCCTTAATGTATAGGCTTTTTACGAACAACTCGCCATTATTAAAAATGCAGTAGGCATCCGTTAGGCCGGCATGACCCTCGCGGATAGATTTTATCTCTGAACCGGTCAGCATGATGCCCGCCTCGAAAGTCGAGAGGAAGTGATATTCATGCGTCGCCCGTCGGTTGATGACTTCTTTCGTGTTAGCCATTGCTTCTATTAAAAATTTTCTCGTTGGATAACATTTCTTCCCTGCTTAGGTTGAGTATATGCGCTCTTTCATTTTGAATAAGAAATTGATAAACAACAAATTGTCAGAGCATTGAAAGCGCCCAAACGAATAAATAGACGCCGAAACCTATCAATACAATCCCCGCTATCCGCCTAATCCACAGTATGAATTGGGGCTTCATCCAGCGCCGGATGGCTTTTGCCATGGCTACTTTAGCGGAATCGGTCAGGACGATAGTACTTACCAGGCCGCCATAAAAGAATTGGGCTTCGTTGGCTTGTACGGCCTTTTCAGTGAAAAGCATTCCGGCGATACCGAGCCAGAAAAGTAGCGTAAACGGATTGGCGGTATTGATTAAAAAACCTTTTAGCCACAAGGTTATGAAGGAGGAATGCCGCACTGCCTTTTTTTCCATCTGTTCCATTGCCGGCGGCTTTAGGAGCAGGGAACCAATGCCAAATATTAATAAAATGATGCCGCCTACAATGCCGAGGGTTACTTCTAATCCATCCCATTCCAGCAGTTCTGCCACGTAAGAAATTCCAAAATAAGTTGCCGAAATGAAAATTAGGTCGCTGGTCCATATTCCGGTCCCCACCATCCAGCCTGCGCGGAAGCCTTGCTCAATACTAGTCTGTACCAAAGCAAACAGAATTGGACCTGTTAAAACGCTCAGCACAAGACCCAATTTGACACCATTCCAGAATAAATCCATAATTTAAAGGGCGAGAAATAAATTTTATTTCCTTCTTCATTTTACCACTCACCTGAATATCGTTGCAACCAATCGTCGCCTGCCTCCGTTATTCCTGAACTCACAAAGGTAAATCCCCTGCCAGGTTCCTAAGTTGAGCCGTCCATTTGAAATGGGGATACTCACCGAAGGACCTGTAAGTACCGATTTAACATGCGCAGGCATGTCGTCGGCGCCTTCAATGGTGTGTGTCAGGTAAGGTTCATTTTCGGGAATGAGCCGATTGAAAATATTTTCAAAATCTACTCGCACGGAAGGATCTGCATTTTCATTGATAGCAAGACCTGCGGAGGTGTGCTGGATAAAAAGATGCAACAAACCCGTAGCGGGTAGCGCCCCAATTTGTTGGAGCACCTGTGACGTTATCAAATGGAAACCCCGATTGAAAGGAGGAAGCGCAAACTCTGTCTGGTGAATCATTTTAAAAAATTAATCGTTGCCAGATGGGGAACAAATGTAGAAATATTTGAGTCTTTGGCTTTTATTTCTTTCTGGCGCTTATGCTGCACAACTGGTTTGGAGCCGGATAGGAACTACAGTGTAACTGTTAAAATAATACAGATTAGTTTTTTTTGGCATATTTTTGGTGCAACGTACTTTTTATTGATGAAAAAGCCTTGAAATGCCTTATTTTATTGAGTTATTACATTTCTTTATAAATTAAATAGATAAAAATAAAAAATATTTAATCATCTTTAACTGGATTTTCTCATTCTTTTTTACATACTTTTGAAAAAAATTTCTGTGACATACTTTTTGAAAAAGGCTTAAGAGTGAATATAAATATGATTGAGTGATGGTGAAGCAACAAATTGTCCAAAAGATACAGCAGAGATTATCGCCGCAGCAAATTCAACTGATGAAGCTGCTACAGATACCAACTGCTATTTTAGACCAGCGTATTCAGGAGGAAATGGAAGCAAACCCTGCTTTAGAGGAAGGGGATAACATGGACGACGAATACCTGGATGGGATGGGAAGATCATCAGATGACCAAAAATCTGAAGACATTCAAAATGAAGAAGACTCGGATTCAGAGATGGATTCAGACGATCTGCCCCCAGAGGAGGAGATTTCTTTTAGCGACTACCTGAATGAGTATATAGAGGACGACGAACCGAGTTATAAATACTACACAGAGGGATACGGCCAAGACGAAGAAAATAAAACGCTACCTGTAGCCGTCGAGAGCACCTTCCACGAATATTTAGAGCAGCAATTAGGTATGCTCACCTTCAAAGATGAGCGGGAAGAAACCATAGCCCGACAAATCATTGGCAGTATTGACGACGACGGCTATCTGCGTCGGGAAACTGAATCTATCCTGGACGACTTAGTCTTCTCGCAGAACCTTATCGCTACGCACGAAGAGGTAGAATTCTGGCTCCGCAAAATTCAACGCTTCGACCCGCCGGGTGTGGGCGCCCGAAATCTTCAGGAGAGCCTGCTTCTCCAAATTGAAAACAAGCTGAGCAAGTCAGAAACGAGTTTCGAGGACAAACTGATTCTCCAGATTTCAAAGAAAATCATTGGCCAGTACTTCGACGAGTTTACCAAAAAGCACTACCAGCGCCTCCAGCGGCAACTCGGACTGGCTGATGAGGAAGAACTGAAAGAAGCCATTGACGAAATTCTAAAACTCAACCCCAAACCCGCCAGCGGTCACGTTACCAATTCGCGCAATACGCACTATATCATTCCAGACTTCATCATAGTCAACAACGATGGTGAATTGGAACTTTCTCTGAATACCCGCAATGCGCCCGACCTCCACATCAACGGTCAGTACAAGGAAATGCTTCGCAATTACAAACACACCGTCAGGGGCAGACGAGCTACCAGGCAGGAAAAAGACGCCATTCTTTTTATCAAACAAAAAATAGACAGCGCCAAGTGGTTCATTGACGCCATCCGCCAACGCCAGCAGACCATGTTTAACACCATGTACGCCATCATGAACTACCAGTACGACTTCTTCCTGACAGGCGACGAAAAGACGCTGCGCCCCATGATTCTGAAAGACATCGCCGACATTACCGGATTAGATATTTCGACGGTGTCAAGGGTGGCCAACAGTAAGTTTGTTCAGACGGAATACGGCACCAAACGCCTCAAAGACTTTTTCTCGGAAAGTTTGCAGACACAGGATGGCGAAGAGGTTTCTACCTTAGAAGTGAAAAAGATTTTGACGGATATTATAAGTGGAGAAAATAAACGGAAGCCTTTCTCAGATGAAAAGCTAAAAAATCTCCTCCTCAAAAAAGGGTATAACATTGCGCGTCGCACCGTCGCAAAATATCGGGAACAACTCAATATTCCCGTTGCGAGATTGCGCAAAGAACTCTGACTCTTTTCCCATTATTTTTAAAAAATAAACAAAAGGGGGCGTAACGACTACGCCCCCTTTCGCTGTTGGTCTGCACTGTTCTGGAAGCTTGCCGGCCGTCCCTTAACTTTGGGCGAACTGCAATCATCTTCAGGCCTCTCCGCTTTAAAAATCCACCAGCTTCACATCAAAAATCAGCACCGCATCTTTTGGAATACTCGCAGGCGGGTTCCTGCCATATCCGAGAGCCGAGGGCAAAAACAACCTGCCGCTTCCGCCTTTCTTAAACAATGGAATCCCTTCCTGCCATCCGCTAATCACGTTTAGCAATGGAAAGGTGATGGGACTTGCATTTGTCTGATCAAAGACTTTATCATCCAAAAAGTAGCCCTTGTAAAAGACGGTTACCTGGTTGTTAATGCCGGGATGTCCTCCCGTTCCTTCTTCTTCAATGATGTAGTGCAGGCCGGAAAGAGTTGACTGGGCAGTCAGATTCTTGTCAGCCAGGTATTTTTGTATTTTCTCAATGTCTTTGGCCAACTGCGCTTCAGGGCTCAGACTATCTTTTTTACAACCGAAAAGCAGGATTCCGGCAAGCAGGAGAGTGAAGAGTTGCGCTAATCTTTGCATAGTTTTTATTTTTTTTGCGGGCAAACTTAAAGGATTTTTTCAAAGGGGAATTTCACTAAATTCCTCCAAAGCGCTCTTAATGTCTGACTAACCCGGTTACTGGATTCCAAGGGTATTTCCTTTAATCGTACTTTCACGATAACAAAATAAAAATATGAAAGTAGCTTTAGCTCAATTGAATTTTTTCGTCGGCGACTTTGAAGGCAACTTAGCCAAAATGCTCGGGGCTGTCAGTACAGCCAAATTGCAGGGCGCCGACCTGGTTCTTTTTTCCGAACTGGCAACCTGTGGCTACCCCCCCCTTGATTTTCTCGAATTCGATGACTTCATTCGCAAGGCTGAACAGTCTGTAAGGCGCCTGGCAGAGGCGGCGCAGGGGATTGCCATCGTCGTCGGTTCGCCCAGCCGCAATCTATCCATAAAAGGAAAAAAACTGTACAACTCCGCCTATTTTCTGGAGGATGGACAAATCAGACAGGTTCAGCACAAAGCCCTCCTGCCAACTTATGACGTATTCGATGAGCGCCGCTATTTTGAATCTGCTGTAGAATTTAATATCGTGGAGTACAAAGGCAAAAGGATAGCTCTCAGCATTTGCGAAGACCTCTGGAATGTGGGCAACGAAAACCCACTGTACAGCACAGCGCCATTGGATGAACCTGTAACTCAACAGCCCGACCTGATTCTAAATATCTCGGCCTCGCCGTTTAGCTATGCTCATGCAGAGGAGCGCATCCGGACGCTTAAAGCCAACGCCCTGCGCTACAATCTGCCCTTGTTCTACGTCAACCAGGTCGGCTCGCAAACGGAAATAATCTTCGACGGCGGCTCAATGGTCATGTCTCCCAATGGCCAGGTCTATGAGGAGTTGCCTTACTGGCAGGAAGTAGTCAAAACTTTTGACCTAGATGAAGTGGCAGGAGCTGACCGCCATGCAGAACAGCCAAAAGAAAAAATCCCGTTGATTCACGATGCGCTCATTTTGGGAATTCGAGACTATTTTCAAAAGCTCGGACTTAAGCGGGCAATATTAGGCCTCTCCGGTGGCTTAGATTCCGCAGTCGTAGCTGTCTTGGCCGCCCGGGCGCTCGGGGAAGAGAATATACGGGTTCTGCTCATGCCATCCCGATTTTCTTCCGACCACTCGCTTAGCGATGCATTCGAACTGGCTCAAAATCTGGGAATCCAACACGAGGTACTGCCGATAGAAACTGTTTTCGCCAGCTACCTGACGGCGTTAGAGCCTTATTTTAAAGGAGAACCTTTTAATGTGGCGGAAGAAAACATTCAGGCACGCATCAGGGGGATGTTTTTGATGGCTATCTCCAATAAGTTTGGCCCTATATTGCTCAATACGACCAACAAGAGTGAAATGGCGGTAGGATATGGGACGCTCTATGGCGACCTTTGCGGTGGGCTGTCCGTGCTGGCCGACGTCTATAAAACTGAAGTCTATGCTCTGGCGCATTACATCAACAAGGACAGCCCTCTCATTCCAGAAAACATCCTCGTCAAGCCGCCGTCCGCCGAGCTTCGACCGGATCAGAAAGACAGCGACAGCCTGCCCGATTATGGCGTCCTGGACAAAATCCTTTACGAATACATTGAGAACCGGCAGGGACCAGACGAAATCATCGCTTTGGGCTACGATGAAAAAGTAGTGCGACGCATCCTTCGCCAGGTCAATATGAACGAGTTCAAGCGATACCAGACGGCGCCGACCATCAGGGTCTCGCCCAAAGCCTTTGGCGCAGGAAGGAGGATGCCCATTTTAGGGAAGTATTTGATTCAGTAAAAATTCCCCTAAGTAGAATCTTAAATTGGAGTAGTTACAACTTACATTCACCCAAAAACTCGTAAATAATTTCATTCCTTTCAATCTCCACATCGCTCCAAATGCTCCTCAATATGGCACATAACGGCAGCCGAGGGATTGATGGATTTGGCGCTCGGAAATATCCCCGTCGAAAAATGATACAGGTTCGCGATGCCGTTCACTTGCCCGTCGAATCGAACCACAGCCTTGTCGTCAAACCCGACCCGGAGACAGCCGACCGGATGATAGACGTCTTCCACTTTGTTGTCGGTAGAAGCGGGATTGTAGAGCGCCTGGTAGCTTAGCCCGTTTTTTTGCAGCATCTGTTCCGCCTGGCTGCGAATCTCTTCGATAGCCTTCCTGTCGTTTTCAGAAATATTCCAGTCAATTTGCAGCGCCGCTTCGCCGTAAGCGTCTTTTTGTTCGGAGAGCCGGAGCCGGTTGGCGTTGGGAATGGGCTGTTCCATGTCCAATTGGAGGCTCCACCGGTTTTTGTCCACGTAGAGATTTTTTTTAAAAAGGAGATGAAAAGCAAACCTGAACAGAAAAGCCACACCGCTGAGCAGCTCGCCAAAAGTCACCGTTGTGGTTCGCTTCCCGAACATCAATTCTTTCAGAAATTTAAAAGCGCTGATGTCTTTGTTGAAAACGGTGTGGACGAAACCCGAGGCGCCGTCGGTAGTCGTGGCAATTATCCGGCGGGTAATCAGACTGCCCCTGTGGAGAAGGGGAGTGAAGTCAACGCCGTTGAGTACGGGACGGGCATTTTGCACAATGAAGAGTTCCGTGGAAATATGGTCGCCGAAATTTTTGCCCAGGTCGGCGCCCCTGAGAATGCCCGTTTGCTCGCTAAGTACGAGCAGGAGGCGGCAGGATTCCAGCGCACCGGCGGTCAGATAAAAAATATCGGCGCCGACCTCCTGTTCCAGACCCTCCTTTGATTTGCAGTGAACGGAGTAAATTTGACCATCGACCAGTTGGAAACCCGTCACCCGCTGGTCGGGCAGAAGCTGGATATTTTTCAGTTCGCTGCGACTGAGTCGGTTGAACATGTTCCTTTTGGCGTATTTCAGCCAGATACCCGTTTTGATATTGGAGTCTTTCTCGTTCAGATTAATTTTTGCCGAATCCCCCAGCAACTTTTCCATCACCGTGCTTTTGTGGCGGTCGTTGATGCGCACGATTTCCCGCCAGACAGGCTCGTCTTTTGGGTTGTCGCGATCATCAAAAAACAAGATCTGAGCTCCCCACCGGGCGGAGGTGCCGCCGAAGCCGAAATAGCGCCCCTCTTTAGAAACTTTTGAGTGCTCCGAAATTGAACGGAGGCCGATCTGGCTTTCATCTTGGATCTTTCGGTTGCCGATTTCTATGACGGTAAGGGCAATGCCGTCGCCCCATTTTTCCAAAAGCCGCTTCGCTAAGTAGGAGCCGAAAGTTCCGCAGCCGATGATGCATATTTGCTTTTTCATTTGCTCGATGAGATTTTAGTCCTCTTCTATGATTTCTTTCACCCGCCCGACCTCGCCCGTATCTAAGCGGACTTTGATGCCATGCGGGTGCTGAGGCGATTTAGTCAGCACCTGCTTTACCAACCCTTCCGTGAGTTCGCCCGATTGCTGATGTTGTTTTTGTACGATTCTTACCAGCAGGCCGGGTTGCACGTCTTTTTTCAATTTGCCGTTCATTGCATTTTTTTGAGTGCAAATTACGCAAATCGTTTTTTCAGATACCCGATAAATGAATCTTGCTACATTGTGCCCATGAAAAACCAGACTACTTCCACACAGAGTCAGATGAATTTTATTTTTTGGGTTCATCTGGCCATTACCCTGGCTGCCTGGGCGCTGCCCCTGCTGTTTTGGTGGCCAGTCGTGTGGACTGTTTTTGCTTTGGTACACTTGCAATTTGCTGTCTTTGGGCGCTGCTTAGTCAACAAAATGCACGACTTAGATGAATCCGACGACAAGATACTCTACTCCGATGTGCTGGAGGCGCTGGGTTTTCGACCGAATCGGAAGAAGCTAAAGTTCTTCGTCCGGTCTTTGTTGTATCCCATTTTGGCGGTAGTAGCGGTGATCTGGCAGGTCGTGTTGGGAGTGAAACCTTTGATTTTTTGAAAGCGTCCGGGCATTTTTAAAATTGAATTCTTTTAATTTTTTAAAAAAACTAAACCTGTTTTTTAAAAAAAGACTGCAAGCCCGCCTAAGCTGAAGTCGCAGAAATCTCCTCTTTTTTGCGAGATAGTCCCACTATCTTCGCCTCGCAAAATCAATTAGATAATGGTCAGTTTTTCCAAAATATTCTACACTGCATTCTTGCTGGGATTGAGCCTTTTGGCGCATTCCCAAAAGAAAAATATTGGCTTTGAGTACCGCATCCACCGGACTAACGACCCTGTTCTGATAGACGGCTTAGAGAATGACGCCGCCTGGCGCCAGGCTGAAGTCGCCACCGATTTTTATCAGGTACTGCCCATGGATACGAGCCGAGCTGTCGTGAGGACGGAGGTGCGCATGTTGTTTGACGACCAATACCTTTACCTGCTGGCGGTGAACTACAACAAGCTGTCGGGACCGTACATGGTGGAGTCTCTGCGGCGGGATTTTAATTTTGAAAAAAATGACAATTTCGTCCTTTTTATAGATCCTTTCGACGATCAGACCAACGGCTTTGCCTTTGGCGCCAACGCCCGGGGCGCTCAATGGGACGGCCTGCTTTTCAATGGCGGAGATATTGACCTGAGCTGGGAAAACAAGTGGGAATCTGTCGTGAAAGCTGCCGACGATCTCTGGGTGCTCGAAATGGCCATACCGTTTAAAACACTGCGCTATAAAAAAGGTACCGACCGCTGGGGAGTCAACTTCAGCCGCAGCGATTTGAAGACCACGGAGACATCCGCCTGGGCGCCTGTGCCCCGCCAATTTCCTACGGCCTCGCTGGCTTATACGGGCGTGCTGGTCTGGGATGAGCCGCCGCCACAGACGGGCGCCAATGTTTCCTTAATTCCTTATGCCATCGGCGGCGTCAGCAAAGACCTCGAAAGAAACGGCGACGCCGAGTTTCTCCGGGGTTTTGGCGGAGACGTCAAAGTAGCTCTGAACTCCTCGCTGAATTTAGACCTGACGGTAAACCCCGATTTTTCGCAAGTAGAAGTGGACGAGCAGCAGACTAATCTCGACCGTTTCGAATTGTTTTTTCCGGAGCGCAGGCAGTTCTTTCTTGAAAACGCCGACCTGTTTGGCAATTTTGGCTACTCGACGATGCGGCCATTTTTCTCCAGAAGAATAGGTTTAAACGCACCCATTCTCTTTGGCGCCAGGCTGAGTGGAAAACTGAACAAGGACTGGCGCATTGGGGGGATGACTATGCAATCCGAAAAAGACGGAGAGGGAACGCCAGCCCAGAATTTTAGCGTGCTTTCTCTCCAACGACGGGTATTTTCCCGCAGTAACGTTTCAGCCATTTTTGTTAATAAAGAAACTTTCAACTACGAAGACGTCGCAGATAAGGACGCCATCAAACGCTATAACCGCAACTTAGGACTGGAGTACAACCTGGCCTCCTCTAATAATAAATGGAAGGGGAAAATGCTCTGGTTGCAATCCTTCAGCCCCGGCAAGGGAGGCAACGATCACATCCTGGCCGGCAATCTGGGCTTCTATGAAAAGCAATGGTATTTTGACGTAGAACTGCAAAATATAGGAGAAAACTTCCGCGCAGAAACCGGCTTCGTCCCCCGAACCGGATACAACAGAATGGGAGCAAGCGCCGGATGGCAGTTTTTTCCCAAATCTAATGTGATACTCAATCACGGCCCCCAGACCTTTTTCCAGTTTATTTTTGATAAAAATATGAGATACATAGAAACGGAGTTCCCGATTATTTACTCCGTTACTTTTTTAAATACCAGTGCAGCCAGCGTCTGGGTTGCCTATGATTCTCACGAACTGGACTACCCGTTTGATCCGACCAACTTTGTTGGAGATACCGTGGCAGCCGGCACCAGACACATCTGGAAGTCTTTTGGGACGGAGTACGTTTCCAAGCCGCAAAGCATTTTCACCTGGTCGTTTAACTCCCGCTATGGCGGCTATTATGCAGATGGAACCCGCCTTTTCCTGAGGGGCGAAGTTGGGTATCGCTTTCAGCCTTATGTCGCCCTCGGTGTGGCGACGGAATACAATCGCATCGCATTTGGAAATGACGACCGCCTGCCCGATAAGTTGAAAAACCAGAATTTCGAGTTCTGGTTAGTCGGCCCCCGCTTAGATGTGACGGTGACGAACAAATTGTTTCTCACCAATTTTATTCAGTACAATGGCCAGGAAAAAAATGTCAACCTCAACCTTCGCTTCCAGTGGCGATATAGTCCGGCTTCTGATTTGTTTATCGTTTATACCAACAACTATCTTTCGGATTTCTCCGACTCCCGCAACTGGGCTTTAGTATTGAAAATGACGTACTGGTGGAATATCTGACCGACCCGAATTAATGAGGAGGCGAAAAGTTTATCGAAATCTTTACTCAAAATTTATGGCGCCAGGCTCCTCTCATAGTCTGGCAGTTAAACATTTTAGGTACATGAAAAAAGCGCCGTTTATCCTTTCTCTCGTTCTCCTGCCCATCTTGCTGAAAGCGCAGTTCCTCACGGACGCCTCTGCCCGATTCGACGACAGCTTCGCCGAATGGCTATTTTATATTGAGGGAGAAGAAGATCCCGGCGAGCTAAAAATCAGATGGCAAATGCCCGCTGACGACTGGACGCAATGGGATTACCGCATTGGAGAAATCTTTGGCCGTATTGAGATGAAATGGAAAGGAAAACCTGATGAGTGGGAAGTTCGGGGAAATAACAGAATCGTCACTGCGCGCACCGTCTGGGTGAACGACTTCCGAGAGTGGCGAATATTGGACGGCGACCGCCGACTAACTATCAAAACAAAATGGGCTAACCTCTGGGATGAGTGGGAAATAAGAGATACCCGATACGGCAATTTTTACATGTACACCAACTTTGAACGCGACCCCCGCGACTGGGTCATTATAGATGAAATGGATAGGGAAGTTTCCTTTGAAGCAAAGATGATGATGATGTTCATCGCACTCTTTAACAGCGCCCCTAGGCGATAAATAAAAAAGGGAGCGACGCTACTCGCTCCCAGGTTCCTGATTATCATTATGTTGTAATGCCGTTTAGACGAACGGAGTTTATCTGCCGCCTTTAATAAGCCCTTGCAAATAAGACCCTTTGTTTGGAGGGCTTGCCCGTCAGTATGCAGACGCCGTCTTCTTGTTCGTTGTCTATTGGAATGCAGCGAATGGTCGCTTTGGTCAACTCCTTAATTTTTAACTCCGTTTCTGTCGTACCGTCCCAGTGAGCGGAAACAAAGCCGCCTTTACCATCTAGCGCTTCATTGAATTCATCGAAATTATCCACGGCGGTGGTGTGTTCTTTTTGGAATTCGGCAGCCCGATTGAAAAGATGTTGTTGAATCTCGTCGAGCAGATTGGCGATGTAATCTGCGATGCCCTCGAATGGCTGGCTGCTTTTTTCTTTGGTATCCCGGCGGGCTACTTCCACCCTCCCTTCTGCCAAGTCTCTTGCGCCGATGGCCACTCGAACGGGTACGCCGTGCATTTCGTATTCGGCGAATTTGAAACCTGGGCGCTTTTTCATGTCGAGGTCGTATTTCACGGAAATACCTTTGGCTTTAAGGGTCTTCATGACTTTTTCAGCGGCCTCGTCAATCTCGGAAGAGGGTTTGGGGATGGGAACGATGACTACCTGTAGCGGCGCCAGTTTGGGCGGGATAACGAGGCCGTCGTCGTCGGAGTGCGCCATTATCAGGGCTCCGATGAGACGGGTCGAAACGCCCCAGGAAGTTGCCCAGACGTATTCCTGCTCATTGCTTTCGTTGAGAAACTTCACGTCGAAGGCTTTGGCAAAATTTTGCCCGAGGAAGTGAGAAGTTCCGGCCTGGAGAGCCTTGCCGTCCTGCATGAGCGCCTCAATGCAATAGGTGTCCACGGCTCCGGCAAAGCGTTCGTTGGGAGTCTTGGTTCCTTTGATGACCGGCATGGCCATCCACTCTTCGGCAAATTTTGCATAAACATCTAACATGGTGCGAGCCTCAGTTTCTGCTTCTTCGCAGGTGGCATGAGCTGTATGTCCTTCCTGCCAGAGGAATTCGGCAGTGCGCAGAAACAGACGCGTGCGCATTTCCCAGCGCACTACATTGGCCCACTGGTTGATGAGCAAAGGCAGGTCGCGATAGCTGTTGATCCAAGTGCGATAGGTATCCCAGATGATGGTTTCTGAAGTGGGCCTTACGATGAGTTCTTCTTCTAATTTTGCCTCCGGATCTACGACGACGCCGCTTCCATCAGGGGCGTTCATCAGGCGGTGGTGCGTAATGACGGCACATTCTTTGGCGAAGCCCTCTACGTGTTGAGCCTCTTTGCTGAGAAAACTTTTGGGTATAAAAAGAGGAAAATAAGCGTTGACGTGGCCTGTTTCTTTGAACATTTTGTCAAGCTGCTGTTGCATGTTTTCCCAAATTGCATAGCCATTGGGTTTGATGACCATGCAGCCACGAACGGCAGAATAGTCGGCCATATTCGCCTTCTGAACGATGTCAATGTACCACTGGGAGTAGTCCTGATCTCTGGAAGTAATTTCTTTTGCCATAAAAATTGTGTGGGTATTCTGGTTTTAGCAACTGAGGCGCATCTTCTTTTGCAAAAACTTTTAAACACCGGTTTCTTCAAATTTTAACTAAAAAAACAATCCATACCTGCGTTTTGTCTCCTCAGTTTTCGAGGTTTTAAGATTACCTTAATGACGTCCGGTCAAACTGTGCGTCTGACAGATGTGTCTTAATTAAGACTTTAACAGGCGGAAAATCTAATTTTAATTCCCTTTAACTAAAAAAGTGGCGCAAAGCTAATAAATTCGTGTCCGTAAAATCAAAAGAGAGCGTTGAAGTAATTATCAAATAAAATATCTGTAAAATGAAAAGAAATAATTTGTTCGCCTTGTTGTTCGCCTTCTTCGCCTTTAGCTGGGCGAACGTCGGTCTCGCACAATACGATGACCTGTACTACAATCCGGATACAGACGGCGACTATTACTATACGTCTTATTCGTCGAACAGTAATTACAGCAATAACTCTGGCGGCCGTAACTCTGGCTATGACGATGACGGCTACGAAGATTACGACGACTACAACTATTATTACTCTTCCCGTATCCGTCGTTTTCATCGGCCTTATTATGGGTTCAGCTATTACGACCCAGTGTACGTGGACATGGCCTACTACGATCCGTTCATGATGTACGATCCGTTTTGGTCGCCCGGAGTTTCACTGTTGATTTATGACAATCCGTGGTCATGGAGTTCCTACCGTAGAATGAGCCGATTGAATTATGGCTTTGGCTGGAATTCGTGGAGAGGGCCGAGCTTCTACCTATCCTACGGTAGTTTCTACAATCCTTGGATGAGCCCTTGGTACGGCGGAGGATATGGATTTGGCAATGCCTATATCTTTAATAATTACTACGGTGATTTTGGCTATCCTTATTATGGTTACGGCGGTTATGGTAGCTACTACTATCCACCGTCCTGGGGCAATGGATACAGCTATGATACGGCGAGCAATACCTACTACGGCGCCAGAAAAGGAGGTAGCAGCAACCCCAGAGTTTCACCTAACAGGCGCGGTCTTATCGGTGAAAACCCATCTAACGGCGTGGATCGCCCCAACCGCGACGGCGTGAACAGCCAGGATAGAGAGGCTCTTCATCGTCAGTTGGACAACGAGCGCACCGGCGTTGTGCCTGAGTCCAGAGAAAACTCCAATAGTCGTACACAGGCGCGCGAATCCGAAAGGAGTACATTGCCGGAAGTGACTAGACCTCCCCGTCAGGAAAGCAATAACAGAAATGAAGTGGAAAGAGGCAATACCCAGCGCACACCGGGCGCTGTTGAAACGCCTCAAAACAATCGTCGTCAAACCAGAAGCATGGAGAATAATCGCCGGACGACTCCTACCGCTCCACGCAATGAAAGAGGACTTAACAATAACAGCCGCAACAACCGCTCTTCCGGCGGGATGGAAAATAACCGCCGGACGACGCCTGCCGCTCCGGGCAATGGGGGAATTAACAGTAATAGACGCGACAACAGTTCTTCTAATGGATTCGGAAACAACCGCAGCAGCAGCCCGGATTTCAACAACAGCGGCAGCAACAATTCCAGCCGGAATAGCGGAGGAACCTTCAATAGCGGCTCCTCCAGAAATAGCGGCGGCTCTACCGGCGGCAGCACGAGAGGCGGCGGCAGACGCAATTAAAACCGATTCGGGGGTTCTATCCTCTTTGCCAATAAGAACTATAAAGAATGAGAAAGTGGGTGGTTGGAGCATTGCCCTCCACCCACTTTTTTATTGACTTCTTTTAACTAAAATGGGTTTAAAGCATTTTTTAATCAAAAAAATAAATGCCATGAGATTCAATATCATTTTCATGCTGGCCATGATTTTTACGGTGCAAATTGTTACCGCTCAAACCATTGACGACGCCGTCCGCTATTCCTTTCTAGAGCCGGGAGGTACCGCCCGCACAGTCGGCGTCGGAGGAGCAATAGGAGCTTTGGGAGCGGATTTTTCTACCCTGAGCACGAATCCAGCGGGATTAGCCAACTTCCGCAGGTCAGAATTTACTTTTACCCCCACCTTAGACCGCTCGACAACAGAGGCGACATTGCGAGGGGAGAGGAATCCACTAATAGACCAGGAAAAATCCAATTTTAATTTTAATAATCTGGGACTGGTTTTTTCCTCCCAACCCCTTAACTCTGACTGGACAGTTTCTGCTTTTGGCTTTGGCATGAATCGCATGGCCAGTTTTCATCAGTCGGTTTACTTCGAGGGCGTCTCGGATGGTTCTATCACCGATCGCTGGCTGGAACTTGCCCAGGGGTTGGAACTCAACGAATTAGATGATTTTGAGGCGGGACTTGCCTATGATGGCGCCGCTATCTATCGCCCATACCCTGCGCTCGAACCTACTTTTTACGTCAGCGATTTTCCATTAGATGCGCCGGTCAATAAATCACAGCTCATTCGCCGCAAAGGCGCCATCAACGAAATGCTCTTCTCCTTTGCGGGCAATTACAAGGAGCGTTTGCTGATTGGCGCTACGCTGGGCGTTCCGTTTTTATCATTTGAGGAAATAAAGACCTATCAAGAAAGCGATACCGCCGATGAGATACCCACATTTCAGGATCTGACCTATACGGAAAGGTTGCGGACGACCGGCACGGGTATCAATCTCAAACTCGGTCTGATTTACAGGGTGAACCAAATGGTGAGATTTGGATTTGCTTTTCACACGCCAACCAGATTCGGACTACACGATAGCTTCTCTTCTGACCTGGATTATAACTACGTTGAAAATGGCGCCTCGTACTCAGGCGAGGCTTCCTCGCCGGAAGGCTCGTTTGAATACCGCCTGCGCACGCCTTGGCGCTTTATCGGCAGCGGCGGCCTTATATTTGGAAAGCGCGGCTTCGTCTCTGCCGAAGTAGAATGGCTCGACTATACCAATGCCAGATTCAATTTTCATAAGACTACTAATTCGGCGGATATCAAGTACCAGCGGGAACTGAATGGAGACATTGACAAGTATCTACAGTCGGCCTTAAACGTTCGGCTTGGCGGGGAATTTGCGTATGAAATGTTCCGACTCAGGGCGGGATTTGCCCTTACGAGCGCGCCTTTTTCAAATGGCGGCGATCCGACGGCGGCCTTTAGTTTGGGAGCAGGTCTTCGCGGAGAAAATGTTTTCTTAGATCTGGCATTCCGTCGAGTTGTAAACGATACCGACTATACCCCTTACACAACCACAGATGCCGCTCAACCTTTTGTCAGCCTGAAAGAAACGAAAAGCAGGATAATGGCGACCGTAGGCTTCAAATTTTAGCGGCAGACTGTAAACTCTTAGAAATACCAAATCCCCCTTCTGTTCTGCTATTCTCACTTAAACAGGTTTCACAATCCACATCTCCCCACCTATTGAGAAACTGTTTTGACAGGAAAATCCGGTCGGGTGAGAATAGCTGCTTCCTTTAAACTTGGTTTAAAAAAAATTACCATATAACTTTGAAAAGTTTTTAGAAACTACACGAAGTATGACTATTTCTGTGCGACTGCTGCGACTGACATTGTTTTTGACAGGAACCATTTTCTGCTGCAACCTGATTGCTCAGGAAAATAATATCCAGGGCAGCTCGCCAGACGACCGCCTGTTCGTCGAATCTAAATGGCGGTACACTTATACCTTAGAAGCCGAGTCCAACACCGTCATCCACAAAGCGGACAAGGACTACGATTACTACCTCTACTTCCGCTACGACTATACCTACCAGGAATTTTACAATGGAAAAATGACCCGTGGAAACTGGAGCCTGAACGGAAGGACTTTGTTCTACAGTTTTCAGCATGTCAATAAATTTGAAATCGCACAACTCAACAAAAGCGTCCTCGTACTCGAATTTACCCAGAGAAATAGCAAGAGCTCTTTACAGTATCACTTTGTGAGAGTAGATAGCAAGGACGCTCCTTTTGTCAAGCCGGACAACGAACTCCCGGAAGTAATTGTAGAAGCTGAAAACCCATCTGTCTCTGGAAAGAAAAAAGAAAAGCGCAGATGGTCTATCTTTCGGCGAAATCATCGGATAGAGGAGGAAGCTGCCAAGCCTCCGCCCGTCTATATTAACGTTGAACTCATCGGCGGCGGCTATTACGGAGGTATTGATCCCGTTCTCAAAGACTTTATCCACATCAAGACAGACGGGCGATTGATCAAGGAATACCAAAGCGTCCACAATGGCCTGCTCGTCACCAAAAAGAATATACCCAGAGAAGAGCTGGAGATGTTTGCCGACTACGTGGTAAAGCAGGGCTTTTTCGACTTTGAAAGGGTGTATGACTGCGACGTGCCCGGCTGCTCTAAGCGCAAAGGGATGAAGCCCTCGCCCATCCCTCTGCGCCTTTCCATTGCCTACGGGCAGCGAAAAAAAGTCGTCACCATAGCCATCTGGGGAAAGGACGACCTCGGCGTGCAGTACGTGGATTACCCGCCGGCTCTGGACAAAATCATTGACGCTATCCAGCGAATGGCTAACCGATTAGAAGATCCTATGGTGCGCAAATAGCGGCGCTCTCCGCTTCCCTTTCAATATTTTCTACCATAAAATCCGCAGGAATTGCCGGACACTGTGAAATTGCAGTGGTACTAATTACTTTTGGCCAAACTCAAACCTATGTTCAGCCGGCTAAGTTTGTTCCTGAATTCCCACTTCTTCCGACAAACCCTTCCCCTGATTCTGATGGGGCTGGCGGCAGGCTTACTTTTTACCTATACCGCACTACGGGCTTCTCATCTCTCGCTGACCCATGATGAATGCGGCTCCTGGAGTATCTGGACAAACTTTCCCATTTTTGAATGTAACCGCTCCGAAGTCTGCTGGGGATCGGCCAATCTCCACTGGCTGTATGTATTGCTGATGAAGCCTTCTATTTCTCTGTTTGGAAATTCAGAATTGGCGATCCGACTACCGGCGTTACTGGGGCATTTGATTTATCTCTTCTTCTCCTGGAAATTGGTCAGGACCTGGGCCTGGCAGCCCTGGATAGCATTGTTCGGCTTTATTCTGCTCAATACAAACCCCTACCTGCTCGAATTTTCCGCTTTAGCCCGGGGCTATGGACTAGCCGTGTCCATGATGCTGGCGAGTCTATATTTTTTGGGGCGTTATGCCCAGACTGGCAGGTGGCAGGCGGTGGCTGGTTCTTTTGCAGGCGCATTTCTGGCCGTACTCAGCAATTTTACGCTGCTCAATTACTACGCCTGCTTAGCGGCTGTGCTGGGCGGCTGGGCGTTGTTACGCTTTTTTCAGGCAAATGAAAATCGCCGGCAAATAATTCTTCAGCCGCTCATCGTCGCCCTGTCAATTACCGCAGCGATGGCCTGGCTCATTTATCGCCCCTTGGGCTTCCTGATGAAAAATGGCGAATTTGAATACGGCGCTGATTCCTTTTTGGACACTTTCTATTCAGTCGTTCGCAACAGCTTGTACGGCGGACGATACCTTCACACCTTTAATGCGGAGTTCTTTGGCGGGCTGTTGGTCTTGTTGCTCCTTTGGGTACTGGCGTTTGCCCCCAGACAATTTTTTAAAAAAACGGATGGCGCCAGAGAACAGTTCTTATTGGCGGCTATCTTATTACCGCTCATTGCGAGCCTCGCCGCCATCGTTCAGCACTACCTACTCGGCACGCAATACCAGGTCAATCGGACGGGTCTCATGTTTATCCCGCTGTGCGCACTGCCCGTTTTTCTTTTTTTTAATTTCTTTTTGGAAAAAAAGTCAACCCAATGGAGGGCGATACTTCCAATAGCCATTGGCCTCTTTTGTGTGATTCATCTTGGCAGAGTAGCGCAACTGAAATTCTCCAGTGAATGGGCGTATGATTCTGAAACAAAAAACATGGTATTTTATCTGAAAGATGAAATACCCGAAGGAACCAACATCAGGCTTGGGGTACACTGGCTTTACCACCCGTCCTCTACCTATTATTTTAAAACGAACAACTTTGATTTTGCCGAATTGCCGCTGCTGTACTCAAAAGAACTTCAATTAGACGACAACTACGATTACTACTACGTACAGCCTTCGGACGTACAGGCTCTCCAAGCCTGGTATGAGGTGGAGAAGCGTTTTACCTGGGTTGGCGTCCTGATGAAGAAAAAGGATTTGTAGAATATTTCTCCATTTATGGGCAAACCGCTAAATTGGGCGGCAATTCAAAACAGCTATTAGTTTAAAATTTCGGATATGTCAAAAAAGAAAAAGCGCCAGGAGGCGATGGATAAACGAGATTCCAAAAAATTCATGACTTACACGATCATCACGGTCGTGTTGTTAATGCTATTGCTCTATTTCGCATTTAGGAATATGTGATGACAAGCTTCGAAAAATCTACTCAGGAAAAAGAAGATTGGTCAGACCGTCGCAAATAAGGCTTTGATTTCGGAAGCCTCTCCTGGTTTCATTCGACCGCTAAGCACAAGCCGGACTTCACGGCGACGAGCCGCCCCCTCATATAATTGCTCCTCTTCATTCGTCAAAGGCAGGACGGGTGGAACGGGGAAGGGACGCTTGCTATCATCGTCCAGCGCTACAAAAGTGAAATAGGCGTGATTGCATTTGCGGGTATTGCCGCCTTTGATATCTGCGGCAAATACTTCTACAAATACTTCGACGGAGGTATTGAAGGCTCTCGTTACGCAGGCTTCTAAGGTGACGACGTCGCCGAGCAGGATGGGCTTGTGAAAAGAAACGTGATCCACCGAGGCCGTCACTACATGCGCTTCACAGTGCTTGCCGGCACAAATACTGGCCACCACGTCCATCCAGCGCATCAGGTTGCCGCCCATCAGATTTCCGAGTGGATTCGTATCGTTGGGCATGACCATCTCACTCATCGTGGTCAGAGATTCACTTACTTTTTTTGGTTTCAATGTGTATGAAATTTAGAAACGGATGAAAAGAGAATGAAGGGAAAAGCCCATTTTTAGGTTATCGAATCATTACCCCCCTGCGTTCCAACAAGGGAATTTTTGTAAAGTTGTCTTCCGTAATACTTCCTCTCACGAAGACGTATTTTTTGTCGTACATATACCCGTCGTAGGTGAAGCTAATCCAATACTCATTGGCGATGTCGAAGAGTTTAGTCTGGATAGGCTCGATCAGACAGGCCTGCTTAGGGTCTATCTTTTCAAAAAAATGCCGCAGAATAGTGGTGCGCATTGGCTCGCCTTCCAACTCTCCGTAGCCGCGAGAGTTAATCAGTACATTTTCAATAGGTTCATCTTTGAGATTGATGACCCACACGTCCCACATCTCATGGTCTGGAATACCATTTTCAATTCTTGGAACTACGGCAATAGCCAGTTCCTCTACTCTATATTGTGGAATATCTTTTTTCATGGGTGATTTTTTTGAGTTAAGCCGGGATTGCCGGCATTGACTGATCTCTGCCCGACAACGCGAGCCTTTTAAGCAAATTCAAAGCCGAACAATTCCGCAAAATGGAACTTCAACTTTTCCTTTACTTCACTTAAATCTATTTCCCGTTCCAGCTCCTTATCCAGAGAGGTCACATCCTTATCCTTGTCCTCAATTCCACAGGGGATGATGTGTCGGAAGTAATTCAAATCTGTGTTGATATTGAAAGCAAAACCGTGCATCGTCACCCAGCGGCTGAGGTGAACGCCAATGGCGCAAATCTTACGCTTGGGAATCCAGCCCTTTTCGGGCAGCCAGACGCCCGTGTATTCTTTGATGCGATTAGCTTCCAGTCCGTATTCCGCCAGCGTGCGGATGACGGCTTCTTCTATATAGCGCACATAGCGATGGACATCGGTGAAAAACTCATCCAAATCAAAAATCGGATACCCGACGATTTGACCTGGCCCGTGATACGTGATGTCGCCGCCGCGATTGATTTTAAAGAACTCAATGCCTTTTTCAGATAGTCCGGCCTCGTCAAGTAGCAGGTGATCTAAGGATCCGCTCCTGCCGAGCGTATAAACGGGAGGGTGCTCACAAAAGAGTAGGTAGTGCTTAATGGGTAATAAGGGTTCACCAGTCTCCCTGCGCCGCCTGTTCTGGTGCTTTGTTTCAATGGCTTCTGCCAGTAATTGCTGTTGATAATCCCAGGCTTCCCGGTAGGATATCTTACCTAAATCTTTAAAAATGACCTTTTGCATGCTTCAGAAGCGCTAAAAAAGAAGACCTGAACACCCCCTCTAAAAAAGCGGTGCGAAAGTAATCATTTTAGAATAAATCAAAATTGGAATGGAGGGATGGACGGGAGGCCGTTCTATCAAAAGAGGAAAAGATAAACGAGCCTGTTTTATCCCCAAAAATCAAAGTCTCCGTATAGGAGTGAATAAATTCAACGCCGTTCTAATATTCAAACTCTGCCTTTTCACAGGGGAACCCAAACAGGTATTTCTCTTTGATTAATTCCGCCACAATTTTTGGCGTCTGGCTTTCCCAGCCCGTTTCACCCTGGCGGATTTCAGCCAGAATATCGGAGGCAAAAATGTGCAGGACCTCCGGTTCGGAATTTTGAATGTCCACAATCTGGCGGTTGTCCAACAGGTGGCGGTACAGGAATTTGAATCCTTCGGGCACTGGCAGGTTGTCGGCGACCATCCATTCTTCGCTTCCCTCCTGATGCGAGGGATAGGCGTAAATGCGCACATTGCGCGTGAAGACTTCGCCAAAGGCCGCCAACAGGCTGCCGTCGCTGTTTTGGTAATACTTTTCAGCTAAGAAGTCCAACAGGCGATGCGCCCTCAGCACCATGCCCAAATTTTGGATTTTAAAATCTTCCAAATAGGCGATCAATTGCTGGTATTCCTCGCAACTCGAAATGATGACCGTTTGACCCAATGCGCAGAGCAACTCCGTCCGGTCGAGGAAGTCCTTTTCATCCAGCGCCCCATCTTCGGTGAGGTTGCCCATTGTGATCTCCGTCAGCACGAAAGTTTTGGCCACGTCCACCTTCGGCTCCTGACGAAACTGGTCAAAGCCCTTGCGAATCATGTCCACGTCCAAAATGGTAGGCGGGCGGAAAGTGGAGCGAACCACCAGCACATGCTTTTTGTACAAAAATTCCGAGCCGTGGACGTTCTGTTGATCCGGCCCGAACATCGCGACTTTCGACAGGTTATGTTTGACCAACCAAAGACTGAGCAGCCGGTTGTCCAAATGCTCAAAGTCAGGCCCCGTCAACCGCACCATGTCTATGGTCACCCGCCCACGCAGGCTGTCTATCAGAGAGACGAGCAGCGTCTCCGGCTCCTGATGGAAGCGAAAACAGGCATAGACTAAATTGACGCCGAGGATACCCACCGCCTGCTGCTGCAACTGCGTATCGTTATCCAGCATTTTGACGTGAAGCACGAGGTCGTTGGGCTGCCCTCCTGGCGTCAGTTGGAAGCGGACGCCGAGCCAGCCGTCGCCTTTAATCGTGCGCTGGTAATTAAGCGTCGCCACTGTATCGGCAAAGACGAAAAAATTAGTGTCAGGCCGGAGCGCGCTCAATCGCCGCTGAATGAGATCCCATTCGTGGTCGAGCATCTTGTACAGGCGATTTTCGCAGACATACCGCCCGGAAGGCTCTACACCGTACACGTCGTCGGACACGACCTTGTCGTAGGCGCTCATGGTTTTGGCGATGGTTCCCGCCGCAGCGCCCACTTTGAAGAAGTAGCGAGCCACCTCCTGCCCGGCGCCAATTTCTGCGAGCGTGCCGCAGAGGTTGTCGTCGAGGTTGATTTCGAGCGCTTTTTGTTCAGTTTCTAAGGCTTGACGCATATCCGACTATTATTTTTATTTAAAAAATGTCTTTGAGGCGGTGAGAAAGGTTCCGTTTATCCTCAAAGCAATGCTTTAAGTTTAATGCAAATAGCTGTAGCGCGCTATCAAACGGCGAAAGTAGGAAAAACAAAGCTCAGCGCTCCCGCATATCTTCCTTCCTGACTTTCAACAGTTTGCACTCTTCCAGTTTTATTTTTTGAAAAAAATTTAAAAACGACTTTGTACACAGAGAGCTATTGCCACTTCAGCATCGTCTCCCTCAGACCGGTGAATCGCTGCATGGCCTTATCGTTTTTGACCGCCATGGCAATCGCCTTTTTGGAACCTGCCAGCACTACGAGTTTTTTCCCGCGTGTAATTCCCGTATAAAGGAGGTTGCGGTAGAGCATCATATAGTGCCCCATCACGATGGGCATGACGATGCAGGGACATTCGCTGCCCTGATACTTGTGAATGCTGACGGCATAAGCCAGCGTGAGTTGGTCGAGGTCGGCGTAGTCGTATATCACATCGCGGCCATCGAAATTGACGATAAGCTCCTGTTCCTCCTTGTCAATCTTGCGGATGCGCCCAACGTCTCCGTTATAGACATCCTTGTCGTAGTTGTTTTTGATTTGCATCACCTTGTCGTTCTCCTGAAAAGTCCGCCCCATCTTCACTAAGGGTTCATAACCCGGGTTGAGTTTTTTTTGTAAAACATCATTCAGGTTGCGATTGCCAATGACGCCCCGATTCATAGGCGCCAGCACCTGAATATCGTCGAAGGCATCGAAGCCGTAAGCCCGCGGCAGGCGGCTGTCCACGAGATTGACGATAAGCTCGGTAAGTTTGTCGGGGTCTTCTTCCTCGATGAAGAAAAAATCGCTCTGCTTGTCGTTGCTCAGATGGGGAAACTCGCCCGCATTGATACGGTGGGCATTCACGATAATTTTACTGTTTGCCGCCTGTCGGAAGATTTCCGTCAGCCTCGTCACTGGAATTTTTTCACTCAAAATCAAATCCTGCAACACGCTGCCGGCGCCGACGCTCGGCAACTGATCCACGTCGCCGACAAAAATGACCCGCGCCTGAGCCGGTATCGCTTTGAGCAGGTTGAACATCAGCACGGTGTCAATCATGCTGGCTTCGTCCACTATGAGCAGGTCACAGTCGAGGGGGTTTTCCCTGTTGCGTTTGAAGCCGTTGACGCTGTAGTCAAATTCTAAGAGCGAGTGGATGGTGGAGGCCTTCATGCCCGTGATTTCGGCCATGCGTTTTGCAGCCCGTCCGGTAGGCGCAGCCAGCAGAATCTTTTTTGTCAGTTGCTGCGTGATGAGCAGGATGACTTTAGTGATGGTGCTTTTGCCGACGCCAGGTCCGCCCGTGATGATGTGTAGCTTCTGCTCTAAACTGACGCCTATCGCTTTCCTTTGATTTTCAGCGAGTTGGATGGAAAGTTTTTGCTCAGCCCAGGCGATGGCGCCGGATATTTTTACAGAGCGCAGTTCTGACCGGCTCTGAGTCAGACGCTTCAGCTCGCTGCCGATACCCTGCTCGCACACATAAAAAACTTTGAGCCAGACGCATGCCGCCAACTGCCCGTCAATATTGAGCGGCGCCGTGACAATGCGCTCTTCCTGCTCGATGGCGGCTAGACGGGTGGCGATTAAATTGGCGTCCACTTCCAACAACTTTTGCGCTTCTTCGAGAAACTTATCCACTGGGTAGCAGGTATGGCCGTCGTTGCTGAGTTCGTTGAGCGCATACTCTATACCGGCGTCAATGCGCTGTTCGGAGTCTTTGCCAATGCCGAGCTTTTGAGCTGTGGCGTCGGCGGTTTTGAAACCAATGCCCCAGATGTCGCGGGCCAACTGGTAGGGGTTATCGCTGATGATGCGGATGCTGTCCTCGCCGTAAGTTTTAAAAACCTTCTGCGCATAGGTCGGACTGATGCCGTAGCCCATGAGGAAAGTCATCACCTCCCGAATGGCCTTTTGCTCGTTCCATCCCGATTTTATTTTTTCTAAACGTTTGGGGCCGATGCCGTCAATTTCCATCAGTACGTCGGGCGTCTGGTCAATGACATCTAATGTATCCTCGCCGTATTTGGCGACGATTTGGCCGGCGAAGAAATCGCCGATACCCTTAATCATTCCGCTGGAAAGGTATTTCTGGATGCCCCGAATGGTGGCGGGCTGCGTTACTTCGTAATCCTGAACGATAAACTGGAAACCGTAATTTGGGTCGTTTTTCCAATGGCCGTGGCAGCGCAAAGTCTCTCCTACCTGTACGGAAGTCATCGTTCCGACGATAGTGGTCAAATCGGGCTTCTTAGGTTCCTGAAGCCGCGCGACTGTCCAGCCGTTTTCTGCATTCTGGAAGGTGATACGTTCGATATGGCCGGTGATGGTATCCATTTTTATAAAACAATTGTCCGGTAAGGCAGCCCTGAATCCCTCCTGTTTTACCATCGAAAACTTCAAACTCCGGCTTACAAAGGTATATTCCCGTGCTTCTTCTTCGGCAGTTTCTCCACCTTGTTTTCTAACATGGCAAACGCCTTAATGAGTTTTCGGCGGGTATCCTCCGGAAGGATGACCTCGTCTATGAATCCCCGCTGCGCTGCGCGGTAGGGATTGGCAAAGGTCTCTCTGTATTCCTGTTCTTTTTGCGCCAGCATGGCCTGCGGGTCGGCGGCTTCGCTGATTTCCTTTTTAAAAATAATTTCCGAAGCGCCTTTGGCGCCCATCACGGCAATCTCGGCGCCGGGCCAGGCAAAGTTCATATCGGCTCTGATGTGCTTGGAGTTCATCACGTCGTAGGCGCCGCCATAAGCCTTGCGGGTAATGACGGTGACGCGGGGAACGGTAGCTTCACTAAAGGCAAAGAGCAGCTTGGCGCCGTTGACGATGATGCCGTTCCACTCCTGATCGGTACCGGGCAGGAAACCCGGCACGTCTTCGAGCACGAGCAGGGGGATGTTAAAGCAGTCGCAGAAGCGCACAAAGCGGGCGCCCTTGCGGGAAGAGTTCACGTCGAGTACGCCGGCCAGGCTGATGGGCTGGTTGCCGACGATGCCTATGCTGCGACCCGCCAGCCTCGCAAATCCAACCACGATGTTTTCCGCCCATCCTTCGTGAATTTCAAAAAAAGAATCCTCGTCCACGATGTGCTGAACGACTTCCCGCATGTCGTAAGGCTGATTGGCATTTTCGGGAATGACCTTCGATAGCTCCTCCCTCGTTTCATCGCCAATGGAATAGGGAAGGCGCTGTGTTTTTTCTTCGCAGTTCTGAGGCAGATAGGATAGCAGCTTTTTTATTTTTTCAATGCCGTCAATATCGTTGGCGGCGGTGAGGTGAGTGACGCCCGACTTAGTGGCGTGCGTATGAGCGCCGCCGAGCTCCTCGCTGGTGACGTTTTCATTGGTGACGGTCTTCACCACGTTGGGGCCGGTGACGAACATGTAGCTGGTGTTTTCCACCATGAGCGTGAAGTCGGTCATGGCGGGGGAGTAAACCGCCCCGCCGGCACAAGGCCCCATGATTGCTGAAATCTGCGGGATGACGCCGGAAGAAATCACGTTGCGATAAAAGATTTCCGCATAGCCGCCCAGCGAGTTGACGCCCTCCTGAATGCGGGCGCCGCCAGAGTCGTTCAGGCCGATGACAGGCGCCCCGTTTTTCATGGCCAGATCCATGATTTTGCAAATCTTCTCGGCGTGTGTTTCCGATAGCGACCCGCCAAAGACGGTAAAGTCCTGCGAAAAAACATACACTAAGCGCCCGTGGATAGTCCCGTATCCGGTCACGACACCGTCGCCGAGGATGATCTGCTTTTCCATTCCGAAGTCGTTGGAACGATGGGTGACGAGCATGCCTATTTCTTCGAAAGAGCCTTCATCCACCAGGAAATGAATGCGCTCTCGCGCAGTGAGTTTTCCTTTTTTGTGCTGGCTGGCAATGCGCTTTTCTCCGCCGCCGAGCTTTGCTTCTTCTATCTTTTGCTGAAGTCGCATTATTTTTTTATCCATGAACTGACAGGCTATTTTTGTAAAAATGTAAAAATGGGAAATACCCGCAAAGGTTTTTAAAAAAAATCACTTCGGGCGGGAGTAAATGGAAGTAGGGCTGGGCGGGCGATATATTCTCCGCCCTTTATCTGGGGCGTTTTGGAATAATACCCCGCGCTTTCACATCAAACTATACGTCGTTTCTTACATTTGCCCCACATCTCATTTGGGGTGTCCCGATTTTTTTATCGGGACTGAGATCAAACCCATCGAACCTGCCCGGGTCATACCGGGAAGGGAAATGAGTGCTCGCCTACCTAACTGCAAGCACTTCATAAGATTGGCCACCCATCGTGTCGTCCGGCGGATACCGGACGCCTGGATTTTTTCACTAAAAAATTTTACACGATGAAAAAGATGCTTCTAACCGGAATTGCCATTTGGCTGGCAATTGCTGCATTTTCACAAACAGAAATCAGAGGAAAAATTACTGACGAACAGGGTCGCCCGCTGCCTGCCGCCGCTATTGTCCTGCCGGAAACGGGAGAGGGCGCCGTCGCCGACGGGCAGGGTTTTTATTTTTTAAAAATTTCAAAACCGGGAGTGTTCCAAATTCGCGTCACTTATCTGGGCTACGAGGATATCGTCCGCCAGGCGACGCTACAGGGAACGACGACGATGGACTTCAGCCTGAGACAGACGGCTACCATGCTCAATGCGCTCACCGTGAAGGCTACCCGCGCTGGTGAAAAATCGCCCTTTACCTATTTTACCATTAAAAAGGAAGAACTGCAAAACGGCAATCTCGGCCAGGATGTGCCCTACCTCCTCGACGCCACGCCATCGGTGGTCGTCACCTCCGACGCCGGAGCGGGAATCGGCTACACGGGGATCCGCATTCGGGGCTCCGACCCTACCCGTATCAACGTCACCATCAATGGCATTCCCGTCAACGACTCCGAATCGCACAACGTCTTTTGGGTGGATCTGCCCGATCTTGCCGCCTCTGCTGAGGACGTTCAAATCCAGCGGGGCGTGGGTACCTCGACCAACGGCGCCGGAGCGTTTGGCGCCACCATCAACCTAAACTCAGGGCAGCTCAATTCAAATCCTTATGGAGAAATTGTCGGAGGAGCAGGCTCTTTCGGTACCTGGAAGAGCGCCGTCCAGTTCGGCTCCGGCCTGCTTCGCACAGGCAATCCGACGGGCGGGGATTCAGGGCAAAGCCATACCGACAATACCGGCTTTACCTTGGACGGTAGGCTTTCCCGCATCATTTCTGACGGCTATATTGACCGGGCAGGCGTGAACCTGAAATCGTACTATCTTTCTGCGGCTCATTTTGGAAAAAAAAGCTCGCTCCGGGCCAATGTCTTTTCCGGCCACGAAATCACCTATCAGGCATGGAACGGCGTACCCGCCCAGTGGGTGGACGACCCTGAACTGCGCCGTTTCAACGTATCGGGAACCGAAAAATCGGGAACACCCTACGACAACGAAGTGGACGACTACGCACAATCGCATTACCAGCTCATTTACAATTGGGAGCTGAACCGGCAATGGCATTTGAATCTGACGGGGCACTACACCAGAGGCCTCGGCTTTTTTGAACAGTACAAAGCAGATCAGGCGCCTTCGCGATACCTGCTGCCGGCGCCGCCTTGCTCCGATCCGGCGGGAGGTTGCAGGTACGATTACGTTCGCCGTCGTTGGTTGGACAATCATTTTTTTGGCGGCATCGGAGCGCTGCATTTTGACAGCGACGACGGGCGATGGCAGGCGGCTTTTAGTGGAGGCTGGAACCGCTACCTCGGCGACCACTACGGCCACATCGTCTGGGGAGAAAATTTGGAAGGAGCCGAACCGAATCAACCTTACTATTCCGGCGCCGGCGACAAGCAGGATTTAAATTTTTTCTCCAAAATTCACTATAACCTGAGTCCGCGATTGCACGGATTTGCCGACCTGCAATACCGGCAGATTAATTACAAGATTACCGGTACCGACAATGATTTGCGGGAGACAGAGGTCGCCCGGATCTGGCATTTCTTCAATCCAAAGGCCGGCCTGCTGTGGGATATGGGAGAAGGGACGACCGCTTACGCATCCTTTGCCGTCGCTAATCGGGAGCCAAACCGCAGCGATTTTACGGATGCCCCGGAGGGGTTCCAGCCTCGGCCGGAGCGCCTGTACAATACAGAAGCGGGCTTGCGCTACCGCAGCCGGGGGAGGGCGCTGGGAATCAATTTTTATCAAATGTCCTATCGGGATCAGCTCGTGCTGACAGGCAATATCAACGACGTGGGCGACCCCATCCGCATCAATACGCCGGAAAGCTACCGCTTAGGTCTGGAGCTGACGGGGACGGCGCAATTGAACAGCAAACTGACAGTAGAAGCCAACGCAACGCTCAGCCAAAATAAGATCAGAAATTTTACCGAGTTTATGGATAACTGGGATACCGGAACGCAGGAAGCCATCGCTCACGGCACGACGGATATCGCCTTTTCTCCGAATCTCATCGCCTACGCCAGGCTCCAATACGAGGTTTTTAATTTTTCAAAACAGCAATTGACGCTGGCGCTGTCGGGCAAGTATGTGGGGCGGCAGTACATTGACAACACCTCCAATAAAAACACAGTGCTGGACGCCTATGCCATCGGCGGGCTACAGGTTCGCTGGGTATTAAAACCCTCCTTTGCTGAAGAGCTGAGCTTTAACCTGCTGATTAACAACCTTTTCAACGCCCGCTACTCGTCCAACGCCTGGACTTATCGCTACCGCTCCGACGATTACGACGCCCGACCCGACGACCCCTACGCCCGTTTGGAGGGAAATGGAATTTATAATCTGACCGGATTTTTTCCGCAGGCGGGAAGGAATTTCCTGATAGGGGGGACGCTGAGGTTTTAAAAGGAAGTATTCATGATTGGCGCCGGCGCCGGATTCCCTCAGCTTTTCCCGCGCATTTCTATATTTCTGGGATGGAAGTTGAGCACCGTTTCTTTCAGGTAGCCGGTGTCTAAGTGGGTATAGATTTCGGTGGTGGTGATGCTCTCGTGACCGAGCATATCCTGTACGGCTCTGAGGTCGGCGCCGCCTTCGATGAGGTGGGTGGCAAAGGAGTGGCGGAAAGTGTGGGGGCTGATGTTTTTCTCAATGCCCGCCAATTTTGATAGCTCTTTGATGACGAGAAAAACCATGACGCGGCTGAGCCTGCCGCCCCGACGATTCAGGAAGAGTATATTTTCGCTGTCCTTTTTAACGGCCAGATGTCTGCGTACTCCATCGAGATAGAACCCAATGTGTTTCACAGCTTCTTCGCCGATGGGCACTAAGCGCTCTTTGTCGTTTTTTCCGATGACTTTGACGAAGCCGATATCGAGGTAGAGATTTGAAATCTTGAGATTGACTAATTCGCTGACGCGCAGGCCGCAGGCGTAGAGCGTTTCCAGCATTGCCCGATTGCGCAGGCCATGCGGCTGGCTGAGATCAATGGCCGACAGCAGCCTTTGAATCTCCTCGTAAGTGAGCACTTCCGGGATTTTGCGACTGACGCCGGGCGTTTCGAGCAACTCTACCGGGTCGCTTTGAAGGACGCCTTCGATGAGCAGGTATTTGTAAAAAGCTTTGATTCCGGAAACCATTCTCGCCTGCGAGCGCGCATCAAGTCCTATCTTGCCGAACCACTGGAGCATATCTTGAAAAGTTTCCAAAGTCACTTCGCCGGGCGCCGGGATTTTTGGCGACTCCGCTTCCTGCGAAACCTCCCCGGAATCACTCGCCCCTTCATCGGCCTTTTCTCTTTCAGAAAACCCAAGTGGAGTATCGCTTCCCTGAATGAGCGCAAGGTACTGCACTAATTTCCCGATGTCCCGCAGATACGCTTCAATAGTATTGTTCGAAAGAGAACGTTCGAGCAGGAGGTAGGAATGAAAACCGTTCAGATAGACTTGCCACATATTTATTTCGGAGAGCGTCTGGAAGATTTGGTGTTTTTAAAATCTGATTATCAGTTAGTTAAGTTATCTTTTTAAAAATTTTTTAAAAAAAATAGACCTCCCCTCACATTTGTTTTTTTGAAAAGATTTCCCCTTACTCTCATTTTTTTGAAAAAAAGGGCGCCCATTTACTTTCATTTTTTTTGAAAGAAACTCCCCTCCCTTACATCCCTTTTTTTTCTTTCAAAAACTCCTCGTAACCGAGGGATTCCATTTTTTCAACTTTATCAGCGACAGCCTGCGCCATTTTTTTCTTAAAGTCTATCATGCGTTGGAGCAGGGCGGCATCGTGGGCAGCCATAATTTGAGCCGCTAAGATTCCGGCGTTTTTGGCGGCGTTGAGGGCGACGGTGGCTACCGGCACGCCGCTGGGCATTTGCAAAATAGACAGGACGGAGTCCCAGCCGTCTATGGAATTTGACGAGCGAATGGGCACGCCAATGACCGGCAGGGGCGATAGCGAAGCCACCATACCCGGCAAATGCGCTGCTCCTCCGGCTCCGGCAATGATTGCCTTTATCCCACGGGTATGGGCGTTTTTTGCAAAGTCGAACATGCGCTCTGGCGTGCGATGGGCGGAGACGATGCTCAGTTCAAAGGGAACGCCAAGTTCCTGTAATGCGTCCGCAGCCTGCCGCATGACCGGTAGGTCTGAATCGCTGCCCATGATAATGCTGATCATTTTTTAAAATAATTATTGGGTGAAAAGGGAAATGATAAACGTATAAAAAAACGGCAGTGTTTGAAAATACAGGCGCCGTCTTATGCGGATATTGGGGATCTATGCAATGACTTTTAAAGTCTGCTTGACTTCTTCCGCCTTTGCTCTGGCGGTTTGGGGATCATCGTCGAGAATCGTGACGTGTCCCATTTTTCTGAAAGGCCGGGTCGTTGCCTTGCCGTAGAGGTGAACCTTCACTCCCTCCAGGGAGACACATTTTTCAAAACCCTCGTAGCGAGCCGGTCCCGAATAGCCGGGTTCGCCCAATAGATTTACCATGACGGAAGCGGTTTTCATCTTCGTACTTCCTAAGGGCAGATTCAGGACGGCGCGCAGGTGCTGTTCGAACTGCGAGGTATAGCAACTGTCAATGGTATGGTGCCCGCTGTTGTGGGTGCGGGGCGCCACCTCGTTGATGAGCAATTCCCCGCTTTTTGTCAAGAATATTTCCACTGCCAAAAGCCCGCAAAGGTCGTAAGCTATGATGGTCTGGATGGCGAGCGCCCTGGCGGTCTTCTCAATGGCAGGGCTGACAGCGGCAGGACTGATGAGAAATTCCACCAGATTGGCAACGGGATTGAACTCCATTTCGACGAGGGGAAAGGCGGCGACTTCTCCCCGCTCATTGCGCGCGACGATGACGGCCAGCTCCTTTTCGATGTCCACTAATTCCTCGACCACAGATGCGCCCGGCAGCAGCAATTTCTCCAAATCCGCAGCCGAACGAATGACGGCGACGCCTCGCCCGTCGTAGCCTGCCGTCCGCGACTTTTGAACAAAAGGAAAATGCAACTTCCCTTCAGTCAGAGCTTTGCGGATGGATTCCGGATTTTCAAAAAGTTCAAAATTGGAAGTGGGCAGCTTATTCTTTCGATAAAATTCTTTTTGCAGCCCCTTGTCCTTGATGATGTTCAATTTGGCGGGAGCGGGATGAATTTTCACTCCTTCCGCCTCTAAGGCCAGCAGAGCGTCGGTGTTGACGTGCTCGATTTCGATGGTCAACACGTCCATTTGTTTTCCAAATCGGTACACATCGTCGTAGTTTTTGAAGCTGCCTTCCACGAAATGCGAGCAAACCTGTCCGGCGGGAAAATCCTTTGATTCGTCCAGCACCCAGGTGGCAATGTGCCAGTTGTGGGCGGCCAGCGTCAGCATTCTGCCCAGTTGCCCGCCGCCTAAAATCCCTAATTTGGTTTCTGCAATATTCATTCGACAAAGGTAAAAGGAATGAGAAAAAAACCGCAGATCCTGCCGTCGGAGGAGAGCCTTTTGAATTTCCCCGAAGAACGCAAAGTTTTCGGCGGCCTCTCTCAGCAAAAACTCTCTGCAACCGTTGCGGTTAAAAAAGACCCTTACATTTGAAAAAAATATCTGTGCGAGTATAGCCGGAAGCAAGCAGATTTTTACCAATTTTATGTTTCTCAAAAATTTCAGCGCCCGGCAACAACTGTAAAACCTATGGCAAAAACCGCCGAATCTGGCAAGCCCACTATTCATACGTATAATGAAGCTTTCAGGGAGGAGTTGAGCCGCCTCAATCGGGAGCAGCGGAAAGCCGTTGAACAAATCGAAGGACCGGTTCTGGTGATAGCCGGACCGGGCACGGGCAAGACGCATATCCTTGCCGCCCGCATTGGTCGCATCCTGATGGAGACGGATACCCAGCCGCACAATATTCTCTGCCTGACTTTCACCGACGCCGGAGTACAGGCTATGCGCAGCCGCCTCAAAAAGCTCATCGGAACAGAAGCGCACCGCGTACACATTTTTACCTTTCACTCTTTTTGCAACGCCATTATTCAGGAAAACCTCGAACTGTTCGGGAAGTGGGACTTAGAGCCGCTCTCCGACCTCGAACGGGTGGAAATCGTCCGGCAGATGTTGGATGAACTGCCTTTGGCGCATCCTTTA
>CAZXQI010000010.1:0-48764 GCA_964643005.1 uncultured Saprospiraceae bacterium | reverse complement strand
ATGGTTCTTTTGGCAATTTAACTTGGAGCGTCAGCATTACATTTGATGCACCGCCCAAAAATAAAATGGGTAAGGGGTCGGCCGGGGTGGTAATTTGCTTTTTCATATAAAACGCCTTTTGGTAATGTGTTTATTTTTTTTCACAGGGGCGCGACGCATAAAGAAATACAGGTTTTTTTAAAATTAATCCACTCCTGCCAGATGGCATTTTCTCCAGCTTCAAATTGCGCCTATACATTAATACACGAAAAAAAAGAAAATACCGCATCCGTCTCCTCATCCAAAAGTCCCGTAATACGCCGCCCCCAACATGGCAGTTTTTGGGTTTAGAATAATAGTAACAGGAACGGCGGCCACCAGCGGCTCTAAGCGACCGACAGCAAAAAAGTATTCGTAGAAAATAGCGTGATGTTCCTCATTCCAAATTTTGGGGATAATGCCGCCGCCGATGTAGAGGCCGCCGGTAGCTTTCATTTTCAGCGCTAAGTTGGCGGCCTCCTGCGCCATGTAGCGGGTGAACATGCGCAGCGTCTCCATGCAAATGGGGCAACCTTTAGTCGCCGAAATACTGATGGCGGCGGCAGGGTCGGAGATTTCCATTTCTTCTTTCAGGGGGTCTGGGACATCCCAGCCTTCTACGTCGCGCAGGAAATTGAAAATCATGACGATACCGGGACCGGAGATGACCCGCTCCCAACTCACGTGACCAAATTTTTTTTTCAAATACAAAAACAGTCGCCAGTCCATTTCATAGCGCGCAGCAAAATGGGAATGGCCGCCCTCGGTAGCAAACGGGCGATACGCCATGCCATCCCAAAAGAGGCCGCCTTCGCCCAGGCCGGTACCCGGTGAAATCATGGCGGCATTCCCCGGTTCGTGGTTCTTGCCCGGATAGATGACGAGCAGGTCTTCTTCTTTCAATGCGGCCAGTCCATAGCAGTTAGCCTCTAAGTCGTTGATTAGAAACATTTTTTGGATACCCAGGCTTTTGGCGGTTTTGCGACTATCAATGTCCCAGTCTAAGTTGGTGCCGACGGCTCTGCCATTTTGCACCGGCCCGGCAAAGGAGGCGCAAAAACGCTCCGGTATAGGGTCGCCATTGATGAAGTCCCGCACGATGTCGGCCAGCGAGGAGTAGGCCTGAGAAGAAAAGCGGCGCTCGCGCACTATCTCCGGCAGACCATTTCGAGCGGCAAAGAGCGCCATATCCGTCTTGGTGCCGCCGATATCAGCCGCAAGGATAGCGGCGCCTTCTGCAGGCGGTTCTGATTGAGGGAAGGCAATGGGAATGAGTGTTTTCCGCATAATTATTTGCTTGTGTTTCCTTTCCAAAATATCCGACAGGCATTATAACAACGGTACAAACCCTGCGCCTCATCAGCGCATTTTCGGACAGGGAAAGGTATAAACTTTCTCATCTATTTTTTTGGAGAAAATATTTTCTACCGTGGTGCAGAGGGTATGGCAGGGTCTATTTTTTTTAAAAAGAAAATAAATGGGAGAGGGTTTTATTTGAAAATAAATAATCAGAACAGCTTATAAAACGAGTTGTTTTTTGCGCAAAAGTCTGCCGTATCTTTTGCTTTGAATCGAGCTTCAAACTCCTCATTTTTCGATTCCTTTCCTGTGCGCACTGTCTGTCGAACAGGTTCCATCTCACATCCGTTGAATAAGTCGCTGTGGAGAAATCGCCGGTCGGGTGCTTAGTTAGCTTTCAAATTCTATTTTTGCAGGAAACTAAACCGGGTTCTTATTTTGAAATCATTCATTTTTTTTCGGAGAGCGATATGGGGAATACTTGCGAGCCTGCTTTTTACGGCGCCGGGTCTGACGAGTTGCACTAAGCCGGCGGAGCAAATCATCGTGAGTCAGCCGGCGGAGACGCGGGAAGCCACGCTACCCGACGGCTCTAAGGCGACGCTCAATGCGCAAAGCTCTCTTGCCTATTCTGCCAGCACCTGGCAAAAGAAGCCGGAAGTTCTATTAGAAGGGGAGGCGTTTTTCATAAACAAAAAGGATAAGCGGTTTTTTGTGAGAACGCATCAGGGCGACGTGGAACTCATCAACGCACAGGCCAACGTCTATGCCCGCGGGAAAACGCTGGAGGTGAAATGTACCGGCGGGCGGGCGCAGGTCAGCAACCCGCAGGGGTCGGAGCGCGTGCTGCTGGCTTCCAAAGAACAGGTCAGTGTAGAAAACGGGCGGATGCAACGAAGGCTGGGGCTTCAGTTTTTCCCGTCCTGGTCGAAGGGTGAAAGCGTTTTTCAGAGCGCCGACCTGTCGAGGGTGCTGGAAGAAATTGGGCGACAATACGCCATGACAATGGTTTTTGAAAAAATGGACGGCACTTTTAGCGGGCGCTTTAATCACAAGGATCTGGAGCAGGCTCTGACGACAGTTTGCAAAAAGGCCGGTTTACATTTCGAGATTCAGGGGGATACCGTGCGCATTTTGCCTTAGCGACAGTTTCCTATTTTGATTAAAACGGGGTCGGCGGTCTTATGATTTAGCATTTAATCCGGATGATTTTTGAGTAGAAGTTGAAATAGCAAAAGCTATTTTCGTCCGTTCACATCCCCTACCCTGTTGAAAAAAATTCACGCAAATCCTGTAATATGAAAAAATCAACCAACCGACGCCAGGCCATGAAAAATATCGCACTGAGCGCTGCCGGCGCAATGGCGCTGCCTTCTCTCGTTTCCGCCAAATCCTGCCAGGCTCCTCCACCGAAGACTGCCAATTTTCATCACTCCGTGTGTTGGTGGTGCTTTGACAGCATGAAGCTGGAAGAACTTTGCGAGCAGGTCAGACCTATGGGCATCACTTCCATCGAACTGACCACACCCGATGAATGGCCTATCCTGCAACGCTACGGCCTGACCTGCGCCGTGGGAACTCTGTCCGACGCCAGTCTGACCAATGGCTACAACCAACCGGCTCTCCACAAGAGCCTGAATGAAAAGTATATAGATCTGGTGAAGGCCGCCGCTGACAACGGCATTCCGAATGTGATTGTATTTTCCGGCAACCGCAAAGGATTAGAGGATAGTCTGGGTATTGAATATTGCGCACAGGGATTGGACGAGCTGGTAAAATTTGCCGGGAAGCAGGGCGTCACGGTCATCATGGAATTGTTGAACAGCAAGGTGGATCATCATGATTATCAGTGCAATCGCACCCTCTGGGGCGCTGCGCTGGTGGAAAAGATCGGGTCGCCTAATTTCAAATTGCTATACGATATTTACCACATGCAAATCATGGAGGGAGACGTAATCGCCACCATTACGAAGTACAAAGATTACATTGGTCATTATCACACCGCCGGGGTGCCGGGCAGGAATGAGATTGACGAAACACAGGAGCTTTACTATCCGGCCATTATGCGCGCCATCGCAGACAACGGATTCACAGGTTATGTGGCGCAGGAGTTTATTCCCCGCGCAAAAGACAAAATGGCATCTCTGCGGCGGGCGGTGGAGTTGTGTACTGTCTGAGTTTACCGGTCGGTATTATTGCAGTTCGATAGTAATTCTCTGTAATTCTATTTTGGTTGGTTTTCTCCATTGTAAAAAAACACTATGAAAACTCTACGGTAATATTCAAATGGTTACAAGCGCTTTATTTAAATATGGCGCAACACCGGGAAATAAGGATGCGAGTTTCGGGAGAAACTATTTATGTCGCTTACTGTTTAGACAGCCGAATTTTTCGGCTTAGTCGCAGGAGCCGATAAAATCTCATACTCTGATTTTAAAATACATTTATTTATGCCAAATATCGGATTAGTTCTTTCGGGAGGAGGGGTGCGCGGTGTAGCGCATTTAGGCGTACTTCAGGTTTTAAAGGAAATCAGTCTGGAGCCATCCGCCATTTCGGGTACTAGCGCGGGCGCTCTGGTGGGCGCCATGTACGCTGCGGGGCATTCCATCGAGAAGATTTTTAATTTTTTTAAAACTACCCCCATTTTCAAAATCAGCAATCTGACCGCCTCCAAGCCGGGGATCATTGATTTGGAAAAGGCTGTTCCGATTTTGGAAGAATATTTTCCCGAAAATGATTTTGCAGCGCTCTCCCGAAAATTGTACGTTACCGCTACCGACCTCATTCACGGAAAGGTAAAGACCTTTTCTTCGGGGCCGCTCATCCCCGCACTTTTGGCCTCTATCGCCGTGCCCGTCGTGTTTACTCCTGTAAAAATTGACGGGACATTATACACAGACGGAGGCGCGCTTAACAATTTTCCCGTAGAACCTCTGGCGGGAAATTGTGATGTGTTGATCGGAGTGGATGTCCACCCCTTGCGGGATGTTCGACCCGAGGACATTAAAACTACTCTGAAAGTCATGGAGCGGGTTTTCCATTTAGCCATCCACCACAGCTCGATGCAGAAATACCACCTTTGCGATTTGGTGTTGACGCCTCAGGAAGTTTCTAAATTTGGAACCTTTGATCGGGGGCATTTTGAGGAAATATTTGAGCTGGGGTACAAAGTGGCTCACCAAAATCGCGTGAATCTGATGAACATGCGATCCAACATCTTTTGCAATTGCTGATTTTTTTATGCCTCTCCCCTACCCTGTTGTTTTAGTTTAATTTTTTAAAAAGGTCGCCTGTTCGTTGCAGGACGCTGCCGTTTATTTAGAATCGGTTGGTGTCAGATTATCGCCGGGTTGCCAGTCTGTTTGTGGCAGAGGAGCCGTCAACTCGAGCGCCAGTCCGGTTCCGGGATGTCGGACTACGAGGCGATGAGCGTGGAGGCAGATTCTTTCGTCTGAGAAGGAGTAGTTGGAGCCATATTTTTTATCCCCCACAATGGGTACACCTGCGGCGGCGAGCTGGGCGCGGATCTGGTGGTAGCGGCCGGTGAGCAATTCTATTTCTAATAAAAAGAATTCCTCCTGCTCTTTCAACAGGCGATATTTCAAACGGGCGGGTTTAGCATTGACGACGGCTTTGTCGAAAATCAACGCTCTTTTGTTTGCTACATCTTTCAGGAGCCAGTGAGATAGTTCTCCAGAGGCGGCGGGCGGCGCCGATTCGACGAGAGCGAGATAAATCTTCTGCACGCTCCTGTCTGCAAACTGCTTTCCCAGATCTTTCAAAGCGGCGCGTTTGATGGCAAAAAGCAGCGCTCCGCTTACCGGACGATCTAAGCGATGAGCGATGCCGACGATAAGTTGTTTTTTCCAGGGATAATTTTCTTTTAAATAGCGGGCAACTTCGGCTTCCATGCCGGGGTCTCCCTCCGTGCGAAGGCCGGTGGGTTTATTGACAGCCAGTAAACTATCGTCTTCGTAAAGGATGGAAAGCATGGCGTCTAATTTGTGGAAATGCTCTAAATCACTCCTGTTCTTTATACCATTTTTCGCAATAGGCCTGCACGCTGTTTTCCAATAACAGCTTGTAATTGGAGGCGCTTTTCAAAGTTTCAAAAGCGGTCTGTCGCTCTTTGCGTATGTTTTTATAAACATCGGGATGTTCTTTTTTGAAAGTTTCAAAATCAAACGGCGCCCTGGTCTTCATACTGGGTTCTGTCTTTTTGGCCTGGCTGAAAAGGTCGCCCATTTTCTGCGATTTTTTCATCCAGTTGGCCTGCAAAGCAGTTTTTTTCTGAACGGAAAAGGCCGGCTCCGGCGATCTGCCAATCATTTTCTCTTCTTCTAATAATTTTCGGAATTCCACCGCAGTGATGTTTTTTGCTCGTTCGCGGTTGACGCGCTCCTGGTCTTTGAGTCGTTTCTTGCGCGCCACGACCTGTTCCAGCAATTGAGAGTAAAGATTAGCTTCTTCAAAGCGTCCGTTTTCTACCCAGCCTGAAAATGCTTTGACCTTTTCCTTTTGGGATTTAGCGCTGGTTTTTTTCTCAAAAAAGGCGAGCATGAAAAGGACAAAGAAATCTTCGTATCCCACCAATTCGCTCCCCCTGATGATGGGCAACACCACATCGAGTGCAAAGGACATGCTCACGCCATATTCTGCCAGCGTGTTAAAAGCGCGGCGCTCTGCCTCCGTGAGCTGCTCTATCCGTATCTGGATTTTTTCTCCTGACGATGGCGCCGCTTTGGCAGATTTACTGCTCTTCGGCAGTTTCTTTTCTTCCTCAAATTCGGGGTTGAAATCTGATTTTTCGTTGATGACAATCCGCATATCGGTGATACTGCGGCCTTTTTTAATAAAGTCGTATTCAATGACTAAACTGGTTTTTTCATTGATTTCTTCTTTTGCAACGTCGAGCACTTTTCGCCTGAGATTGCGGAAATCCGGGTACTTGTCGGAAATCCCCAGCCGTTGTTTCAGCTCGCGAATCCCAACTGCCAGCACATTCCGTCCGTGGCGGATATTTTCATAGTAGTACGCCTTACACATTTGATAAATTCGGATGGAAAAACCGCTCTTCATTTTTGCCACTTCCAAAAATTCAAACCTGGTAAATTTTTCCTTCAGTCCCAATAAAAAAGGTTTCATCTGGGGAGAGAAACCAAACTCAACACAGAGGATGCCGCTTTCATCATACTTGGGGACGGCGCCTGCCACCCAATTGATATGTCCCCGCAGACGAATACCATCCACGGTAAAATCAGTGGGAAAAGTGATCTTCTTATCGGTGATGCTGTCTAACAAATCGTCTAAGCGCTCATAAAAAGAGCCGTGCTTTTTGCTTTCATCCGATTTTAGGATGTACTCAATTTCCGAAACAGGAACTAAGTAGGTTTCAAAATCGCTGTGTTCCGGTTTGAGCAGGGTGGCCATGTACAGGATGAGTTTTTGCTCGCGCGGCGTCAGTTTGTACCTGGCGTGCTGAATGAATTGGTTGGCAATTGCGGCAACTTGTTTTGTCTTTTCTGGTAGCATCTCAAAACTCGTTTAGGCTAATGGTCATTTAATTTCAACTTACTTTTTATGAGAAAGTCCATTCAGGTCGTAAAATAAGCTGCTGGGTGTACCTGACCAAAAAATGGAGTACACTAATTTTCAACATTACCCACAACAGGTACGCCTCAATCAAAAAAAAGTGAGAATTGGGCTGTTTTCTATCCCACAATAGGGACACGGCAGGATTAAAAATTGAATTGTTTTGAGATGCGACCAGAGGATATTGGGTACTTACTCTCTTTCCAAAAATGGAGCTCAGTTAATTCAGCTTTGCCAATGGATTTGGACACAAATCTGTAGTAATTAACCCTTCCCACATGGAGGACACCGCGAAAGCCTTTGTTTCAAAGGGGTCTCACAGCAGGTACACTTCAAATAAATACCATTGCATAAAGTTCTCCACATCAGGGACACATGTACAAATGCTTTGGGTGTTTTTTCGTTTTTTTAATGGTTATAACTCATTGATTGTCTGCCTTGTATGATGGTCGTTTTATCGTACCTGTCTTAGCTTTCTCTATTCCACAATAGGTACACATGAAGAAGATTTGAATCAAAATCTTTCTATTTTCTGCCAATTCAGCATTTAACTGTAGAGTAAAATAATGGTTTGGGTCGGGTTTTCTCCCACTCCGGCCTAATTTCGGTCAATAATTTCTTTGGCTGTCTGTAATTGCTGTTTAAAGTCTCATTTTTAAGTCAGGGAACCTATTGAAAAAATTTAAACCCACCCACAATAGGAACACTCGCCCACACAAGGGACACATGAAACCCACATTAGATGCACTCATTACCCACATTAGGAACCCCGTTTTCCCACAATTTAGAAACGCATTACCTACTTTAAGTACACGTGTTTTACACAATAGGGACACGCATTACCCACATTAGGTAATCACGTTGAGTTATAAATCACTTACAATCAACGAGTTACTGTGCGGCTAACTATATTAATGTCTAATAATCTTAAAAAAAAACACTAAAATTGGGTAAAGGTGATTTTTTCTTTTTTTTAGAAAAATTTGACTTTGAGTAAAATGACTCCTACTCTTCCCTACCCTCCCCACTTAGATTTTATTTGAAAAGCTATATGAGGAATTCCCTTTCGCCCATTTTCTTTGCGGCGGCGTGTACAAAATGTGGGATTGGATTTTTAGTAGAAATAACGAAAACGTTATTTAAACATTTCTTTAAAAATAGATAAAGATTTACTCTGCAAAAAAATCTTCGTAAACTTGCAAGACAGAAAGTAGAAATCTTTATTTCGTCATTTCTTCATTTAAAAAGATAGAAAATAGAGACGCTAAATCCTGAGCTTTAAAATTATGGCAGTAGTAATTGGAGTTGTTTCACAAAAAGGCGGAGTCGGCAAATCTACAGTGACCAGACTAATAGCCTGCAACTATGCCGCCAGCGAGTGGCGGGTCAAGATAGCGGACATGGATCTTGCCCAGGGAACCTGCACTAGTTGGAATCGCCGTCGCCTCCAAAATGAAATTGAGCCGAAGGTTTCGGTAGAGCAATTTTTAAATGTGGACGATGCTTTGAAAACCGGCGCTCATTACGATCTGGTTGTTTTCGACGGCGCCCCCCACTCTACCCGCAAGACGCTTGAAATTGCCCATGCCAGCGACCTGGTTATTTTGCCGACAGGCGTTTCATTGGACGACCTCGAACCCACCATTAAACTGGCGCATGAGCTAAAGAAAAACAATGTAGATCCGAATCGGGTTGCCATAGCGCTCACCCGCGCCGGTAATAGCGACGTTGAATTAGCCGAGGGTATGGAGTATGTGAGAGCCAGCGGGTATTTTCTTCTCGAAGGCGTGATCCACGAAAAGACGGCTATCAGACGGGCGAGCGACGAAGGCAAATGCGCCTCTGAGACTTCCTTTAGATCTATCAATGAAAAAGTAGATCAATTGATGCAGTCCATTGTCAACCGGGTGGACAGGCTGTCTCGACAAAAATAAGTTCGGCTTTTTAAAAATTTTCAGGAAGAAAACGTTAAAACGTTATTTCGTTAAATCTTTAAAATACAAAATACAGGGAAATGGCCAAGATTAACAGACCTCCGATGAACAGAAAAGGCGCCCCGCCGCCGGAACAGGAACCCAGCCGAAACCTGGAAAGAATGCCTGACCAGGAGATGAGGCCGCTCAATTTTAAAGTGAGCGCAGAATTTAAACGCGAATTCAAGTCGTATGCGACCCAGTTAGATAAGACGATGGTGGATCTCTTGCAGGACTGCTTTGATTTTTATAAGAACAACCATTGACCAGTCCATCATCCCGCAGGGCATGTTTCCCTCCGCCCTACTTCTTTGATCGGTTTTTCAATAAACTGAAAGTCTTCAATTTTTAAATAAAACGTTATTTCGTTATTTAACGAAATCTTTCTAAACCTGCCTTGTAAACCTTTAGAAAGAAGAGGACTTCAGAATTGTCAGCTTCTTTTAAATAAAACGTTATTTCGTTATTTAATGAAATCTTGCCATATCTAAACTTCCCACGTTTTTTTTTGAAAACGAGCCAGCCAGGGTTATTGCCATTGCCTTTTAAAAAGCGTTATTTCGTTATTTAACGAAATCTTTTAAAAATAAGCCTTTTTATTTTCTTAGCGGAAGAAGGACAATTTAATCTCGACTCATTTTGTTCTTTAAAGCGTTATTTCGTTATTTAACGATTGCTTCACCGTTTACTTTTAAACTCCATCCTCTGAGGTTTTGGACGGCTGGCAGCTTTTCAGAATGTCCAACGTGGTTTTGTTTCAATTAGCTATCTGTGGAATTACTCTGCGAAAGTTGAGTATTCCGGAAATAGCTGGAGTTTTAGAGGCTGCTATCATTATTTCTTTATTTCGTTAAAAAATGAAAACGTTATTTCTTTTAATTTTTTAAGACCTGTTAAAAAAACCAGGCTGGGTTCAGAAAGGAAGGTCAAGTAAAAAATTGTCTTCTAATTTCTCGTTTTAAGCCTTTCTGAGCGATAATTATCAATTTTATTAACCATGATAAATTTTAAAGAAAAACTCGTTAAAAGGCCTTAAAAACGATTTATTAAAAGATGAACTATTATAGATTTAACGATTACACGAAATAATGAATTAACGAATTCTTTTTTGAAATAAAACTATCTAAAACTGACAGGGTGGGGGAGTCTCTAAGGCAGCCAATAAATGTGGATGCCTTAAAAACTGAATTTTTCTACCTTTAAAAAGAAGGAGGGCGCAAACAAAGCCATTTTTAGAAAAATCTAAGAACAATGAACTTTGATCGCCAGAATTGGCAAGAAAATGAGAGGCCTGCAACAGCTCTATCTTCAGGAATCAATCAATCCAAATCTTCGTTATTTCGTTAAATCGTTCTTTCTTTATAACTAAGAATTATTTTAAACGAAAAAGCTGGGCGGTATTCATTTTCCTTTGGGAACTTTGTCACGATTGTAAATTAGTAAACCTAAACTTTATGCCCGTTGCAATTATAAGAGCCGTTAGCCCGAGGATGGCTGAATGTGAACTCACCCATCAGAATCGCCAGCCAATAGATATCGCATTAGCCGAAAAGCAGCACGAAGAATATGTGGACGCTCTCCGCATGTTCGGATTTGAGATAGAGACTGCGGAAGAACTGCCGTTTTATCCGGATAGCGTTTTTGTGGAAGATTGCGCGATTGTACTGGATGAGCTGGCCATTATAACCAGACCCGGAGCGGAGAGCAGGGTAGGGGAGGCGCATTCCATTGCTGAAACTTTAGAGCAGTTCCGAAAGAACTTATACTATATTGAAGCGCCGGGCTTTTTAGATGGAGGAGACGTGCTGCGGATGGGCAGGCAAATCTGGGTAGGAATGTCCGGTAGAAGCAACGCCGCTGCCGTCGCCCAGATGGTGGCCATCTTAGAGCCGTTGGGCTATCAGGTGACAGGAGTAGATGTTACGGGATGCCTCCACCTAAAATCAGCCGTGACTCAGGTGGGAGCTGATGCGCTGCTCATCAACCCCGACAGGGTGGACGCCCAGATTTTTAGAGACTATCAATTGATAGAAACGGATCCTGAAGAGCCGGACGCCGCCAATGCGCTCTATCTCGGAGAGACAGTAATCTTTCCCGTTGACTATTCTAAAACTGCACTGCGCCTAACCGAGGCCGGGATTGACCTGTGGTTAGTGGACAATTCCGAAGTCATCAAAGCGGAAGGCGGAGTGACCTGTTGCAGCATCCTCTTTAACGAATGATAGACGCGGTTTTTTGACAAAGTGCCAATATTAGTTTCCTCTTTCATTTTATAGCAAGCACAAACGGCCTAGCTGGAGGCTTCGTCACCCGGATTACACGGTTATCTATTCATTTTTCTAAAAAGCAGATGGCTAAAGTAAAACCCCTTCACCCAGTCGCCATAGCGAGGAGGTACCACACAGCCAGAATCATTGAAACTTTGAAACAATCTGTGCAGCCATTTTTAAAAAAAAATATTTAATGAAATACAGCCTAAGTTATCTCCCGCAGAAGCTGAGAGCCTTGCTATACCTACAGCTTTAGCGATTAGAGGAAGCCTTTACAGCGACTGGATGTGGGGTTTGTGTATTGGCCTCCCCAGATCCTTTAAAGAAGGAGCTTTCCCTGACCTTGAAAATGTGTCATTACAATGGTTCTAAATTGGGAAGCAATCGGAGGATGTTTGCTTTAGTTAGAGCTTTTTTCTGTAAAAATATTCGCCCTTAAAAAGGAGAAAGCCACCGTACAATCATGTGCGGTGGCTTATGAAGAAAGCTTCGGAGGGAGGGAGCTTTCCACTAAATCGCTATTCTGATAGCGGCTTAGTTGGTCTTGGGAGAGGCCGGTTGTGAGGATTTACTGGCAGCATTTCCGGCAGAATTTGTTCCTTCTGTTTTTAGCATGGACGGGTTGTGCTGTTTTTTCGAATGCCTGCCGTCGGCTTTTGAATGATCGGCTGTTTGTTTTTCAGCCAGATGTCTTTTGCCGGCGGAAGTTGCGGCAGACTGTTTAGTCTGATTAGACGTAGTAGTCGGTTGGTTTTGGGCATTAGAAACAGGTTTTGTCGCAGTTGCTTTAGCCCCCTGATAAGCGGTGGCATGTTTTGCCGGGCGCGCCGTCGGACTTTGCATTTTGCTCGTGGAAGTCACGGAGCCTGGCTGCTGAGAGGGATTGGCCGTTGATTGGGCGTTGAGCAGACAAGGTCCGGCTAACAATACTGAGAATGCGAGAAAAAGAACTTTTTTCATAATTGAAAAAATTTTGAAAGTGATGGGTTTAACTGGATGGAGGATGCTGCATGAGCCGGCGTGGGTCGGCTGCATCCGGTACCTGCTCCATTTTCTTTTGAATTGTTTTTCCTGATTTCCTGTTGGACAAAGTTATAGGGCTTATTTGCAGAACTGAGCAGGTTTTCTGTCCGCTTCGGAGAGCTGTCTGCCTGCTTAAAAGGCAGCTTTCCGACAGTCAGTTTAAATGAAAGAAAACTCACTGCCGAAAAGTCTGCTCTCGTTATGATCTGAGTATTTTTAAAAAAAAATTTTTAAAAAAAATCCCTTTGGATAAAAAGAACCTTCTGCCAAAACCTTCTGCGAGAAAGCAGTAAAATCGAAAAGGACAGGCTTGGACTCCAGCTTCGCTATCTTTCTTTCCTCTGATACTGTGCGACGAAAAAAGCCCATTGCCCGGGAGTGGCGGGGGCGTCTTCGACTTTGTGCATCCGCACAACATCAACGGGTATCTGATACAGCCTTCCCACCTCGACAAAAAGCGTATCCTCCGACAAGCGCTTTGCGAGGATATCGCCCATGTTTAAGTAGAGATTATGCGCCTCCTGAAGCTGTTCCAGCCACTCGTCGGCGCTGAGTGAAATGTCAGGCTGCAATCCCCGCCAAGCTGTAAAGAAGGTCTGCTCATCGGGCGATATCCCGAACGACGGCCAGTCTGTGACCGACAACCAGTTGGAGGCGTGGCCGTTGCCGGAATAGGCGAGAGACAATTCTGCCAAAAGCGCCTGCTCTGCCAGCTCGTGCATGCCTGAGGTTTCAGAAGGAGTCAGGAAGTCTGGAGAACTGCCGGCCAGAACCTCGCCTTCCGGCATGCCAGGCGACAGGCCGACGCCTATGTTTTGGTGAACAGCAACTACGATGATACCTAGTGCAACGAGAAGGATAGTCCACTCGAATACCTGAATTTGACTGCTATTTTGAAATAAGCGATTCATTTCATCTGCATCTGTTTTTATTCAAAATTACAGAGGGGAAGGAGGTTTTTGACGAGGGATTTTGCCCGTTTGAGGGGTTAATCTGCCCTTTTTAAAGAAAACCTTTTTTTGAAGAAATAAAAAAAAGTGGCACGCATCTTCTTTGCGAACCACTTGTCAGGATTGTCAGAAACATGAAAATCTTTTATCAGCTTTGGAAAGACCTACGATTGACAAACAATTCACATGCTTATAAAATTGGACAATCCAGACTTAAGAACCCTGATAGTTACCTACTTCTTCACAGGCCGAAACCGTAGTATGTCATACTTTCATCTCCTTTGTACTGTCCTTCTATTAATACCCCGTTCCCGTTGGTCTCATCCAATATGCGCTGGATGTCTCTTTCGCTACTCACCGGCTGGTTATTCATTTTTGTAATGATAAAGCCTTCCCGCACGCCGGCCGATTTCAGTTTTCCATTGTGTAAGCGTTCGACCTGAACTCCGTGCGAGAGGTTCAGTTTATCGAGTTCGCTACTGCTGAGGTTTTTGAAATCGGCGCCCAGCGAGACCATGGTCAGGGAAGTTGCTTTGGTGACTACTTCGGTGTTGCCGTTGGCGTTCTTCAGTGTGACAGTTGCAGTCTGTTCTTTTCCGTTGCGCAAATAAGATAGCGTGATTTTATCGCCGGGTCGGTGTCTGCCGATTTGTTCGATGAGGGCAGGAGCCTCGAGTAATTCCTGTCCGTCAATACCGGTGATGACGTCGCCTTTTACAAGGCCGGCCTTTTGGGCGGCAGAATTGTCATTTACCTCCTCCACCCAGACACCCTGGGTCACCTTCAGGTCTTTTTCTTTTGCAAAATTGCCGTCTATGGTTCGGATTCTGGCGCCGAGGAATGCTCGCTGAGCTATACCGAACTGGCGCAGGTCGTCGACAATCTTTCCGACCAAATTTGAGGGAACGGCAAAGGCATAGCCGGTATAAGAACCCGTTGGCGATGCGATAGCCGTGTTGACGCCGACCAGCTCGCCGTCGAGATTTACCAGAGCGCCGCCGGAATTGCCGGGATTGATAGCAGCGTCAGTCTGGATAAATGCTTCGATGGGAGCTTTGTCGGTATTGATGTTGATGCTTCTTCCTTTGGCGCTAACGATACCCGCCGTTACGGTGCTTTCTAAGTTGAAAGGATTGCCGACAGCGACTACCCATTGCCCGACTTTGATACCGTCGGAATTGGCAAACCTCACGAAGGGGAGGTCTTTGGCGTCGATTTTTATCAGTGCGAGGTCTGTCGAGGGGTCTTTACCGACGAGCTGCGCCCTGAATGTTCGCTTGTCGTACAGAGAAACCTCTATCTCGTCGGCATCGCCGGCCACGTGGTTATTGGTCACGATGTAGCCGTCGGGGCTGATAATGACACCGCTGCCGGCAGCTTCCTGGCGGTACTCCTCCTGTGCCCCGCCTCTTTCATTGCCGAATGGCAATCCAAAAAATGGCTGAAAAAACTGGCGCAAATCCTCAGGCGCCTGATTGCCGCCTCCGAATGGATTGAAGGCCTGGCTCTTAATTTTCTGAGTTACTTTTATGTGTACCACCTTCGGCAGGGTCTGTTCTGCGGCAGACGTGAAATCGGCGGGAGCGGAAGCCGGATTGCCGTTTAGCCCTGTATAGTGAATCTGGGAAACTTCATTTCCATTGGTGTGGACAATTTTGAACTGATCCCTTTCCAAAAGTTTGTAACCGCCCAGCGTGAGCGCACTGCCCAGTAGCGCCGCGACGATGACATACAATTTTACATTTTTCATGGCGAATGGATTTTATGGTTTTTTAAAAAATCGGGTGAGCATACCGTACCTGATTAATAGTCAACTCTCCGGGTATCGCCCGTTTTTTACATTGCAAAGTTCGGGGGCTTAGGGCCTGAATTGAGCGGTTATTGTGGCCGTGTCGGACGGCGTTTTGCCCGTTTGACGGAAACAGGTCGCCAGCTTTCCAGAAAAGGGATATGTGGCCGGGTTCCGACGAAGGTCGGATTTGCTGTCGCTTCGAATGTTTAAAGTGCGATTCAAAAAAACAGGCAGGAAAACTTTGCCCGTTTTGCCCGCATATTTGCCTGTTTCAGCCAGACCTGTCGCTATGTCTGTTTGTTTTTTCCTGAAATTTGCAGTCCAATAAAAGATGGCGTCAATACCATTTCCTTTCATCCTTCCCTTACATGGATTTTTTTAAAAACAGAGAAAAGATAGCTTTTTGGTCGGCCTTTTTCATCGCCCTCATAGAAATTGCCCGCCAGTTTGCTTTGGGGGATTACCGCAAGGCCGATAGCGTCTGGGTTGACTTCGGCGCAGTGTTTATCTGCAACTGGCTCATCTGGAAGTTCAACTTCTTCGTGGACGACTATCAGCAGAGACTGCCTTCCTCCAATTCTAAGAAGCTCTTTCTTTTTCGAGCCGCCCTGATTTTCATGGTGGGTTCAGCCATTGTCTTTTCAGTAGAAAGTGTAGTGCATCATTTTTTCCGCGAAGAAGGAGACAATATCTGGTTCTATTTTTTGCGGGGCATTTTTCACAATGCCATCATTCTCGTTATTTATTATGCGATGCAATTGGAGCGCCGCCACCAGCATATCGTCATTGAAAACATCAAATTGAAAGAGAAAAATGTCAACGCCCAGCTCGATTTACTGCGCCAGCAGGTGAACCCCCATTTTTTGTTTAATGCTCTGAATACGCTGAAAAGCATGGTCAAAACTAATGACGGGGCGGCCTCGGAATTTATCGTTCACCTTTCGGAAGTGTATCGCTATCTCCTGCAAAGCAATCCCCGCCAGCAGGTGACGGTGAGCGAAGAACTGGGCATGTTAGAGTCTTATGCGTATTTGATGAAAACCAGATTTGGGGAAAATTTTAATCTGGATGTCCAACTGCCGGAGGAAGTGCTGGCGACGACTCTCCCTCCGTTGACCTTTCAGTTATTGGTAGAAAATGCAATCAAACACAATGTCCTTAGTGCAGACAAGCCTTTGCGGATCAGAATATTCAAACCCGATGAGCGACACCTTGCCGTCCACAATAAATTGCAGCCCAAAAAATCCCAGGAACACAGCACCGGAACCGGCCTGGAAAATATTCACCATCGTTACCGGCTGCTGGGCGCTGAAGACGGCATTCAGGTTGAAAAAACGGACGACAGTTTCACCGTCATTTTACCTATAATCCCTTTAAAACGAACGACATGAAAATTCTCATCGCAGAAGACGAACCTCGTACAGCCATTGACCTGGCCAATACCATTCGGGAGCTGGAAGCTGCCGCCGAGATTGTCAGGATTACCGATAGCATTGAAGAGACGATTTCATTTTTAGAAAAAAAACCGCCGCTCGACCTCGCTTTTTTCGACATCCAGTTAGCAGACGGGCTGAGTTTTGAAGTGTTCAAAGAAGTTGAAATTCGCTTTCCGGTGATATTCTGCACCGCCTTTGACGAGTACGCAGTCGCCGCTTTTCAGACGAATGGAGTAGCCTACATTCTCAAGCCGTTTGACGAAAAAACAGTTGCCGCAGCATTGGAAAAAGTAAAAGCTCTGGGCGACTTCTATCGGCAGAGGAATCCCGACCTGCCAAAACTCGCCAGAGTTGTTGAAAAACTACAGCCGGAAAAAAGAACCGGATTCCTGGTTTCTTTTCAGGGTCGGTTTCTCCCTGTTTCCGTTCAGGAAATTGCCTTTTTTACCATCCTCGGCGACAATACCTGGCTCTACAACTTCAAAGGAGAAAGTTATCACGTTCCTCACACCCTGGAGGAACTGGAAAACATGCTAGATGCGCAACAATTCTTCCGCGCTAATCGCCAGTACCTAATCAACTTCGCCGCTATCCGACACGTGGAAAATGATTTCGCCCGAAAGCTGTCCGTGAAACTCAGCCTCCGCACACCCGACCCAGTGACCGTGAGCAAGGCCAAAGCAACGGATTTTTTAAAATGGATGAACGAGCGCTAAATCTGAGGTTTCCATCTTTGCAATTTCCTGCATCCCTGGGAATAAGTTTTGAGAGGTATAATATTAATGTATAGAGTGGGGTAGGGGGCGCCCCTTTTTGCGGAGCTATGCGATGGGGAGCGTCAGGTCTTTAAATTTATGTGAGTTTGGAAGTTTCAAATACCTTTGGCGGAAATCCTGCCGCTGAACTACCTGAAGTTCTATTGGTTTCTATGGAGTAGTTTTGCGTTTTTACAAAAGCATACCTTTTTTTATGGCGAACAAACCACCTGATAATCATCCCTCCGATAAGCCCAACAGCAAAAATCCTTTCGGCGGCAAAGGCTATTCCTGGCTGTATTTCTTTTTTATTGCGGTGATCCTTTGGCAGATATCTTTTGCTTTTTTTAAATCCAATCCGGAAGAAATCACCTGGTCGAAGTTCCGCAAGGAGATGCTCTCAACCGGAGATATTGAGAAAATTGACGTCATCAATAAAGAGACTGCCGAGATTTTTATCAAAAAAGAAAAATTGGGTAGCGGGGAATATTCCAAATTAAAAAAAGATCAACCGGGTCCCCATTTTGTTGTAGCCATTGGCTCACTGGAAAAGTTTGAAGACGATGTTGATGCGGCTCAGGCAGCGCTCCCTTCTGCCGACCAATTTGAAGTGAGCTACGAAACCCGTACAGACTGGGTGGGCGGCATCATATCCTGGATATTGCCTTTTCTCATCATCATCGGCATCTGGATTTTTATCATGAACCGAATGAGACCGGGCGGCGGCGGCGGGATGAATCCGTTTGACTTTGGCAAATCTTCCGCACAAGCTTACAAAAAAGATATTAGCAGCGTGACTTTCGACGATATCGCCGGGTTGGAGGAAGTGAAAGTAGAAGTGCGCGAGGTCGTAGATTTTTTAAAAAATCCAGAAAAATACACCCGCTTAGGCGCCAAGATTCCAAAGGGTGTGCTGCTCGTCGGCCCTCCCGGAACGGGCAAGACCTTGCTCGCCAGAGCTGTTGCAGGCGAGGCCGGCGTTCCGTTCTTTTCCATGTCGGGTTCTGAGTTTGTGGAAATGTTTGTCGGGGTGGGCGCCTCGAGAGTCAGAGACCTTTTCCGCAAGGCAAAGCAGAGTGCTCCAAGCATTATCTTCATAGATGAAATTGACGCCATCGGACGCAGCCGGGGCCGCGCTGCCAGTTTTCAGGCCAACGATGAGCGGGAAAACACCCTCAATCAGTTGCTGACGGAGATGGACGGTTTTGGCGCCAATACCGGCGTTATCGTACTGGCGGCTACCAACCGGGGAGAAATACTGGATCGGGCGCTGCTTCGGCCTGGTCGCTTTGACCGACAGATATACCTCGACCTGCCTACATTGGAAGAACGCAAGGCCATTTTTGCCGTACATACTAAGTCGCTTAAACTCGGCAAAGACATCAATACCGATACACTGGCAGCCCAGACTCCTGGATTTTCGGGCGCTGATATTGCCAACATTTGCAATGAGGCTGCGCTCATCGCCGCCCGCAAAGGAAAGAAATCTGTGAGCATGTTAGACTTTCACGACGCCACCGACAGGGTAATCGCCGGTCTGGAAAAGAAAAGCAAGATTCTTTCTGACAAAGAAAAGCGAACGGTGGCCTTCCACGAAGCGGGTCACGCCACAGTGAGTTGGTACCTGCCCAATGCGGACAAACTGCTCAAGGTCTCCATCGTGCCGAGGGGTAAATCGCTCGGCGCTGCCTGGTACCTGCCGCAAGAACGGTCGCTGTACACTACCGCCGAATTTACCGACCGCATTTGCGCAGCGCTTGGCGGCAGGGCGGCGGAAGAAATCGTCTTTGGAGAAGTGACCTCCGGCGCATTAGACGACCTGGAAAAAGTAACCAAACAGGCTTATATGATGGTCAGCTATTACGGCCTGAATGAAGAAATTGGCAATATCAGCTTTTACGACAGCTCCGGTCGCTCCGAACAGATGTTGCAAAAACCTTACAGCGAGGCAACGGCTCAAAAGATTGACGAGGAGGTGAGCAAATTGGTGGAGCAGGCCTACGAGCGCACTAAAAGCATACTCCGTGAACACCGCACTGAATTAGACGCTCTGGCAGAGCTGTTGCTGAAAAAAGAAGTGGTCTTCCAAAAGGATCTGGAAGGAGTGTTTGGCCCGGCAATCCCGGAGCCAACGACAGATGCGCTGCCCGCTCCGGAAGAGTGAGCCGCCCTACGGCAGCTTGTTACTTTCTAATTTTATTAAAAGTTAAGACAGCCTTTAAATGGCGATTAGCTTGAAAATAGGGATTTCCTATGCCAATGAATGCGGCTCTTTTTGAGAGAAAGCATTTGCTGAATGGAGACTCGGCTAATATCGCTTTACACCTCTGCCTACCATTCTATAATTGATCTATTCGCAGTAAAACTAATCTGGGAAAAGGCTCTGCGCTCATCTTTGGGAAAATCGCTTAGACCTGGGTCGCTATCCTTTTTTCCACTCTAAAAGAAACATCGTTCCATTTAATACTTACAAAGCCATTCACAAAGACGCCTCTCAGGAAGCGTAGGTTCCATTCCACACTTTTTTGCCGGTCAGCCATCTCACCAGGTACATCAGGCCGACGAGGATAAAGAAGAAAGGTCCGAGAAAGCCTAACAGCGCGATAAACTTAGTGCCGTAAAACTGCGTCATTGGGCGGCGCAGGCGCTCTGAAATAATGTACATGCTCGGGATGATGAACAGCGTTAGGAAGAAGGAAAACATTAAGCCGAAGATAATTGTCCAGGCTAGAGGCCCCCAGAAGACGACGCTTTCTCCGCCGATCCAGATATTGGGATTGAGGTCGGACAGCAGCGTTACAAAATTGATATTGAACCCGATGGCCAACGTTATCATCCCCAGCACCGTAGAAATGGCGGTGAGCAGAACGGGGATGATCCGCACCTTTCCGGCGCCGATGACAGCCTCCCGCGTTTTGAATCCCCTGCCCCGCAATTCGTCCATAAATTCAATAAGTAAAATCCCGTTTTTGATGACGATACCCGCCAGGCCAATGATACCCACCAGCACCATGATGGTCGGCATGGTCATACCCGTGATGGCGTAACCTAAGAAGACGCCGATCACAGAAAAGAAAATTTCCGACAGGATGATAAAGGGCTTGCTCAGTGAGTTGAATTGCAATACGAGGATGAAAAAGATTATCCCCATTGTAATTATCAGCGCTCTGCCTAAGAAGGCGTTGGTTTCCTGCTGCTGCTGGCCTTCACCGGTTTGGGCGATGGATACGCCTTCGGGAAGGGGGTGGCTCGATTTGAATTCGGCAATTTTGCGTCCCAGTTCCTGGTTGATACGGGGTACAGCCGTGAGGTCGGTGACGTTGGATTGCAGTTGGATAGTTCGCCTGCTGTTTTTACGCCTGACGATCCCCGGTGTTCTGGTGAAATCAAAACTGGCAACTGAGCTGACCGGCACCTGCTTTACTTGTCCCGTATTGAAGTCCCGGAAAGTGATGCGCATGTTGAGCAGGCTGTGTAAGTCGTTGCGATAATCTTCTGCATAGCGGATGGTGATGTCGTATTCATCTTCGCCGTCTTTCAGTTTGCTCGCCTCCTGACCAAACAGCGCCGAGCGGATAGCCCCGCCGACCTGCGCCGTGCTGATGCCTTCGATGGCAGCCCGCTCCTTGTCCACGATGATCGCCACTTCGGGATTATTCAGGTCAACGTCCATGGCCAGGTTGTCAATGCCGTCCACCCGACTGGTATCGAGGTAGTTGTGTAAATCTGTGGCGACGGCGGCAATGGCTTCAAAGTCGTCGCCGGCGACCTCTATATTGACGGGAGGTTCGGTAGGAGGTCCGTTAGCCTCTTGTTCTACGGTTACCTGGGCGCCGGGGATGCCTCTGACGGCCATGCGTATGCTATCGAGATAGGGTAGGGTAGGCTGGTTGGGACGTTCCGCAAATTCGACAAAAGAAATCTGGATCCGCCCCAGATTGGACTGCACGCTGCGGTTATTATCTCTGGGGTTATTGGCATTCACCGCCACATTTGAAATAATACTTTCGACAATAGAGCCAGGCTCGCCGGGATTCAGGTAAGAGAGCGCCTGATAAGTCCTGCCCTCCAATTCCCGCAATACCCGATCGGTTTCTTCCGCTTTTGTGCCGATAGGCATTTTTAAATAAACATAAATAATATTGGGCTGGCCGCTGGGGAAAAAAGGAAAGTTCGGCTTTCTCAAAACCAGCGCACCTAAGGAAACAAAGAAAATGACGAAAACCAGCACAAAAGACCAGACAGGCCGCCAGCCTTTGAGCATCCAGACGAGCAGCTTTTCGTAGTCGCTCATCAGACGAGGCAGTACTTTATGTTGGAAAAAATAAATGATGTCTTTGACGACTAATTCATGGAAAACTATTAGAATAGCCAGTAAAATCAGGAAGCCGCCAAACACTTTGGCTCCGGCGACTCTGGCGATGATTCCCGACAGAACTAAGGCGTAGAGCCACCATTTATTAAAAACCTGCATCCGGCCTGCGGGCTTCCCCTCGTCCCGTTTCATGAAGCTGACAGCAAATACGGGATTGATGACGAAGGCGACGAAGAGAGAGGCGCCCAATGTAAATACCAGAATTACCGGCAGATAAATCATGAATTTTCCAATAATTCCCTTCCAAAAAAGTAAGGGAAAAAAGGGAGCGATCACGGTGGCCGTACCGGCCAACACAGGGATGAACACTTCGCCCGCAGCCACTTTTGCTGCCTTTAAAAGGGGCATTTTTCCTTTGTTGTAGAGGCGATGGGTGTTTTCAATCACCACGATGGCGTCGTCCACGATGATGCCCAGCCCAAACAACAGGGCAAACAGCACAATGAAATTGAGCGTCACTTTTGTGCCGACCATAAGATCGGCAACGGGCAGGAACAGAAAGGCGACGAACACGCTCAGGGGAACGCTCAGCGCTACAAAGAAGGCGTTGGCCGTCCCCATAAAAAACATGAGCACCAGCAGAACCAGCAAAAACCCAATAATGATGGTATTGACCAGCTCCCCAAAGGACGTGGCTGCCTGCCTGCTTTGGTCGCCGGTGATGACGATGTTTAAATCCCCGGGCAGTTCGGACACCCTCATTTCTGCCACGATTTCCCTGACTCTGTCGGCACAGTTAATCAGGTTTTCTCCCGGGCGCTTGATGATATTCAGGGTGATGACGTTCTGGCCGTTGAGGCGGGCATAGCTTTCTTTTTGTTTCAGGGTGTCCTTGATTTCGGCGATGTCCTGCAGGCGGACGTTTCCATTGAGCGGGGTCTTGACGACGAGACCGCCGATTTGGAGACTGCTGGCCAGCTGGCCTTTGATGCGCAAAGCCCGATTCATCTCTGCTACTTCCAACTGACCGCCACTGATGTCCATATTTTCATAGGCCACGGCGTTGGCGATGTCGCTAAAGGAAAGCATCATCTTTTCCATGGCAAAGGGATCCACGTTTATCTGGATTTCCCGTTCGGGAGCGCCGACAATTTCTACCCGGCTGATTTCCGGCAGGGCCTCGAAACGATCTTTGATCTTGTCGGCGTAGTGCTTGATTTTTATTCCGTCATAGTCTCCGCTGATGTTGACGAACATGATGGGGATATCGCTCAGGGAAAATTCCAATACATCAGGCTGGGTAGTGAGGTTGGCGGGCAATTCGGTCTTGGCCTTGTCCACCGCATCTTTTACTTTTTGCTTCGCAATTTCAGGGGTAATGTCCGTGTCAAATTCCACGATGATGCTGCTGTAATCCGTCATGGAAATGGAATTCACCTTGTCAATTTTTACGCCTGAGATCCCCTTGATTTGTTTTTCGATGGGCTTGGTCACTAAGTTTTCAATGTCCTTGGGGGAGTTGCCGACATAGACGGTGGTCACGGAAATGGTCGGCACCACGATGTCCGGGAATTGCTCCTTGGGCAGAGTGGTGAAAGTATAGAACCCATATACAGTAATAATAAGGATGATGATATACATCGCCGTCTTATTATCTACCGCCCAACTGGTTGGCTTGAATTCCTTAAATGAATCGAATACTTTCATATTGAACTCGTTATTCGCCGATTCTCATTCTTGAAATATAGATTATCAAGGATTTAAAAATTCATTTGATAGATTTGTGGTTTTATAATCTATCTATATCTTGTCGAGAAGCGAGACCTTGTTTTTATTTATAAAAATAAATTCCTATCTGATATTCTTCAAAGTCTTCCAATGAGTTTTTCTCAAATATCCTTCACTAACTGTCCATCGTATAAATCCTGATATCCCCTCGTGACAATGAGGTCGCCTGGTTGTAGCCCCTGTAGAATTTCAACCTGGACGCCGTACAACTCGCCCAAAGTGACGGCTACTTTGCGGGATATTTTTTTGCCCGATTCTTCTTTCATCAGATAGACGTATTTCCCTTTGTCGTCCGATTGCACGACATTGACCGGCACGACGATGGCTTTGGCATTGGAGTGACTGAGTATCCTGACCGAAGCCAGCATGTTGGGTTTGAGACCTTCGGTGGCGGGGATCTTACATTCAGCCAGGAAACCCACAGAAGCTGCATTGACAGACTGACTGACCTTGAAAATGGTGGATTTGAAAGTCTTTTTGACAGCGGGGATTTCAATCAGCACTTCTGTGCCGGCGCGCACATTGGCGGCGTAGTTTTCGGGGACGTTTACCTTGACGGATAGTTCGCTGTTATTGATAATCTCGATCTGCGGACCTAATGGCCCCATACCGGAGAAAAGCTCCCCAACTTTGATGTTGACCACTTCCGCAATGCCGCTTTGGTCGGCATATACGAGGTAAGTTTTTAGCTGCTCCTCCTGAATGGCAATCTGATTTTTAAGGGCGTCCACATTGTTTTTGGCATTCAGCAACTGTATCTCTGTGCCGATTTTTTGATCCCAAAGGGCTTTCGTGCGGTTATAGATATTCTGAGCAAAAGCCAATTGTGTTTTAGTGGATTCAATAGACTGCCGCAGTATCTGGTCGTCCAATTTCAGGATGAGCTGCCCTTTTTTGACGGCCTGCCCCTCTTTGAGGAATAATTCTTTCACATAGCCGCCCATGCCATTTCTCGGCGCCACATAGGAGATGTTTTCAGCGTTGACGGCGCCCTGCAAATTGATATAGGCTTCAAATCCCTCCGGTGCGATTTCAGCTACGGAAATCAACTTTGGCTGGATACCCAGAGAGGGATCGAGCTGAACAAGCTTAGCCTCCAATTCGGCAATTTGATTAGCTAATGAAGCCTGCTGCTTTTTGAGTTTTGCCAGTTCTGCGGTTTTGGTTGCCAGTTCGCTGCCGGCCTCTTTTTTGCCGCAGGCGCCTGCTGTCAAAATCAGCAAGGCAACTAAAAAGAAGTTTCGCATATCGTTATTCTTACTTTGTCAGTTGTCAGAGCGCGCCCGGATATTTTACCACACGGATATTTTTTTTAATAAAAAAATTGGACGCAGTTTTTTAAAAAAAATTATTTCAAAAAGGTCTTCTGAAAAAGGTTTTCTCTCCGCCGGGTTTAGCCGCATTGGCCTTTTTAGCGCCGGCGGGCAGTCCCCCGGATTTTCACTAATTTTCTAAAAGAACTCTCTGCCGAACTTCAATTGAAATCCCGATGAATTTTTCTGATAAAAAATTACAATCTCCCCATTGCCTTCTTCACGGCGATCTGTGCGATGTAGCAATCGTAGAGCGCCTGGAAATAAGCGCCCTGGGCCTGTTGCAAATCGGCGTCGGCCTGAATCAGTTCTAAGCTGGAACCGATACCGGCTTCGTATTTCTTTTTGGTGGTTTCAAAAACCTCTCTTGCCAGGTCTGTATTTCTCTGTTGCACGTCGAGGTTAAGCAGGGCGTTGCTCAGAGAGTTGCGGGCGATTTGTTGCTCCATGTCAATGGCTCGCTTCACCTGCGCCAGCGTGTTTTCGGCTTTCAGTATTTTCAATTCTGCCTGATTGATTCTGTTTCTCGCCTGCAGGCCGTCGAAAATGGGTTGCTGCACAGCCAGACCAATCATGCCCGTGTTGTACCAAAACCAGGGAGTTTCGCCGGGAAGGCTGAGTTTGGGGTCGCGCTGACCGGATTTTTGTAGCTGATAGAATAGAGAAACAGAGGGCAGATAAGCATATCGCTGTCGCTTCAGGTCGATCTCCTGCAATTTTCTGGCGGTGTTCAGCATGACAATTTCACTGCGGTTTTCATAGTCGAACTCGGGGGGATTTTCGGCCAATATCGCTTTCAGTTCCTGCACGTCTAATTCCTCTGTCAATTCGATCTCGTCGGCCATGGGTATCCCAATGGTATTTTTCAACAGCGATTTGCTGATGCTGATGGCATTGTCCAATTGATTAATAGCTGTGGAGGTGTTGTTCCTCGTCACACTGAGTTTGTCAATGTCCAATTTTTCGACAAAGCCTCTTTTAAACATTTCGGTCATCTCGGCGCTGAGTTGATCCAGCCTCGCAGCGGTTTGCCCGAGGATGCGGCGCTGCTCCTGAGCGATCAGCACGGCATAATAGGCTTTCTGCACGGCCTCCCTCACGCCCGTTTCAGATACTTTCAAATTGTCTTTGGCAAATTGAAGCACCGTTTCCTTGGCCATGATAGCAATGAAGATATCCGGTTGAAAAAGCAACTGATTGACTGAAATGCCAAACTGAAGATTGAGGGGCGCCACGAGGCTCAATGCCTGAGAAGTGGTCGTGGCCTTGCTGGAAGAAATGGTTTCTCCTGTTCCGTCTTTTACCCCTTCTTCTTCCAAAACCTGATAGACGAGGTAGTTGGAAAAGGGAAACTGGATTTTCGGCAGATTGGTGTAGTAATTTCCCTGAGCTGCGGCAGAGACCTGCGGGAACATCAGTCCGGTAACTTCCTTGTTATTGTAGCTCTGAATCTCCACATCTAAGCGCATGTTTTTTAAGTCCTCTGCGTTTTGCATGGCCAGCTCTACCGCCTGATCCAGACTGAGTTGATGCGCCGTTTGTCCAAAGACATGACTGAGACCTGAGAGAGCAAAAGCGATTAAAATAAATTTGCGCATGAATCTGACCTGATTAAAGAGGCGAACGAGCTGTAGCCTCTGTTTTTCATCTTTGACAATCCATTCCTTATTTTACTAATAGGCTGCGAATCATCCTGCACGGGTTTCAAACAGCGCCTGTTCAAAAGAGTTTTTGCCGGACAGAAAAGTGAAAGACTGATTAGCCCGGAGAATCACTTTCGAAATGCAGGCAGCTTATTCAATACAGAAAGGCGTTTTTTTAGCTTTTTTTCACGGCCTTTCCCCGTCTCAATTTTGGGTGCGCAAAGGTCAGAAAATAAGGAAACAGGGTGGATTGAAAGGAGATGATTTTCGACACCCTGCCGGTTAGCTGGGTTTAACGACTATGAATAGACGAGTTTGGAAACTTTTTTTAATCGCAAATTTGCACCGACTTTGGCTGAGCGTCTCCTTTGAATGGGTTTAATACATTTGCAATCACAACAGATAATTCATTTTGAAAAGCAATTCCAATAGCCATACTGATTTTAATTTTTTAAAAATATGGTCAAACCATTCATCCTTCAGCTTCTCTTCGTCGGCCTTTTTTTTCAAACAGGTATTTCCCAAAATCGCACGCCAGATATCTACCTCAACCAAATCGGCTTTTATCCGGATGCTCCGAAGACGGCCATTGTCGCCGGGGAGTTGAATGGCAGTTTCTATATCGTCGCGCCCGATTTGAAAGAAAAGGTCTTTACCGGCGTGTTGAGCGGTCCGCTGACTTCTTCTTTTTCTGATAGAAAAATGATGGTTGCCGATTTTTCAAAATTTAAAAAGGAAGGAACCTGGACGATGTTAGTTCCTTCGCTGGGCTATTCCTGGCCTTTTGAAATTAAACCGGAAGTACATCGGGAAGTAGCTACGGCGGCGCTGAAAGCTTTTTACTTCCAGCGCATGTCCACCGATCTGCCGGAGCGCTACGCCGGAAAATGGCGCCAACCTCTCAGTCATCCCGACAAGCAGGTCTATGTTCACGCCTCCGCCGTTTCTCGCAAGCGGAAGGAAGGAGCGGTCATTTCATCGCCCGGCGGCTGGTACAATGCCGGCGATTACAATAAATACATCGTCAATTCGGGTATCGCTACCGGAACGCTCCTGGCCTTGTACGAAGATTTTCCTGAATATTTCAAAAAGCTGAAAACCAACATCCCCGAGAGTGATAACGGCGTACCCGACTTGTTGGACGAAGCTATCTGGAACCTGCGCTGGATGCTGACCATGCAGGACCCCCGCGACGGAGGCGTTTATCACAAATGTACTACCGCAGATTTTGAAGCCTTTGTCCGACCGGAAGAGGCTCAGGCGAAGCGCTATGTCGTCCAAAAAAGCACTGCCGCCGCCCTCAACTTCGCGGCTGTGATGGCTCAGGCATCGAGGATTTTTGAAGAATACGAAACGGATTTCCCGGGAATGGCGACGACTTTTTTGAAAGCTGCCAAAAACGCCTGGCAATGGGCACAGGCCAATCCCAATGTACTTTACGATCAGGAGAAACTCAATGAGCAGTATTTTCCGGCCATTTCTACCGGAGCTTACGAGGATGACGATCTGCGCGGAGAATTTATCTGGGCGGCTGTGGAGTTGTACATCGCGACCGGCAGTGAGAAATATCTCCAGTTTGTGAACCTCTTTCCGGAGGAGTCCATCTCTTTGCAAAACTGGCAGGACGTGCGCACGATGGGCTATCTAACCCTGTTGCGTCATGAAAAAAACCTTCCACCCGCCTTTGAGCCGACGATGAGCTATTTGAAGAGTTCCTTTCTGGCCTTTGCGAAAGGTTTGGTTTTGGGAACAGAAAAAAATGCCTGGCTCGCTCCGATGGAAAACAACGCGGAAAACTTCGTCTTTGGCAGCAATGGCGTTTGCGCCAATCAGGGCATGGTTCTGATTTACACCTACCGCCTCACGGGCGACCCCATGTACCTTAATTATGCCGTTGACAACCTCGACTACCTGCTGGGCCGCAATGCGACGGGCTTTTCATTTGTCACGGGTTTTGGCGGCAGGACGCCCATGCAACCTTATCATCGTCCCTCCGCTACCGATGGGGTGGAGGAACCAATTCCCGGGTTTCTGGTAGGCGGTCCCAATCCCGATCAACAGGATCAATGCAGGACTTATCCCAACAAGCTGCCCGACGAAAGCTATACCGACGATGTGTGTTCTTATTCCTCCAACAGCGTGGCGATCAACTGGAATGCGCCATTTGTATATCTGGCTTTTGCGGTAGATATACTCTATGGAGAAGACAACTAAAGCGCGCCATTAAAATAGGCGACAGAGTAGGGCGGAAGATTTCCCCAAATAAATACTTTCATATATGTTTGCCGCTCAAAAAAACGAACTAAACAAAATGAAAGAAAAGTTATATTTCCTTCACTCGCCCGACACGGGTAAATTAATCCTCCGCTTAGTCATCGGCATTGTGCTCATCCTGCACGGCCTTGCCAAAATCCAAAACGGCGTTGGTGGAACGATGGGAATGATCCAGAGCAGGGGATTCCCAGGCTGGATTACTTATGGCGCTTACATTGGAGAGGTGCTGGCGCCCCTGCTGCTGATCATCGGGAAATACACGCGACCGGCAGGTCTTGTCGTAGCCTTTACGATGCTGATGGCCATGATTATAGCCTATCCCAACGCATTTTTTCAGAGAGGTCAGACGGGCGGCCTGCTCGTGGAAGTGAATTACCTGATTCTATTTGGCGGCCTCGCCATTACCTTTTTAGGTGCGGGAAAGTTTAGCCTTTCCAAAGGAAACGGCCCCCTGGATTAAACCCGTTTTTATTTTTTAAAAAATAAAAGAGTAAATGCTGCGGTGGGAGTCAGCTAACCGGCAGGGTATTTAAATATTTCTTTTTGAAAAAAAATGAATAAAAAGGCTGTTCAATTTTCCTCTTTTACGCTTCCTGCCTGCCCTTTTTCCAAATCCAGCCAACGATGAGGTCTGGGAATTTGCGAAAGAGCGTTGCGTTCACCCTGGTTCGATAAAATTTTTGAAGGATGACAAAAGCAGTCTGACGAACAGACTTGCGCCCATCTGACCATAATACCGCCTCAGTTACGGCGACAATTGTACCTGCGTGGAAAAGGTAACCAATGGCGAAGCTTACCCGTACAAACCCAACAAGTCCTTAGCTGTCTGGGCATGAAAATTGTCTGGACTCAGTAAAGTGATTCATTCTTTTATTTTCAAACCAAAATTTACGGGAAACATGAAGACTTTAAAATTATTTCTTTTTATCGCCCTGGCGGCAACTCTGTCGGCCACGATGGGTAGTTGTAAAAAAGATGGAGGCTCAGCCTGCGAACAACTAAAAGGAGAATGGCGGATGAAATCCTTTACAGAGGACGGAGCTGAATACGTGGGGTATGATATTACGGGCAGTATTATGGATTTCGGAAAGCTCGATGGCAACAGAGGAGACTTATATTGGGATACCACTTACGATGATGGGACTACAGAAAATGAAGTATATAAATATGAAGTTAACAATAGCTGTACGGAAATTACCTTATTCCAAAGCGGCGAGCCTCCTCTGCTTTTCGATTTCGAGATTAATAAGGACAAGTTGATCATGGAGGGTAATATAGATGGATATCTGTACAGGATCACCTTAGTCAGGAAATAAATTAAACCTCGCATCAACTCCGAATATGCAATCCTGCCAGGCGGGCGGAATTGGCGGTTTCATTTTCTTCTATTATAGCCTTTAGGTTATTTTTAATCTATTGGAAATCACAGATTTAGACAGAAGTCTTTTTCTCGCTTTTTTACAAACTTTATCCCGCCTTCCTTTTTCTCCTTTAATTTTTAAAAAACACCTCCCTTAGGCTCGCCTTCGATCGGGATTTTTCTTTTTTGGAAAAAATGAATAAAAAGCTATCAATTTTTCCTTTTCTTTACGCTTCTTAATTCACCTGTCTTTTTTTCAAATCCGACTAAGGCTGATGTTCGAAAATTTATAGTTCCAGCCTTTTTATAAACTTCCGAACACAGTCTTAGAGGTCTGGGTAAGAGCCCGGATTCAAATTCAGCAATTCATTCATCTACTTTTCAAACCAAAAATTTTAGGAAGCATGAAGACTTTAAAATTATTTCTTTTTATCGCCCTGGCGGCAACTCTGTCGGCCACGATGGGTAGCTGTAAAAAAGATGGAGGCTCAGCCTGCGAACAATTAAAAGGAGAATGGCGGGCAAAGTCCTGGACAATTGACGGAACTGAAGTCATTGGCACTTTGATTACGAGTTCTATTATTGAATTTGGGAAGCTTGATGGCAATCGGGGAAACCTGTATTGGGATACCACCTTCGGACCGGGCGGCCAGACACAAAATGAGTCCGGTAAATATGAGGTCAACAAAAGCTGCACTGAGATTACTTTTATCCAAAGCGGCGAGGCTCCTGAAATACTCGAATTCGATATTAACAAGGACAAACTGACCTTAGAAGGCATCTCGGATGGCTATCTGCTCAAGATTACTTTCGACAGAAAATAATTTAAACTTCACGCCAACTCCGAATATACAAGCCAGACAGGTAGCGGAGTTGGCGTTTTCTCTTTCTTCTCCTTACAGTTTCAGGCTTTTTTTAACTTGTTGGAAATCATAGATTTAGACTGCGAACCCTTTCCTCAGTTTTTTACAAACTTTATCCCGCTTCCCCTTTCTCCTTTTATTTTTAAAAAATACAATCCCTTCGGCCAGTCTGCGATTGGGATTACTTCTTGTTGAAAAAATGGCGTCAAGGGTAAATGCAGGTCTTCGACGATCTGACCCAGTGAGTTAAAAACTTCCACTGCGATGCCTCCATTTTGTAGGGTTGCATATTCCAGACGCAGGAAGTCCCGGGCAGGATTGGGATAGACGTTTAAAAAGGATTTTGGTTTGTCCTCATTGCCGAACGGCGATTCTATTCCGCAGGGTGAACTGCCAGGGAAAGCTGAAGCCTCCCAGTTCAATGGATTGTTATTGTCGGAATAGGGCGACTTCAGCGTAAGTGATGCCCCGTTTTTGCCACTCATCAATGGCCAGGGAGGAGAAGAGGAGTAACTGACCTTTTGCACAGTAAAGCCCTGATCGTCAAATAATTCAATCGTTTCTCCATTATCGTCTAAATCGCCGGAGGTCCATTCAAAGACCTGGCAGGAAAGCTTGTCGTGCCTGTTCCTGTCTCTGACCACGAGCAGATAATCATCGGGCTGCAAGGTAGTCCCCGCCGGGAATTCGAACTCCACTCCCTGCGCAAATCGGTATCCTCCGACAGCTAATTCTAATCCGGAAGCATTATAAAATTCCAGGAACTCGTCCGCTTCGTTCCCTGCCGGATGGTAGTAAATCTCCGTGAGGACGGGCGCCAGCGGCGCAAAGACTGGCGTCAGCGTTGTGTCCTGACCGGCGATGAATTCTATTTCCGGATTGGCCAGCCCGGTTTCCAACCACCTGATAAACCGGTAGCCGGGATGGGCGACAGCCTTCACTCTTAAAGGGATATTTCTAAAATAGTCCCCTGAAAAATTGTTGGGGACTTTGACTTCATTGTTGTGCAGATACAGATTGCCGGGTGTGCCGGGTGGGTTGCCGAAAGCGAGGCGATAAGTTCCGTTCAGCTCTAAGGTGGTATTGTAATGCTGTAGGATTACCCGCTCGCGGTCGGCGAAGAATTGTTTGTAAGAATTGACATAACCGAGCCAGGCGCCTATGGAGCCTCCACAAGAAAGACCCCAACCCCAGTCGGAGGAGACGTTTTTCCAGCGATTAATATGCCGAAACATTTCCGGCTTGACCATCTGTTGTAAGCTATCTATAATGGGATTGATGCGCTCCGGAGAAAAGATTAGCTTCCTATAGCTTGCCGTTCGCTGTACAAATTCATTCCTGAATTGCCTGTTCTTTAGGAGCTTCCTCAGAAAAAGGGTGCTCTCCGGATTGTTGGGCCAGGAAGGGCCGTCGGTGGCGGTAGCAAATGCGAGGCTGTTGGCGTCTGCCAAACTATTACTCCAAAGGTCGAAGTTTGCTGTGCCGTCGAGGTCAAAAAGCATCCAACGGAACGGGCCGCCGTTCCTGTCCCGCCAGACCCGAACGTTGTTCGCCGGCCAGTCGCTATTGCCTAAGTAAATCTGAACGATATGGTAATTGATGTACTCGCTCATATCCATTAGCGGTAGCAAAAACTCATAGTTGGCAGTCTGACTGAGATCGCTGTTTTCGATATGAGTTCGGATTTTCTGAAATGCCTGATAGTCTCCTTCTTTGATCTCGGGATAATTGGTCTGAGGGTTGGTGATGATATCCACCTTGTCGGGATCTACGCCGTGATGGGCGGCGAGGTAGTCTGCATTGTACATTTCCCGCAGCCCGTGTATTCCCCAATATTCGCCATTTAAATAGACCACAACCGGCCGGTAAGCCATTAGGTCAAGATCCACTGTATTGAATAAAATGCTCTGGTTGACGCCATCCCGAAATAACATCTGAACCCAGTCATTGCCGCCATTGCGGAGCTTCAGCCGCCTGAATTGGTGGATATCTAATTTTGAAAACACCTGATAATCAATGATTTTATCTCCATAGGTTTTGTTTCGCAAATAGACGTTCAGGCTTTTCATCTTATTCCCCCGTGAGCAGCCCCCACCGATTTTAATGCCTGCATTCACCTGAAAAGCTCTTTCCCCATCGGGTTCAAAAAAGGTAATATTGGCCGGCCTTTCCCAATCCTGATTCCAGTTGCGGGGCTGGTCGGAGCAGTAGCCATCCACACCATTCGTGCCTATGACGTAAATACCTGTCTCGTCATCCCATAGGTTTTCCGGTTCCGTCTGCACGCTCACCACCGGCAGGGTGTGGAGGGGATTGATAAAATAATTTTCCGTCGAAATCAAACTGCCGGAGAAGCCGGATTTAAAAACACCCGCCCGTACAAGAGCATGACCGGCAATAGTCAATGGCTGGGTATAAATGGTAGAAGAGAGGGTAGGAGAGGAGCCGTCAAGGGTATAATAAATGTCGGCATCTGATTCTTCCGTCGTCAGTTGCAGCAAAACAGCTTTTGTATAAAATCCGCCTGGCTCTGAAAATTTTACTGCCGAATTGAGGTAACGATCTCTCCCGTTGTTGGATGCTCCGGGACTGACCTCTCCAAAATGCGTCCATTCGTTTTGCCCGTCCTTCAGCCGACCCCAGGAAATATTGAGCGGAGTGGCGGGGAAGTCGAGTGCGTCAAGCGGATAAATTTGGCCATTGAATTCCTGTGAAAGTGCGAGAAACTCTCCTTCGCTGCTCAGCTTAAACGGCGCATGGTTACCGCCCTGCCATAACTGTTCGTCTAACCACAGCAAACCAAAGCCGCCCGGAGGAATCAACGCAGGCGCCGTTATTCTCCATTTTTTTAAATTGTTTGAATTGTCGGTCAGATAAAGACCTTCGAGGCTGATCATTTCATCGCTGCCGTTGAAGATTTCCACCCAGTCTTCTTCTTCGCCGAACTCGTCTTTTACCCATCCATTGGAGGGCATGAGCTCATTGATGAAAATATTTTGCAGCAATTGCACAGGAGGCGGAAAGTTGACCTCTACAACTAAGCGGGGAGCGTCGGCCGCAGAGCCGTCAAAGGCCACGGCGGTTCTCCGCCCCGTTCCGGTGATCGCAAAGGCCACTGAGTTGCCGGCCTGCCAGCCGGGTCTGTCAACGACTTCCTGTAGGACGGCGGCCAGATTGGGCGAACGCTGAGACAATCCGGCTTCCCCCACAATCGTCCAGTTGTCCGGTTGCCAGCTAATGAAATTGGAAGTTAGTTGCCGCAAACTCAAATCATATTTTAGTTTTTTGAACAGCGGAGCGTCGTCTGCCGCCTGCGCCCGAATGAGGAGAGAACAGGCGCCATAGCTCGTTTCGTCGGCGGTGAATTGGAGCCAGGCATTTGAAATTTCCGCTCCCTGCGGAATGTATAAACCATTGAAGCGCAGGCCAACCGTCTGATCGCCGCCGTCGTTCACTAACTCGAGGTTCGTAGAATTGACGTAAATGGAACCGTCCGCCGACTCTTCCACGTCGTCGGGAGAAGAAGCGATGGGAAGGACGATCTGGGAAATTGCTTTTTGAAAAAAGGACAGGGAAAGTACCGCGATTAGGCAGAGTTTAGAAACCTTGATTTGCATGGTGGAATTTTTACGATATCGGGGCGACATACATTACACGCTCAACGCTTTGCGCCAATAAAGAACCCATGCAAATTAAAAACTATTGCCGGAAGGCCATTGTCACTCTGCAAGCCTGCCGCCAATCACAGGTTTTTGCCTCTGCAAATGATCGGCAAAACCTCACTTCAGTTTTTTCAATTCCTCGATGGGCTTCGTTTCGTGAAGGGTGCGCATTTCTGTCGTGGCAACCCTCAGCAGTTTATCCGCCCGCTTGTTGCGGTCCGTTTTTTCCTCAATGAGCATGGCATTGATAGCCTGCAGGTTGCTCAGGATGACCAGTTCCAATTTGGTGGCATGGTCGCGGATATTGCCTTCTTTGTCGGGGTTGGCGCTTCTCCATTCTTTGGCGGTCATACCGAAGACGATGAGGTTCAGCAGGTCGGCTTCGCTGGCTTGATAGAGCGCTTCCCTTCGCGTATTCCAATCCATCATGGGCACGAGGTGTTCCCGCACAGAGGTCGTCTGGAGGTAGTGATTGGCGCGGGTGATGGTTCGCTGCACGCTCCAGGATTCCCCGAGGCGGGCTGCTTCTTCCTCTTTCAATCGCTGAAATTCCTTGATGAGATAAATTTGGAAAATGGGATTGACCCAGTAACAAAAATTGACGGCGATATCGCGGTGGGCATAAGTGCCCCCGTATCTGCCCGCTTTGGAGATAATGCCGCTAGCCTGCGTTAGTTCAATCCAGCGAGAAGGCGTCAGAGAAAATGGCTTTTCAAAAAACTCATCTCTAAACGTGCGGAATCCCGCACGGTTAAAATGATCGTTGTGCAGCGACTCCCATTCGCCCAGATAATTAATCGTATTCTGCGTGCTCAGCCAGTTGCGGATGACAAACCGGGGCTCATCGCTGGAGTGCTTCGCAATGTCTGTCAGAGAAATAAAATCTGCCTCGTCCTGCTGTACGATGACGATTTCCAGACCTTGTACGGTAATTTTCTGGTTTGACATAGCCTCCTCTGTTTCAGATAGTTACAGTTTTATTATTCAGCCATCGGATATCCCTTATCAATCCAATCTACTTTCAGATTATCCGAAAGATGCAGCAATTTGTGGTTGGTAAATTTCATCTGATTCAGCAGACTAAACGCAGGTTGGATATTTGGACAGTCTGCAAACGGACAACAGCCGCAGTATATCACGATATGGGCATTTTTCGGCAGCCTGCTCACTTCCTTTTTCAATTTGGCAATATTGGCGGGATTGCTTCCTTCCCCAATATCTGTGGCATTCTTGATAATTCCTGCCGGGCCAATATTGTAAATATAAGTCCTGGGATTGTCGCCGATTCTAATATTTTTTGCCAATTCTGCCGGCTCTATCAATTGCTTTTCTCCCCAGGGATACGCTTCCTGCGAAAAAGCCTGAATCGTCGGAACGAGCATAGCGAGCGCAAAAAGTGAAAAGAAAACTAAAACCGTATTTTTCATCACAATTAATTTTTAAGTAAAATCTCTCTGATCCCTATATTTTCCTTCGCAAAAAGAGCTTGCAAATATACCTTTTTTAAATTTGGCAGAAATGACCATCCAACTGTCGGCGCCGGCGCATCTCTTCGCAATTAGGAGGGTAGCGCCCCGAGTAGAGTTGGAATAATTTCACATCCTCCGACTTTTACCGCTTCAAAAAAACTCTGCTATTACCAGAATTGAAAAGACAGGCGCCCCCTGCCAACTTAGCGGATGGGGAGTAGTTTCGCAAATGTATTTTTGAGTTCCATTCAACCGCTCGTCTATTTTATAAATTTTAAATTTTAAAAAGTATGTCTAAAATGATCAAAACCGCCATTCTATCCTACGGCAAATCAGGCAGCGTTTTTCATGGACCGCTGCTGAAAGTCCATCCCGATTTTGAGGTAGTTAAAATCTGGGAGCGCACCAAAGGAAAATCTATCGCGCTTTTTGATAAAAGTTTGATTGCCAGAACATTTGATGAAATATTGAAAGATAAAAGTATCGAGCTTATCATCGTCAACACACCCGATACGACTCATTTTGAGTTTGCAAAAAAAGTCCTGCTTGCCGGAAAACATGTCGTCGTGGAGAAGCCTTTCGTCTCGCACACGGCGCAGGGCGAGGAGTTAATTTCGCTGGCGCAAAAGAAAGGCCTGCTACTGACTGTATTCCAAAACAGGCGATGGGACGGCGACTTCCTGACCGTGCAGAGGGTAGTAGAACAAAAGATACTGGGCCGATTAGTCGAATACGAAGCTCACTTCGACCGCTACCGCAACTACATCCAGCCCGACGTCTGGAAAGAAACGCCAGAGGGCGGCTCCGGCGTTGTGCGCAACCTCGGCTCGCACATCCTCGACCAGGCGCTCTTTCTCTTTGGCAAACCACAAAGCGTCTCCGCCGATATCCGGATCTTCCGGAAGGGCGGCCAGGTGGACGACTTTTTTGACATAGACCTTTTTTATGAAAATATAAAAGTCAAACTCAAAGGCAGCTATTTGGTGAGAGAGCCAGGCCCCCGATACATCCTGCATGGCACGGAAGGCTCTTTTCTAAAATGGGGAATGGATCCGCAGGAGGATTCGCTCAACGCCGGTCGCCTCCCCGATGAAGCTAACTGGGGCGCAGAAAGTAAAAAACATTGGGGACTGCTCAACACCTCAGCCAAGGGCCTGCATTTTCAGGGCGCCATCGAAACGCTTCGGGGTAACTACCTGACTTTTTATTCGCAACTGCATCAAGCTATCTCAACCGGTGGAGGCTTACCCGTCCAGCCCGAAGAGGCGCTGCTCGTCATCCGCATGATAGAGGCGGCTTTTGAAAGCTCGGAGAGGGGAGCGAGGGTGGAAGTGTGATTCCTTTCTGCAGCGGCGATACTCAGCGCCGCCTTCGGTATTGTCATAAATTATGAGTTTCAAATCGCGCACTGTCGCTCAGCAGGATATTTCCCTTCGCAGGGCAACGAGCAGGATGGGTTCTTTCAGCGATATTGGTCGAAGTGACTATCTAAGGCATTTTTGAGCTGCGCGCCTTGCTGTAGTCGAGTGCTTTGGGTCTGCCATCGTTGAGCGCCCATTTGATGCCCCCCCAAAGGTGACGGAGAAAAAGCGGATCGCTGAATGCCTCCGCAGTATGACCCAGAGCCGTGTAAAACGATCGTCCTCCGTCAAACTCGCAATACCAGGCCATAGGATGCCAGTCGCCCATTTTTCCTCCCTTGTAACTTTTCTCATCAACGACAATGAGCGGTTTTATGCTCTCGCTCACTTGCACGAAATTGTAAAACTCGTCCGTAAAGCGGAAGTGGTCGGGTAGGGAGTTGCAGGCAGGATGCTTTCTGTCTAAGACGTGAAATTCGCCTTCCTGGACGTTGGGATTGTTCGGATGGTCTTTGAAATAGGCGCCGGCCAGCCTGCCATACCAGAGCCAGTCGAATTCCGTATCGGTCGCCGCATGAATACCCACCCAGGCGCCGCCCGCCTGTATCCAACGCTCAAAGGCATTCTGTTCTTCCGGATTCAGGACGTCTCCAGTGGTATTGAGGAAAATGACGACATTATATTTTTTCAAATTATCTTCTAAAAAGGCGGAACTATTCTCTGTAGTGTCCACCAGGATACGATACTTGTCTGCAAAGCCTGATAGCGCCTGTTTGCCTGCTTCAATGCTCTCGTGACGAAAACCCGCAGTCTTTGAAAACACGAGAATGCGGGGCGTCGTCCGTCCACAGGAAATAAATAAGAGTGTTACCGTTATCACACTGATAATCAATAAATTAAATTTCAAATAAATATTTTTTGAATTTAGCATAAAAGCATACTGTGGCTTCGATTTTTCGGCTGAGCAAATTGGATTGAAATGATTCAATTTTTCGATCGGGTATCTACAGGCAGGCTTTTTTTCCCGGTATCTCAGGGTTTGGGTCAGTTGGTGGAATGGGGGCGACTGTCGTTTTTCGAATCAAAGAGGAGCGGGTCGGGCAGGGTGTTTTTAAAAGCATTTGAAACACCATTTAACATAAGATTGATTATCTAATAAATTTTACTCGTAAAATAAAAGATCCCTTCACACAGGTTTTTACAGTCGCCTGGAAGTTCCGTTTACCATGAATAGAATTATTAAAACTAAATAGAGCGTTATTAAAATTTTGAGGGGGAAGTTACGACTTATTGATTTTCAAGCCTTTGTAAAAGTATCTGTAGTTTTTATTCCTGTAATTTTCGTTTGGCCATCATTTCGGCAAAGGCTCGGAGATCCTGGGTTTTGTCGGCCTCATCCAAAATATCTTCGTCTAAGATTTCTTCCATGATATCCTCTAAGGTGACAACTCCGGTGAAAGAGCCATATTCGTCGTAGGTGCAGGCTAAGTGGATTTTTTTGGTTAAAAAGCGATTCAGGAGGTCGTCTAATTTGATAGTTTCCGCCACAAACAAGGCATCTTTTCTAGTCAGTTCGCCCACGGAATGCCCCGCCTCTAAGTCCAGGCCGAGGAGGTCTTTGACGAGTAGGTAGCCTATAATTTCTTCTCTGGAATTTTCTGCAAAGACGGGAATGCGTGAAAACCCTTTTTCTTTGATGAGTTGAATGAGCGCTTCGTCTATCAACTGCTCAGATCGGAGGGCAAACACCACGGGCCTGGGGGTTGCAGTCATCTTGGCCGTTTTGTTGGAGAAGGATAAAGCCCCGAGCACAATCCGTTCTTCGTCGGCATCAATGTCGCTCTGAGGGGCGTCTTCGTGGCGCTTGATGATTTCCTCAATTTCTCTTTTGTCCCAAATAGTGGCCAGTTCTTCTCCCAAAATTTTGTCCAACACCCAGGACAGAGGGAAAGCTACCGGATAGAAAATGTACATGAAAAAGCGGGCGATCCACACGGTTTTGGAGCTCAGCTTCAGGGCGTATCTGGAAAAGACAGCCTGTGGGAGTATTTCGCCAAAGGTGACGATCAGTCCCGTGGCTACAAAACCCGCAACGACGCCGGTAGCGATATTGCCGAGGAAAATGGCCATCGTGGAGTTGACGGCAGTATTCCCCAGCAGGAGCGTACATAGCAGCAGATTGCCCCGCTTGCGCAGGGGATAGACCTTTTTTGCCGCTTTATCGCCAAGCCGCATTTTTCTTTCGAGAGAAGTGAGATTGAGTGAAAAGAAGCCAAGTGTCAATCCACTGAAGGCTGCGGAAAGGAGTACAAGCGTAATGACAATGATGATGTCTGTTTCCACGCGGAGAGTTGATTTTCAACCAAAAGTAGGAAGTGAAGGCGGGAGTATTAATTATCGCGTCGATATTTTTACAAATTCACTCAAAGCCTAAAGCAAAAGTTTCGGATTTTTTTCTTTGGAATATGAGTCTGGTTTAATTTTTGCGTGCCTTTGTAACAAACTTCTATCGTAATTTTATTTTCATTCTCAAGTAGCTTTTAGCTATTCTTCATTGGTTCTCCTACTTCATTGGCTCATTTCAGTTTTTAGTTACCCACACACACGACCGACCATTGTAGTTGGTTCATCTTTTTTATCTGGTCTCAGGTTCATTAGGTAAAATTAATACCGAACGATTCCCCGCCAATCGGGCGGAGAAACTTACGCAGCAATACTTCGAGGTCAAAATCTGAAAAGAAGAAACATCCGCGGAAGCGCTTTTTCCAATGGTAGGGCAGTGCGATAACAATAAAGTCGTCTATCCTGATTCTCAACTAGATTCGACACGTTTTCTGATACTGCTCAATTTTATGCCAAGGGACGCCTACATCCCGATACTGATTTAAATCCCTCGATCCGATTTTTACGTCCTTACCGATTTATTCATTTGCACAAGCCGATTTATTCATTCAATCGCAGCCTTATAAGCTTATAAGCTCCGGCTCCGAGATCCTTTGTAAACTATATTCACTAACCATATTTCAAAAAGGATTCAACAATGAAAAAATTTTCACTCCCCATCCTGCTGGTTTTGGGATTCACCATGGCGCACCAGAGGGCATCTGCGCAGTGGAACCTGTTTTCCCAATTACTCAACCAAACAGATACCTCCCTTTTCAACCAGTTTTTTAACAACCTGGCAGACGTTGACACTACCTGGTCTGTGAATCACGTGCAGGGCAACGACATGCTCAACCACCTATACGACGATCTGGATTTATCGAATCCCGGCGGCGCGTTGGATTTCTCCTATATTACCGGCATTGACGCCGCGATTGACACGCTGATAAACCACCTCCCGGGCTACAATCTGGATTCTCTCGATCAGGACACCCTGCTGGGAGAGATCGTACACATCCAGAATATTTTTGATTCAAATTTTGACTCGCTGGCGAATCTGTTCAACCAATATCAGGACAGCCTGTCTTTTGATTCAATCAACTGGAATGTCACGATTATTGATTTCAATGACATCAGCGACGATCATTTTAATCTACTTCAGGACTCGCTCAACTTCTTTACGGGCAGCGACCAGCCAATAGGCCCTCATAACTTCACGGGTCTGATAAGTAAATTATTCAGCAGCGCATTTTTCCCCGACCTGGAACTGGCCTTCGGCAGGCAGTCGGCAAATCTGGAATATTGGGGTCTGCGCTATGGAGCGGAAGCAAAGGTTATTCGGATTGGTTCTGTTCCCCGATTTGACAAAGTCTTTATCCACACACGGCCCGGAATGGAGTTGAGACTGCCCATAGAGGCTCGCTGGCATTTTGAGGCCAGTTGGAACCCTGTCACCAGACATGAGACCTTTAACGACATCAACAATGTACTCGCTCCGAATTACAATATTGGCAAAGCGCCTGCTTTCGGCGACAAAGGGTTTAACCCACTGCTGTTAAGCGGAGATTTTGCCATCATGGCCACGCCCAAAATTGGCCGTTGGGGAAATACATATTTTAGAATCCTCACCAGTTTGGGAATGGAAGCGGGAACTTATGCGCCCGCTCATCGGGAGTACAGATCTCCCTACACTTCTTATAACAAAGGATATGCAACAGGATACGGCCCTCAGGCCGGTGGCGGGTTTTCCATGGCGACAGGTTCTCTTGTCATTTACACCATGACGACAGTTGCCCACGGAACGCTGGTGCATTGCCCCATGCCGTACAAATACAATAGCTGGCGCATCGAGGCCGGTATGCGATTCGGCGACATCATCAACGTCCGCTATTCAAAAGGGCGAATGAGCTGGCAGGATCACAACAACCGCAGAGCTGAAATCGGACATCAGGTAACGGTTGGCATCATTCTGAAGCAACTGAATCATTGAGAAGAGCAGGGTTTGCGAAATAGGCTCGTCCCACAACTTAACAATGCATTAGAGAATATTCCCTTCTCTGACTCAACTCTGTTGGCGACCAGATCGCTAACAGGGTTGGGTTGGAGAAGAAACATCCGGTGGCGACCACTCTCTAACAATCAGTTCTCACAGTATACCCGCGCTGAGTCGGCGGAATCACCTTCCGTCGGCGTAGCTTATTTTATTTGATAAAAAAGCGTCCCTGTTGAGGATAAAGCCTTCCGCTGGCCGACTCCATTTTTAAGAAATAAGCCCCCGCAGGAAGGGTTTGGATATCCAGTTGAAAAACGGAAATTCCAGATTCTATCTTCGCCAGCTTCGCACAGCGTCCCAGAGAATCGAATATTTTAATTTCAAAAGATTCTCCTTCTCCAAAGCCCGCAACGTTTAAAACTCCGCTCGTCGCAGGGTTGGGATAAATGACCAGTTCATTTTCAGAAGCCATTTTCAGGAAGACAATATGAGAGTAGCTGATGCTGCCATCAATATCTGCCATCTTCAGGCGATAGTAATTACCGCCCTGCGCCGGAGCGGTATCGAGAAGCGAATAATCTGAAGTAGCCGGCAGGAATGGCAGCCTCCCAATGCTGTTCCAATTCAGAGGCTTAGTTTCTGAGGCGCGCTCTATTTCAAAGTGATTCATCGTACCTGGCAGTCCCACTTCCCAGTTCAGGCGGATGCCGCCCGCTTCCATATTTCCGGTAAAACTCAGCAACTCCAAAGGCAAAATGCTCTCTGCCGCATGGGCGGCTTCCAGCGCATTGACTATACCATAGCCAAAGGTGTTATTGGGAATTTCGCTACCCGGGGTTCCTCCGCAATCCTGCGCAGAAGTCTTTCCGGTAGCAGTCATCTGGAGGATATCTTCAATCTGAGACACCTGCCCTGCCAGATCCGGATTAGCAGAGATCATTAGCGCAACGGCTCCGGCAACGTGCGGACCTGCCATGCTCGTACCGTTTAGAAAGGCATAGCTTCCATTCGGGATACTCGAATTGACCCCGACACCCGGTGCAGAAACATTGGGCTGGATGTAGGTGACGCTGTTGTAAGTCGTCGGCCCCCGGCTGCTAAAGGCGGCTATCTGGTCATCGGAGCTTGTCGCTCCAACAGAGAAGCTCCCGGGAAACATCGCAGGCGCCTCATTAATGGTTCCGCAGCCGGAGCCAGAGTTCCCGGCAGAAACTACCACGACAACCCCCGCACTGACGAGGTTGTTGACAACTCCTTCCATAATCGCATAATTACCAGTATTACAGCCTTCTTCTTCAGGGCAGTACCAGGAGTTATTGATAACATGCGGCGCAAGGTCTGGGCCTGGGTTTTCATTATTGAGGTCTGTCGGAGCGAGGAACCATTGAAAACATTCCATATAGGAAGAAAACATACCATAGCCTCTCTCCATGTTTCGGCAGGCTATCCACTCAGCGCCCGGCGCTACGCCAATCTCGTTACTGCCCGCCATCGTGCCCATGGTGTGAGTTCCATGATAGTGGTCATCGCAAGGCTCGGGAGAATTCAATCCACAGGGATTGTTGCCGTTATTGTGCGGATCAATCCCATGAATGGCATCGTGCCAGTTATAGTTATGGTCTGCCGTATTTCCGTCCCAGCCTCTGTATGAGGATTTGAGCGCAGGATGCTCCCACTCATATCCCGTATCCTGGCCTCCAATGACTACGCCTACTCCGGTGAAGCCTTCGGCCCATGCTGCATCAGCCTGAATTTTGCTAATCCCCCAGGTCACTGCTTCCGGGGTCAGGTTGTGTACAATTTCCGGTTCCTGAAATTTCACGCTGGGATTAGTCAGAATTGCTTTCACCTCCGGCAGCGCCGCCAACGCCTGAAGAATATCCTCTCCGCCTTTTGCCTGCACTGCATTGATAATCCAGAAAGACTGATAAGGCGCCTTAAACTGTCGAAGTACATCCACTACCCTGGCCTGCGTACGCTCGGCGGTTTCGCTGAGTTTTTGAAAAACATAAGCGCCTTTATCTTTCTTTAAAGGTAAAAACCGAGCCTCGCCAACATCGGCCTGCTCAGCCATCAGCGCAATGAAATTAGCGGCGCCTTCATCCGAAACGGCTTGCAGAACAGCAGGGGTCACCTTTCGCTTCCAGTCTGTTTGTCCATAAATATTTTGGAAAAAAAACAGGATGAACAATGGCAATAATATATATCGCACAGGCCGCCCTCTATCTGTATTTTTGTATAAATAAATAATTAAATACATTATTTATAAAAATAAGATATTTATTCAGATAATTATAAAGCAATAAATAATACCAATAAAGCGTGCTTTTGTCGCGCCCATTTTTCTATTTCAAATAGTTTAATACCTCAAAAATGTATTATTAGTATGACTGTAAAGAATGAATTTAAAAAATCAAAGTCCGCCTGCTCATCAACATATCTTTGTCTGAGGCGCTAAAGTCAACATAGGCGCCGGGCTTATTAGCAATGTCGGTTTAAATTCAAAAGGCAGACTTTTAAAAAAGATTAAAGACGATCAGGTTCCGCACTTCAACTACTACCTCCCCGACTCCGCCAGCATTTTCCTGATTCTCTGATTCAGACCATCAGCCGCCAACATTTTCTCCACGGTCAGGTGAAACCGAAATCGCCAGTAATGAGGAGTAATAGCCGGGTCGTTGATTTGCTCGGATGCGGCATCCGGTCGGCGCAGGTTCGCATCCATTCCGACCAAATCCTGAATGGGGAAAATGGCCCACATACTCGGCGAGCGCAAATGCTGGACATTGACAGCCTCCACAATTCCGGGCGTACATTCCCGGGGCGCCGCTCCCTTCCCGTGCAGACTATTTTGAAAAAATCGTTGTGAGCGCTCGGAGTCGCTTTCCCACCAGCCCCGGATGGTGGACATATCGTGCGAAGACGGACTGCAAACCGAGGAATACGGGTACTTCTCCGGCCAGCCAAATTCCGTGGCGCCTTTTGGCATCCGCTGTATCTCGAGGGAAAGGATGTTCAAGTCTTTCATCACACCCGGAACCGTCTTTGGAATCATGCCCAGGTCTTCGCCGCAAATCAGCATATTGGTCGCCTCCAGCAGTACCGGTAATTTCCAAACCGCCTGCCGCCGCCAGAACTCGTCGTGGCGATTGTAATAATATTCATTGTACAGATGGTCGAAAATCTTCTTTTCCTGCTCGCTCAATTCCCGGTAAGAGTAAGTAGTGTTTAGGGTAATGCGGGGATTGAAGGCCAAACCCTGCTGAGCTGGTTCTTCGAGCAGCAACACTTCGCCCACCAATTTCATCAGGGGCTTTTCTAAATGTTTTTTTGCGGCGTATTTTTTTTGAGAAAAGACGTCCCTGATTTTCGCCTGCGTATCCACGAAGGCCTTCAGACTAAAAATGCTGAAAACACTTTCATCCAAAAAAGTCCTGCGGACATAATCCGCATCCCCGCCAAATATTTTTTCCAAAAAATGACCCCGTATATAAGGCCGGGTGTAGCGCTCCAGGTCTCCCCGCAGGCCAAAGGCCGCCAGCTCCTGTCTGGAATATGGCAGGCGGGGATTGAAAAGCCCCATCGTTCCCACCACCTGCTGATTGGAAATTTCCCAAATCCGGAAAAAGCCGAGAATGTGGTCAATGCGAAGTACGTCAAAATAGCGGGCCAGATGAATCATGCGCTGTCGCCACCAGGCAAAGCCGTCTTTTTCCATCTCCTCCCAATTATAGGTGGGAAAGCCCCAGTTCTGACCATCGTCGGAATAAGGGTCGGGAGGAGCGCCGGACTGGCCGTTCATATTGTACAGCTGCGGCGCCATCCATGCGTCGCAACTGTACCGATAGATGCCAATGGGCAAATCGCCTTTCAGCGCGACGCCCCGGCTGTGGGCATATTCCGCAGCCTCCCGCAACTGCCGGTGGGCATGGTACTGGATGAAGTAGTATAGTTCCAGCTCTTCAAAATGAGCATAGCCGGAATCGCACAGCGCAACCGCAACCTCTTCCGAAAAAACCTGATGCTTTTTCCACGTATCAAAACGCACCGACCCGTTCAGGTCTCTCAGGTGGCAAAAGGCGGCGTAAGGTTTGAGCCATTCCGCATTGTCTTCGATAAACTTCCGGGCGGACTCATCATTTAAAAAGGTTTCTTTTTCCTGAGTGAAAAGCAGTTTGAAAAATTCAAACTTGGCTTTTAGCACCTGCTCGAAATCAATCGCATCTAAACGGTTGAGTCGTTCGGCGGCTTTCCTCATTCGCTCCTCCGCCTTTTTATCTTTCAGCTTCGCAATGTCCGGCAGATGGACATACAGCGGGTGCAGCGCAAAAACGGAGATCGCAGCATAGGGATAGCTGTCCGTCCAGGTTTTAGTAGCGATAGTATCATTCACGGGCAGCACCTGCACGAGTTTCAGCCCTGTCTTCACCGCCCAGTCCACGAGCAGTTTGAGGTCGCCAAACTCGCCGATTCCCATGCCCTTTTGAGTTCTCAGAGAAAAAACCGGAACCGCTACGCCCGCTCCGTGCCAGCGGTCTTCGCCATAGCGGAAGCTCTCATCCGTCAGCACGACGGCATTACTATCTCCGGTCGGAAAGGTGAAAAGCAGGCGGCGATTGGCGCCTTCTTCCCAACTTACCACTTCGCCGGCAGCCTCGTCGTAATAGGCGTATTTGTATTCAAAATCAGCCGTCTGTCCTTCCAGTTCGATAGAGGCCTGCCAGAAGGGGAAGTTCTCATCCGACAGCAGGAGCGGAGTTTCCCAGTCGCCGAGGGGACCCCTGCCCAGCACGCAAAAACGCAGGTGCTGCGGTATGGCCGAGGCGTAAAGTTGAAAGACGACTTTGTTGCCGCTTCCCGAAGAAGTCGCCGTTTTTTTAGATGTCGTCTTTCTTTTAAAAATGACATCTCTGAAAGCCGTAGAAAAAAAGGCGCGCTCTACTTCGTAAGACGGTCTCCAGAAGTCGCGACAAAAAACCTGCCCGCAGCCTGCCGGAATATTCAGTCGGCGGTATGCGCCGTGCTCGCTTATGGCGCCTTTGAGCGAATGGAGCAGGTACTGATATTCGACCTGACTGCCTTCTGTCAGTTCCAAACTACCCTGCCAGTTGGCATTATCAAAACTGTGGCAAAGCAACTCCCGCTCTTCTCTATTTATCCTAAACCGGATGGCGATACCTTCTCCTTCCGCTACGCCATAATTGATTTGAAAAGTTACTATCATCGTGTAGTTTTTACTTTTTAAAAAATAAGAACCGCTCTCTTCGCATGACTTTTTGAAAATGTTTTTTTAAAACCAGCCTAAAAATAGCGGACGCTGCATCGCAAAATATCAGGCTTTTCCGGTTTTCTATTTTTTTTAAAATTTATATAGTGAATTGGCATCTTCGGCTGTGTTCCAAAATTTTTCAAATGGTAAATATTGGGAGAAAAAAACGGCCATCAAAAAATGATGCGTCGCCGGTTTTTGAATCTGAGTCCTCAGGGAAGGAATGAGGAAACTTTTTTTAAAAAAATAAGGCGGTGTATCAAATGTAATGCTGAGAGAAAAAAATGAGACAACCGGGACAGGGGCTTGGCTGATGGTGACACAGTGTTGTACCCCGTATTCTGCAGAAACATTTAAGGAGTTAGACTGGGAAGTGGCAACTGGCGGCGCCCACAGAACAGAATAGTTGTCGCTGGGGGTGATATTTAAATGCAAATCTCCAAAATCACAACTGTTGGAGAACAGATAAACCTCGAATCCGACGGAGAACCCGCACACTGTCCACTGTCCCATCTTGGATGAAAAGCTGCAATCGCCCGAGGTGATAGTGACCCTGTACGTTCCGGCTGAAAGACCGTCAATATCTTCCGTCGTTTTCCCGTTGCTCCAGATATAGTTGAAATCGTACCCAGGGAACTGGTCGCTTACATTTGTTATGTCAATTGCCCCCAAGCTTCCGCCGGAGAGGATTGGAGTCACAACAGCCTCAATGCCGATAGGGGGAGAAAGCGCCTGTTCTATCTCGTGACAGTTGACCATTTTTATGACAGCCACAGCCGTACAGGAACTGACAGCATCCGTAACAGTCACATTGTAAGTGCCAATTCCATTCACTGTTATCGCTGGGGTCGTGGATTGGTTGAAATCATCCCATAGGTAGGCAAAAGGGCCAGACCCTGAGCTTGCTACTATTGTGCTTAATGTCCAACTATTGCCCCCGTTTGATGAAATAGTGTAAGTTAGGGCGGGGGCGGGCATGTCCTTGACGATAATGCCGCAAACCGTTTCGTCGCACCCGTTCATGGTACGGAGGTTGAGGCAGTATTCACCCGGTTCTGCGTTCTCCAATGATGCAATACCATCTGTGGAGGGGTCAAACTCCACAAGCCCGAACCCCACTTTTGTCCATCTGTACTCGTATGACCCAACAGCTATGCCGGAAGGCAACTGCACGCTGATGGTGCTTGTCCCTTCTGCGTTACAGTCGGGAGCAACCTCGATGTAGGAAGCGAGGCCGATTCCAGTGCAATATCCGACCTCTGTGCTTGCGGTAGCCTGGCAACCTGTCTGGTTATCGGTGACGGTCACGGTGTGTGTTTCCGGCTCATTCCCAAAACCGGAGTGTATGATGACCGGAGTTTCCTCGTTTGAATAAGTACCTAACCAGAAGCCCCAAGAATAGCTGTAATCCCCGCTGCCGCCAGATACTTCAAGCTCGGCGCTGCCGTAGTCGCAGATGCAGATGGGGGTGATGTTGTTTATTACGGGGCCAGCACCTACTACCAGTTCACAGGATTGAGCACTACACCCATCCGTTAGTGATAAAATATTGACACAGTACGTTCCTTGGGTCAAATTCGAGAATACGCTACTGCCATTTGTTTCTTCTTGGAAAAGGATGTTTCCATTGTTGTCCTTCCAAGTGAAAAGAAAGGGAGGAGCGTAGCTGCCATTGGTGACACTCAGTATTATTTGCCCTGTACTTGAATTTGGGCAAGTCGGGATGATTTCTATAGAAATGTCGTCTTGAGCTATCGCCTGCGCCAAAATGTAAAAGGAGCAAAGCAAAAAAAGCAAAAAAGACTTAACAAATGGGGGTAACCCTTTAATTTTCATATCTGCAACTTTTTTTAATACGTGGACAAGGCTTGGGTATTGGGGCTATCAATGTTTCAAATATTATTTTAAACGCGTTGAGCTATTAAGCGGCCAAAGCATGTTTGGTTTGGTTGACAGGGTTT